>JBBDWJ010000122.1:0-5964 GCA_040902925.1 Bryobacterales bacterium | reverse complement strand
CAGCCGAGCACGCAGAGGGCTTGGCATGCTGATTCTGTGCATAAGTCAGGTGCTAACGAAAGCAGATGGACTAGGTATGGCTAACTTCGCCGGAACTCAGCGTTGAGGTGGTCGGGCTCGTGGGGTAGCCCTCAGCGTGGAAGCGTTCCGTTCACGAGGCTAGACTGAGACTCGGAGCGGAGAATGCTTGTAAGAATACCGTGGCGCTGGGGATGTGTCAAACAAAAACGCGAAGCGGCGCAAAAAGAAATACCCGCGCAGTCAAATGACAAAACCTGCCCGCACCGCGCACTTCTACCGGTTCTATGGGGGCCATAAGGATTATTGATTGGACCCGCGGGCGGCATGAAGCTACACTTGGTTTCCAATGGGGTGTCATGAGACGCTCCCTCCATGAAACAAGCCCGAGAGGGCTCCCTCGAAACGCCGATTTGTCCTCGTTGAAAGTGCTCACGTTGGGCACGCAGTACGCCGCGTAACAGCCTAGGTTTTGGATCAACCCTCGTTGATCGCAATGCCGGGCAAGACACAAGCGGTACTGATTCTGAAAGACAGCTTCCGGTAGCTGGCCCCCGCGGGTCACGCCGCCGGTCAACCTCCTTGCCGAGATTTGGCCTTGCCGAGATTTGGCGGGACTCCCTTTCTTCGTGGCGCCGATCGAAGGCGGCCTTGAGGAGTAGCGGAGTATTGTGCGCGCGGGCTCGCCGAGACCGCATGGACAACTCCCGTTAGTTCCGATTCTCGCCGGTTTGTACCTTACTTCGCGTTTTCAGCGCATTTCTTGCGCACTGCCGGACCTCAATCTTGCCGCACGCCATTGGCGTGTGGCCGCGAGACGTTGTTCGGGGGAACAGAAAGAGGAGGATTTGCATGCGGATCAGCAAGTTTGCACTGCACGCCGCAATGGTTTTGCTTTCGTTGCCGGCGTTGTTGGCGCCCCGGGCCGTTGCTCAGACGGCCGGCGGCACCGTACTCGGGTCGGTCCGCGACCAGCAGGGCGCCAGCATTCCCGCTGCCGCCGTCGTTGTCACCAACGTAGCTACCGGCATCAGCCGCGACTTGGTCACCAATGAAAACGGCGCATATCGCGCCGTTAACCTGCAACCCGGACCTTACGATGTCGTGTTTCAGTCCAATGGGTTCGCCACGGCGGTCCGCAGAAACATCAACCTGACGGTCGGCGCCGAGATCGTCGTCGACGTGGAGATGCAACTGGCCAGTGTCAGTGAAACCGTGGAAGTCGTTGCCGCGGAAGCAGTCGTCGACCTATCGACGGCGACGGTGAGCCGCAACGTCGGAGGCACCACGATTCGCGAGCTGCCGCTGAATGGGCGCGATTGGACCCAACTGGCGACCTTGCAGCCCGGCACGGCCTCGATCGGAAGCGGCGGCGGCGGCAGCCGCGGAGGTAGCGGCGTGAAGCTGACGGTATCGGGTGCGCGGCCCACGGAAAATAATTTCCGGCTTGACGGCATTAGCGTCAACGACGCCTCAAACACGACGCCCGCCAGCATTCTGGGCACGAATCTCGGAGTGGAAGCGGTCCGCGAGTTCTCACTGGTTTCGAGCAACTATTCCGCCGAGTACGGCCGCGCCACTGGCGGCGTCGTCAATGCCGTAACCAAGTCGGGCACCAACGAGTTGCACGGCACCGTTTTCTACTTTCATCGCAACAGCGCGCTCGACGCGCGCGATTTCTTCGACGTCGAGAAGCCGACTTTTCGCAGACACCAATACGGCGCGGCGGTCGGGGGACCGGTTGCCAAGAATAAGACGTTTTGGTTCATGAACTATGAAGGCCTCGAGGAGGCGCTTCCGACTACTTCGGTTGCTACGACGCTCACCGCCAACGCGCGCCAGGGAATACTTTCTACCGGCGACGTGACCGTTGACCCCGCGGTGGCGCGGTTCATCGAGTTGATGCCGCTGCCGAACGGCCGCCTGCTAGGCGCCGGCGACACGGCCCAGTTCGTCGGTCCGACCGACAAGCTCTCCTCCGGCAAGTACATTCTCGGCAAGATGGACCACACCTTCTCGGCGCAAGACAGCCTTTCAGGCAGCTATTTCTTCGACGATGCGGACTCCACTTCAACCGATGTATATCGCACCAAGGAAGAGGCGCTGACGTCGCGCCGCCAGGGGGCGTCGCTGGAATACACCCGAGTCATCAGCCCGACGCTACTGAACGTAGCCCGAATCGGCTTTTCCCGGCGCGCCATGGACACCGACGCTATCTCGCAAGTCTTCAATCCCCTCCTCGAAGACCCCTCGCTCGGTTTCGTTCCCGGCCTGAACATCGGGGCGACGTCGGTCGCCGGTCTCACGGTCCCCGGAGGCGGACCGGGCGCGAACAATGAAGCCTTCTACAACTTCGCGTCCTATCAAATCCACGAGAACCTCTACATCACCAAGGGCATCCACGCTCTGAAGGTCGGGGTGAGCGTTGAGCGCATGCACTACAACTTCGACAGCCCCAACCGCAGCGGCGGCGATTTCGGTTTCGGCTCCATCGCGGAGTTTCTGACCAATCAGCCGACGACATTCTCGGCTCTCTACCCGGGTTCCGACACGCGGCGCGGCCTGCGTCAGACCCTGTTCGGGGGCTACGTGCAAGACGACATCCGTCTGAGAAACAACCTCACTGTCAACCTCGGCCTGCGGTACGAGTTCGCGACGATCCCCACGGAAGTAAACGGAAAGATTGCGCTTCTTCACGACCTGTTCGACAGCGAGGTCACGGTCGGCGGACCCGTACACGACCGCAACCCGACCCGCAAAAACTTTTCACCGCGAATCGGCGTCGTGTGGGATCCGTTCGGGGACGGTAAGACCTCGATCCGTTCGAGCTTTGGGATCTTCGACTCGCTGCCTTTGGTCTGGCTTTACGACACGCCGCTGACGCGCTCGTTGCCGACCTTTCTGCAGGGCGTGACGCTCAGTCCGTCGGCCGGATCGTTTCCCGGCGGGGCCTTTAACGAGATGCAGATCGACACGTTACGAACAGCGTACATCGAGCCGGATCCAGGGCGCTCTTACAGCACGAAGTGGACCTTCAACATCCAGCGCGAGATCTCCGGCTGGATCGCGGAGATCGGCTACTCGGGCTCGCGCGGCGTTCACCTGCCGCTCGTCGAGCGCAACATGAACACGGTCCTTCCGACCGAGACGCCCGAGGGCGTGATCTACCCCGAGGACGGCGTCGTATTGAATCCCAATTTCGCCTCGATCAATACGACCGATACCTGGAACGCCGACTCCTACTATCACGGGCTGCAAACCAGCGTCCGCAGAACGCTCGGCAGTGGAATGCAGGTGATGGGTTCCTACACCTGGAGCAAGAGTGTCGATACGGCTTCTTCGACGGGTTCGACCAGCTCAACCAGCGGTTACTCGAGCTCCGTTGCGGTGCCGCATCCGCTGTTCCCGCACCTCAATCGCGGGCTTTCTGACTTCGATCTCCGGCATAACTTCGTCTTCAGTCTCGTTTGGGAGCTGCCCTTCGGCCAATCCAAGACCGGGCTGGTCCGAACGCTGCTGAGCGGATGGCAGCTTGGCACGATTTATCGGGCCCAAACGGGTACGCCGTTCTCGCCCGTACTGAACAACGACCAGGCGGGTAGCAAGGCCGACACGCGCGGGGGCGCGCTCGGACAGCGTCCGAACCTTCTCCTGGGTCCTGGCTGCGAAGGCGAGCTCACCAATTCTGGAAACCCGAACGGCTACATCAAAACCGAGTGCTTCGGCTTCCCGGCTCAGTACACGCTGGGCAACCTAGGCCGCAACACCTTGACGGTGCCGGGGCTCTCCAATCTCGACTTTTCTCTATTCAAGAACATTCGGTTCAACGAGAGATTTACGAGCCAACTGCGCTTCGAGTTCTTCAACGCGTTCAACCACACCAACTTCGACGATCCGGAAACCGTCATCTTCGACCGCCAAGGGCGCAATCCTTCCGATGCGGGTTTGATCACCTCCACCCGCACGCCCGGACGCCGCATTCAGGTCGGCCTGAAGCTCCATTTCTGAGGCTCGATAAATCAGGTTGGCGCGATGCAAGGCACTATTCAGCCTTCGTGGGCAGGAGCGGCTCTCGCAGCTCTGTTCCTGTCCGCGCCGTCCGTGCCGGTGGTCCCGGCGCAAACGCACCACGCCGGGAACCCGGCTCGGACGGAAAGTACAACGGGAGCCATCCAGGCCAGGCACGTATCCGAAGAAAAGTCGATCCGACGACGAGTTTCGTGCCCGGCCGCGCAGTCAAGCCAGGACGAGAGGAAAGGAACGATTGATGTATCCGAGCGAAACAGCGAAGAAAACATTGTTGGGAGCGAGGCTCGCCGCGGTTTTCGCCGTGGTTTCACTGATCCCGTCATGCAGCCAGGTTCAGAGCGCCGAAACAGAAGATTTCGACGTGATGGAGACAACCATCGAAGAGGTGCACAAAGCCTACGCCGATGGCAGGCTCACCGCTCGCCAGCTTACCCAGATGTACCTCGATCGTATTGAGGCCTACGACAAGAACGGCCCCAAGATCAATTGCGTGATCACGGTAAACCCCGACGCCCTCGAACAAGCGGACAGGCTCGATGCGGCTTTCAAGCAATCGGGACCGGTCGGGCCGCTTCACGGCATCCCCATCGCCGTCAAAGACCAGATGGACGTCGCCGGACTGCCGACGACTCTCGGCTCGGTCGTCATGAAGGATTACGTGCCGACCCAGGACTCCGTCGTGGCCAGCAAGCTCAAGGAAGCCGGGGCGATCATTCTCGCGAAGGTCACCCTGGGTGAGCTGGGCGGCGGCGACACGTTCGGGTCCCTGTTTGGCGAAACGCACAACCCATACGATCTCGAGCGAACCGTCGGGGGCTCATCCGGCGGCACCGGCGCCGCGGTCTCCTCAAACTTCGCCACGGTCGGCATTGGCCAGGAAGGCTACGCGTCCATCCGCCGGCCCTCCATCTGGAACAGCATCGTCGGAATGCGGCCGACCGCCGGACTCGTTAGCCGCACAGGCGTCTGGGGCGGTTGGCCCTCGCCGACGGGATCTTTAGGACCGATGACGCGTACGGTGACCGACCTCGCCAAGCTGCTCGACGTCATGGTCGGTTACGACTCCGAGGACCCGGTCACGGCGTACGGTGTCGGCCACGTGCCCGAAACGTACACGGCGTTTCTCGACAAAGACGGCTTGAAGGGCGCGCGAGTCGGCATTCTGCGGCAGTCGATGGGGAACGACTCCGAACCGGATTCGGAAGACTTCAAAAACGTCACGGCCATCTTCGACAAGGCCATTGGCGAGTTGAAGGCGGCGGGCGCGGAAGTCGTCGATCCGATCGAGGTTCCCAACCTCAACGAGCTGCTCGCCAAGAGAGCCTCGGACCCCTCGACCCGGGGAGACGGCGCCAAGAACTATTTCAGCCGGAATCCGAACTCCCCCTACAAGACGGCCGAGGACCTCGCGAACTCGCCCGACTACGGCAAAGTTCTCCAGCGGCGCGGCCGTTCGCGCTCGATCATCCAGGACGGCGCCGGCAACGCCCACTACGAATACCTGGTAGCCCGCGACGAACTCATGCTCAACGTCATGAAGGTGATGGCGGATCACAACCTCGATGCCATTGTTCACAAGGCGGTCGAGCACACGCCGACCTTGATCAAAGATGGCCTCAACCCGCCCTACGTGAACATGAAGGGCGCGCCCCACCTGAACACCTACCTGATCTATGTGGCGTCGATTGTCGTTCCGGCGGGATTCACCGCCGAGGGCCTGCCCGTCGGAATCACCTTTTTCGGCAGGCCGTACAGCGAGCCCACGATGATCAAGCTCGCCTACGCCTACGAGCAATCGACCAAGCACCGCATTCCCCCGAAGACCGTGCCGGCCCTCGCGCCGCTGATGTCATCGGCTTCAAACTAGTGTAGTGTCCAACAAATAGATGGACAAAAGAACAGGGTTGCCGTATACTC
>JBBDWJ010000121.1:0-6106 GCA_040902925.1 Bryobacterales bacterium | reverse complement strand
CATGGCCTTGAGAACGGGCTTGAACGGCGGCGTCCATTGGAAGCCATGCGACAACGCTTGCACGGTATAGGCGAGATGCCAGTGCGTGCTCAGCGTCTTGTAGCCGGGCAGCTCGGCGAAGCGGTCCTTGTGCGTATAACGCAACACATCTTCGAGCGCCGCCGATGGGGAGTCGAGAGTAACGAGCAGAAACATGCCCATGCGTTGTGTCGTTCCCGGAGGTGCATTCACCCACGGGTAAAAGACCCAGTTCTCATCGCGGATTTGCCGGATGCCCAGCGATACCTGTCCGCGCCACGAGCGGTGCCACAGATAACCCAGGTTCGACGTGAAATCGCGCGGGAAGAAATAGCGGTGTGGCTCGGGAAACACCGCCACGCTGCCGCCCTCCGATTGAGCGGCCAGGGCCCGATAGCGCGCCTGCACCGGGATTCGCTCCGGCTGCAAGCCGTTGCTCGCCTCCGTCCGAAGTCTGCCTTCGGTGTCGTAGTAGCTGACCCGTGTGAGCATGTTGCGGCCGGGCTGCTCATCCCACGGCGCCTGCATCACGAGTCCGGCGTCGTAATAATACGCGACGTCCTGTTGCTGCGTCGTTGCTACCGCTTCTTGTTGAATCAAGCGGCTTCCTGGATAGAACGTGTAGACGACGCTGCCTTCAAAAATCCCGAGCCGCAGTCCGTCGAACGAAACCTCCAGCCGCTCTCCGAGGCTGCGCGCCTTGGCCGACTTCAACGTGAATTCGGAATGAAAGTGGCGCGTCCCCTCGGGATGACTTGGTGGAAAATCAAAGAACGCGTTCCAGCCGCGCCGCCGGATTCCGGTTTCGACCTGGTAGAACGGCCGCGCATCCTTCACCACGAGTTTTTCGCCAAGCGCAATGGAGGTGATGAGAGGTTTTTCCGGATCCAACGAGAACGCCGCCCGCCACGGCCGGCCATAGGCGTCCGGCCAAGTCACCAGCAACGACTCGTTTGTTGATTCGGCCTGAATCGGCCCGGAGCGAACCTCGGAAAGATCCGCGGAAACGGCGGCAGCCAACCCCGGTTCAGCACCCGCCAGAATCAGAAGCAAACCAAACCAACGCACACTCATTCGTCCCACTCCGGAACCCCTATTGTTCGGGGGTTGTCATGCTTTGGCGGTGTCCCCTTGCGGGCCAAATGCAGTAGCCGTTCGGTTCCACGATTTCGCCCACTCTCGCCCGCTCAGGTAAGATAGCACCGATCCGGTAGAAAGGGTTTTTCTATGTCATCTCCGCATCTGCGGGTCATCACCGCGGCGGACCGCGCTGAAGTTGCCGAGTTGATCTACGCGTCGATCAACGCCTGGTACCGTAACCACGGGTTGCCCGAGATCTTTCGCGGCGGCCCCGCGGTCACCGAAGTTTTTTACGATACCTACAACGCGCTCGAGCCGGGTTGTTGCGTGGTCGCCGAGAACACGCGCACCGGCCGTCTGATGGGCTCCTGCTTCTACCATCCCCGTGAGCGCCATGTCGCCCTGGGGATTATGAATGTCCATCCGAACTATTTCGGCTGCGGCGTCGGAAGAGCCTTGCTGCAATACATTTGCGACTACACCGACCGCAACGGCTACAAGAGCTTGCGGCTGACGCAGAGCGCCCTGAATCTCGACTCCTTTTCGCTCTACAACCGCGCCGGGTTCGTGCCCCGCCACGCCTACCAGGACATGTTGGTCTCGGTTCCCGCTGCTGGTTTGGATAGGACTACGCCTGGGTTGAAACGCTGCCGGGACGCCCGCATCGAGGACGTCCCAGCCATCCAACGCCTCGAGGAGACCATCAGCGGCATCACGCGGGAGCAAGACTATCGGTTTATCATCGGGAACCAGGCGGGTTTCTGGCACGCTTCGGTGTACGAGGACGAAAACGGTGGCATCGAGGGATTCCTTGCTTCCTCGGGACACCCCGCGCTGAATATGCTCGGCCCGGGCTTCACGCGGACCGAGGAGCAGGCAGCCGCCTTGATTCTGCGGGAACTCCAGCAGTATCGCGGCCGAACACCGCTTGTGGTTGTACCGGCGGAGCGCAGCAAGCTCGTGCATGAGCTTTACGGTTGGGGAGCGCGCAATTGCGAATTGCACTTCTGCCAGGTGCGCGGCGAGTTCGAGCCCTTTCAAGGCCTAAACTTTCCTACCTTCATTCTCGAAACGGCGTGAACGGATTGCCGGCGCGCACATAGGTGGCCCTATGCTTCGAACTCCTCTTTGTGACCGCCTTGGCATGGATGTGCCAATTCTGTGCGCGCCGATGGGTTTTGTCACGGGACCGGAATTAGCCGCGGCCGTTAGCAACGCCGGCGGGCTCGGCATCATGTCATTCAGCCGCAATCCGCCGGAGGTATTGCGGCAGCAGATCCGCCGCCTGCGCGCACTGACGCAGAAACCCTTCGGGGTCAACCTGCTGTTGCCCGCCGGAGTCGAGGAGCATGTCGCTGTTTGTCTCGAAGAGCGCGTGCCGCTGCTGTCGTTGTTCTGGGGTGATCCCTCTCCGTACGTGGAGCCCGCGCACGCGGTGGGCGCTCTGGTGATTCATCAGATCGGCTCGGTCGATGAGGCCCGCGCAGCTACCGGCGCGGGCGTGGACATCATCATCGCGCAAGGCGTCGAAGCCGGCGGGCACGTGCGCGGCGAAGTCTCGACCCTGACGCTCGTTCCAGCCGTGGTGGACGCAGTCGCGCCTTCGCCCGTGGTCGCGTCCGGCGGAATCGCCGACGCCCGCGGCGTCGCAGCGGCGCTGGTCCTTGGCGCGCAGGCCGTTTCCATCGGCACGCGGTTCCTGGCGACAACGGAATCCAACGCTCACCCGTTTTACAAACAGAAAATCGTCGAAGCCCGCGAGGGTGACACGGTCCGCTCGACGATCTTTGGATACAACTGGCCGAATGCACCCCACCGCACCTTGCGAACGGCGTTCGTCGAGCAGTGGCTGGAGGATCAACCGCGAGGAAACGAAGCGCGCCCGGATGAGCCGGTTATCGGGGAAACGCGGATCGCCGGCGAACGCGTGGCCATCAGGCGATTCATGGGCTTCACGCCAAGCGTCGAGACGACGGGCGACATCGAGTCCATGGCTCTCTATGCCGGGCAAGGCGTCGGGCTGATCCACGAGATTAAACCGGCAGGCGAGGTCGTGAGCGAACTGGTCGAAGGAGCAACCCGCATTCTGGAAACGCGTCGCGGTTGATGAGCACTAATTGCAGGCCGTGTTGCGGCGGCCAGCCGGCTACGAGCGCCCGCCGCGGTTGGTGGTCGCTCCGCGGCTTTACCGGCCTCGCCAAGGCTCCCGTTTGCTCTATCGTCAGGGCTTTTTTTGATCTGCTCTGATCCCCAACTTGAGCTGACCCAGATGGTGCAGAACTCCATCTGCGGCTGGATGCCAGGCAGACTGCACCAATTGTAGCGGCATCCAGAGCATCGGCTGTTTCTGGGCGCGGCGCGTTGTTTCTTGAACGGGTGTCCATGGGCGGGGCATGCGGAGCCGCAGGCGGGCGCTTGACGGCTGTGAACGGCAATGCTACCGTTGTGAAATCTAGTGCCTGCGCCGCCGGCTAGGGGTTGGGGCCGGCCGTGAAGAAGGGGCGATCGGCCTCTGTGAGAGGTTGGGGATGCAGGGTTTGGACCGCAACGCTCGTGGTGTGTGTGGTCGTGTTGTCCGTTGCCGCCCGTTTCTCGGCGATCGCGCGAACATCGCCTCAGGTTTTGCCCCGTCGCACCAGGCGCATCAGCCTGTTTTCCTCCTGACCTCGAATCCTTTTTTGCTCTGAACGGAGTGAATCGAAATGCTGAAGCTTGGGCTTAGTTTGAGAGTCCTGGTCGCGGTTGTTTGCGTTCTCCTGCTGGGGCCGTCGAACGGCCCGCTGTGGGGACAAGCCACCCAGACCATTCAAGGGTTAGTCACCGACCCTAGCGGGGCGGTGATCCCTGGTGCGACCGTGACGATGAGAAATCTCGGCACGGGCGTCGCTCAAGTCGTCCACACGAACGAAACCGGAAACTACACCTTCACTCTCGTGCTGGTCGGAAACTATGAAGTGCGCTGCGAGGCGGCCGGCTTCAAGGCGGACCTCGTACCCAGCGTGCGTGTCGAGACCGGCGCGCAAGTGCGTCAGAACTTCATCATGCAGGTCGGTGAAGTGACTGAGACGGTGGAGGTTTCGGCGGCCGCCGTAACGCTGAACACGGAAAACGCGGTGGTCGGCGGCGTCATCGAAAACAAACGCATTGTCGAGCTGCCGCTCAACGGCCGTAATGTGGTGCAGTTGGCGGTGCTGGTGCCTGGCGTGCAGTTCGGCGACCGCACCGGCCGCGGCGACGGCCTGGGCGGTTTTCCGATCCCCGGCCAAGGCTTTTCGGTGAGCGCCAACGGCCAGCGTGAGACTCATCAGGTAGTCAGCCTTGACGGCGTCGATGCCAAGGACCCGCGCATTCATATCACCAATTTCGTACCCTCGATCGAGGCCATTGAGGAATTCAAGATTCAGACCAATGCCTACTCTGCGGAGATCGGTTTTGGCGGTGGCGCCGTCACCAGCATCACCATGAAGAGCGGCACCAACGAGATTCACGGCACGTTGTTCGAGTTTCTGCGCAACGATAAGCTCGATGCCGAGAACTATTTTTTGAATCTCGGCGTGACCTCGGAGGCGGCACGGCGGCCGAAAGACCGGCTGCGGCGTAATCAGTTCGGCCTCGTGTTGAGCGGACCGATCATCAAGAACAAGACCTTCTGGGCTTTCAACTGGGAATCGCGCCGCGAGCGCATCGAGACGGTCCAATCGGCGACTTTCCCCCTGGATGCATTCCGCCAGGGCGATTTTTCTGAGTTGATGAACGGCACCGTCAATCCGGCGACGGGTAGGCTCTATCGCGCGCCGATCCTGATCTTCGACCCTTATACCGGCGAGCCGTTTGCCAACAACGTCATCCCGCAGGCGAGACTACACCCAGGCTCGTTGAACGTGATGAACCTCTACATCCCCGAGGCCGATTTCCGCCAGACCGACCCGTTGGACTTCACGTCCAACAAGGGCGTGTTGCAGCCGATCAACCCCAACACTTACTTCGGCCGGGTCGACCACTACTTCAGCGACGCCGATCGCGTGTTCGGCCGCATCGCCGTTGACCGCTCCAGTCTGACCTCCAACAACATCAACCCGAACCTCCCGGTTACGCGCGACTCGAAGGTCATGAATCTCGCTTCCCAATGGGTTCACACTTTCAACCAGAGCGCCATTAACGAATTCCGCTTCGGGTTCAATATTTCCGACCACGCGAGCCGGCCCATTTTTGCGGCGTGAGAGATCGCCGTAGAGAAACCTGTGTCGTGGTTGGCCGAGGGCGCGACATGTCTCGCCCCTACCCCGGGCTGCCCATCGTTTGATCCTACACCGAGCCCCTGCCTGAGCCTCGCCTGAGCCCCAGCCCCGAACATCTGGCCGCTATGGCATCACTGATCAGCGATCGTTGGGCTTCGGCGTTCGAGCAGAATCAGATCCCTCCAGGCGCCGTTGCTTTTTCCGATTCTTTCGAGCTTGCCGACCGTGCGAAAGCCAAATTTGGCCACAATGCCGAGGCTGGCCTTGTTCTCTGGAAAGATCTTGGCGAGCAGGGTCCAGATTCCTCCGGCTTCGGAGCGCCCGATCAGCTCTTGCATCAAAACCGAGCCTACGCCGCTGCCGCGCGCGCTTGCGGCGACGTATACGCTTGCTTCGGCAACGCCTTGATAGACGGGGCGTTTCGAGAACGGGGTCAGGGCGGCCCAGCCGGCAATCGCGCCATTGCGCCTTGCGACCAGACGGCACGGCGTGAGGTGCGCGGCGTCCCACGATTCCCACGACGGTACGGTGGTTTCGAACGTCGCATCTCCCGTTGCGATGCCTTGCTCGTAGATCGCGCGGATGTCGGACCAATCTTCCGGCCGCATCTGATGGATTGAGATCTCCGTTTGTGTCATGGCCTCAGCACCATCATGAAGAGTCAGCTTTCGGGAACCAGCTTCAAACAACCACACATCTTTTTCGAGCCCACGATCTTGCTAGTGTAATGTCCAACAAATAGATGGACAAAAGAGCAGGGTTGCCGTATA
>JBBDWJ010000120.1:0-38157 GCA_040902925.1 Bryobacterales bacterium | reverse complement strand
CCCTGAAGGGGCGGCGGAAATGGCCCAGACTTTCGCGCAAATCTTCCTGCATATCCTCTTCTCAACCAAAGAGCGTCGCGCCTCTCTCAACGAGGCTTGGCGGAACGAATTGTTCGCCTACGTGGGGGTATCGTCCGAAGCCTCGACCCTGAAGGGACAGTCACCCAGCGCACCCAACCACCCCATCGACCACGGATCTACGCGGGTGACTGTCCCCTTCGCACCAAAGTGCGCAGTCGCGATCGATCCTTCGCATGGCAGGCCGGCTATGCGGCGTTCAGCGTGAGCCAGTCCCGGACCGTGCCGGTGCGGCGCTACATCGCCCGGCAGCAAGACCGCCACACCCGTATCCGTTTCGAAGACGAGCTGGTTTCCCTGCTGACCCGCCACCAGATGGAATACGACGAGCGATATCTGCTGGGCTGATTTCCGCCGCCCCTTCAGGGCTGCGGCGTTTGGTGGAATCGGTAACCCAGGGTTCCGCCAGAAGCTCCACCCTGGGCTATTGTCCGACGACGCTGCGCGTCTTGGGCGGGCGTGCCGGAGTCGCAAATCGAAGTTGGATCGCCCGCAGCCCGGGGGCCGTTATCGCCCGGGGCAACCATTCGGTCGGCATTCGCCAACCGCTGATTGTTAAGATTATATTAAGAGGCTATCCCCGCCGCCCGAAGGTGACTGTCCCTCACGCCCCGATGTAAACCACACCCATACCGCCTTCACCGAGCTTCTCGACGATGCGGTAGTGCGAGATGGTTTGGCCGATCATGCATGCTACTCCAGGCTCATGAGCCAGATATCGGCTTCGGTGACGACCTGCGTAAAGCATATTATCTGGTCGTCTAGTGAGAGCCCGTATCACTGCTCGATCTCATTGGGGAATACGGAGAGGACTTCTCGAGTTCTCCTGGACTGGCTGTCCACCAGGAGGATCTTTTCTTCCTGCTGAAACAGCAACCTCCGGCCGTCACTCAGCCAACGCGGCGCGCCTCCCGCTTCGGTCAACCGCTCGAATTTGAGAGAGTCAAACGAATAGACCAGGACGCCGGCCCGAGTACCTCGACGCTGGAGGTGCCCGGCCAGCTTTCGTCCATCGGGAGACCACGAGTAAGGCCAAAAGGATGCTTCTGTGTCTTCCGACAAAGGGGGTAGCATTTGCGGTGTTTGTCGGCTCCAGGGCCTTGTGGGATCGAGGATAAAGGTCCTCAGACCGGTGGGACTGGAGACTTGCGTATGCGCGGTCCGACGACCGTCTGGCGACCAGATCGAGTGTGTGACGGCTCCTGCGGGATCATCAGTTACTTGCCGCGCCTGCGATCCATCAGGGTTTATTGTCCAGGCTTCAGATTTGCCGCTGCGGTTTGTGAAGAAAAGGATCTGTCTCCCATCCGGAGACCAGCGGGGCCCGCGAGTGAGGTAGGCGTCATCAGTGAGCTGCCGAAGGCCGGTCCCGTCCGATCGCATCAGGTAGAGGTCTTCCCGCTTACCCCACGAGACAAACGCGATCCATTGGCCATCGGGCGATACGTCGGGATACCGCACCTGCTGCAAACCTTCCGTCAGTGCGACGGGTCGCCCCAACGGTACTTCTCTCGCGGGATCGAAGCCGATCTTGTAGAGATTCCACGTTTCAACTTTCTGAACGTAGGCGACTTTCCCGCCCATCCCGGGGACACTCAAGTAGGCGCTATAGGGCGAAGGAGTCGTGATCGGTTCCGGTGGTCCCAGCAGCTTGCCGGATTCTTCGTCTATAGCGACTCGCCACAGGTTCATACTTCCAGCCCGGTCGCTGGAATAGTATAGGTACTTTCCATCTGGCGACCAGACGGGATTCCAGTCCACTGCAGGATCGTCGGTAACCGTTTCGGAAGCGCCTCCTTGAGCCGGAATCGTCGCGATGTCTTGGAGGCGCCCTCCAGTCAGTTGCCAGTAGGCAATGCGGCGACCATTTGGAGACCAGTGCGGCTGGAATGCGTAAGCTGCCGATCCACTCAGGATCTGTGTTTCCCCAGTAGCTACCTCGACCCGGACCAGCCGGGCGTCGTAGGAGATCTGGGCGTCGGGCCGCATGAACAATCCGGTGGAGCAAACAATATCGTTCCCAATTGGGGACCAAGCCGGGTTGTAGCCGAAATCAGCCAGCCGCTTGACTGACTCGCCGGTGGCGCCCATAAGGAAGATCCCACCGCCTTCCCTCTCGGATCGAAACGCAATGCGCTCGCCTTCCGGAGAAAACGCAGGTTGGGTGTCATCGAAAGCCGAATCCTTCGTCAGATTGATCGGGTTTTTGCCACCGACCCTTTGCAGGTAGATGTCCCAGTTACCGGAAGCAGGGCTGGCATAGACGAGGGACTTGCCGTCTGGGGAAAGGCTTGGGTAGAGTTCTTGCCCGGGTTGCCTGGTGAGTTGGGCGAAGGTGGCACCGCCAAAGGGCATTCGGGGTTCCCGGCCTGACCGCAGGTACCACCAAGCTCCCACCACGGCGACCCCTATCAAGACAGCAAAGGCTCCAACTTTCCACCTGCTCCGATAGGAACCTCTAGCTGGGTCGGCCCGAGCTGGGAGGTGCTGCACTGATGCTGGCCGCCGTGTTGAGTGCTTCAGATCGACGAGCATCTCATCGACGTGCTGGTAGCGGTCGGCGGCGTCCTTGGACAAGGCCTTGTCGATGATGCGGTCCAACTCAATCGGTAAATGGCTGCGCAGTGCCGTCAGCGGGTCGGGATCCGTATAGAGAACCGCGTGGGCGACGGCTGCTTCGCTGCCGCCCGGAAACGGCACGTGCCCGCTGATCATTTCGTATAGCACAACTCCGAGCGCCCAGATGTCGCTACGCCGGTCGGTGGGTCTGCCTTCGGTCTGCTCCGGCGGCATGTAGGCAGGCGTGCCGACCTTTGTGCCAGTCCCGGTCAGGCGAGTTCGATCGCTAAGCCGAGCCAGCCCGAAATCCATGATCTTCACTTGGTTTTGCGGCGTGATCATGATGTTGGCCGGCTTGATGTCGCGGTGCACGATGCCTTTCTCATGGGCTGCCTGCAGACCCTGGCCGATTTGCAGGGCGATGTCGAGAGCTTCCTGGAGTGGCAGCGGGCGCGCAGCGATCTTCTGCTGCAGCGTCTGGCCTGCCAGGCACGCCATGGCGAGAAAGGTCTGCCCGTTGGCCTCGTCGATCTCGTAAACCGTGCAGATGTTGGAGTGGTCGAGCACCGCGGCGGCCCGCGCCTCATGCAGAAAGCGGGTTTTGTGCTCTTCGCTTTCGATCAGATGAGACGGCAGAAACTTCAACGCCACGGCGCGGCCCAGTTTCAGATCCTCAGCCTTGTAGACGACACCCATGCCGCCTTCGCCGAGCTTCTCGACGATGCGGTAGTGCGAGATGGTTTGGCCGATCATGAGCCGCCCCGAGCAATGACGCTGGGGAGATTGTACCGCGCGGGATGCCGGGAAGAGACCGCCACGCAGTCGCCGGACGGCCCGTGTCTTGGAAGCCGTTGATCTGACAGCTCGTTCTCTGCCTCGCCGCGGCTGGCTTAGTCTCCCCCCGGATCAACACCTGGGCGAAGTCGGCGTGGAGCCCTACCGCGACGACGGCCTCTCAGGCTCCTTCCTACTGCTTCCGCGCCGTCAGCCGCTTCAGCTCCTCAGTCCAGTTCAGCACTACCTCGATCTTGGTGGAAGCGATATCCTGGTGAGCGTCCTTCACCATCAGGAACCGCTGCCCATCCGGTGTCACGTCGTAGTTGAACGAGGTCACGCCCGGTGCGCCGCAACTCGAGCTCATTCCATGCGAGTAGTGGCCTTCCCACAGCAATTTCGGTCTCCCGGCGGTGAAGGTGGGTTGGGTTCGTACTTCCACAATCATCATCTTGTCCCCGCTGCGATAGTAGAGTTCCCCACCCGTCCGCCGCCACAAAGGATCGGTGCCGCCCTCGGTCGACACCTGGATCTTCGGCCCAGGCCCTGGGAATGGCTGCACGACGACTTCCGCCCGCCCGGATTCGTTCGAGCAGTAAGCTAGCCACCTTCCATCCGGGGAAAACTTGGGCGACCCCTCAACGAACTTCGTCTGCGCGATTGGGACGGGCTTCCGCTCGCCCTTTAGCGGCAGCACCAAAGCGTCCATCCCGGTTTCGGGAAACATGTCGACGTAGGCGATATAGTTGCCGTCGGGCGACCAGCTCACCACGCTCTGCATTCCCTTCTGATCCAGCAACTGCTCATCCGGGCCGCTCCGGTCGGCCGGAACCGACCACATCGTCATGCCGAGCATGCCGCCCAGCTTCCACGAGCGGAAGCCGATCTTCTTGCCGTCCGGGCTCCACACGGGCGCGTGGCTCAACCCGTCCAGCGACATCTTCGTCAACACGCCGCGTGCAAAGTCGTATGTGTAGAAATCGTGGCTCGGACCTTCAATCTCCAGGGCCAGTTGCTTGCCATCCGGGGAGAGATGCGGGTATAAGTAGGGCCGCTCCGGCAGCGGTAGCGGAGTCTCGTTACCTTGTCGGTCCACCCACACGAGCTGCCGGTTTCCGTCCGCGGCGCCGCCCGGCACATACGCCAGCGTTCCCGTTTCGGATAGGGTGTAGTAAGCGGCGCCGGTGTGCCGGCTCATCAGCACGCCCTCGACCACGGTCACCGGCGGTCCCGTTACCTCCAGATTTTTCACGTCAATCGGCACGGCGTACAGGTTGCCGGATCGTGTGTAGAGCAGATGGCCGGTGGGCGAGTAGCGCGGGCAGGTGCCCCCTTCCACAAGGGTCTTTCGCTTGCCGGTATCCAGAGTTTGCACCACGATCTTGGCGTCGTCATAGGACTCCATGCTGGTTTCGGTCGCCGCGAAAACGATTTCCTTACCTCCAGGCAGAGGCCAGGCGTAGCGGTGATTCTGTTCGTTCTTCGAGGTATCGAGGTCGGTGACGGGCTCCGTCTCGCCCCCGGTGATCGGCGTGCGCGCGATGCCGGAACGCATTCCCGGCGTCCAATACAGATAATTGTCCGTGCCCCAGAATCCCCGGCTGAACCCATCGAAAGAAGCAATCGCTAGCGAAGCTCCTCCGCTAAGAGCCGCGCGACGAATCGTTCCTGTCCCCGGTTCTATGAAACTCACCCACTGGCTGTCCGGCGAAAAGACCGGCGCGCCGCCCGTCACCGACGCCAACACTCCTGGTTCGGCCTCATCCAGTCTTCGCAGCAGCGGCTGGAACCCACCCCCTGGCTTCGGAACGATGTAGAAGAGAACCCGGCCATTCGGCGAGATCTCGATGGACGGGTTGAAGCTGGCGACAATCCTCTGCCCTTGTGGAAGGTTGATCGTGAACCGCGTCACGGGTGGCTCGACCGCGCCGCGCCGCCACGTCGCCCAACCGGCCACACCGGCCGCCGCGCAGCCGATCACCAGGCCGGCCAGAGCGCCGGCAGCCACACGCCGCCTCCACACAGGCACTGGCGTCACGCGGCCCTTGGCGGCCCTGCCCTCTCCCAGACCCCGCGCCACCGCCCGCAGATCCACCACCATCTCATCCATGTGCTGATAGCGCTGATTCCGATCCTTCGCCAGCGCCTTGTCGAACACCCGGTCTAGCTCCATCGGCACACCCGAGCGGACTGCCGTCAGCGGCTCGTGCGGCTCGTTCAGGATCGCGTAACTGACCGCTTGCTCGACCTCACCCCGAAACGGCGGCCGTCCGGTCAGCATCTCGTACAGGACCACGGCCAGCGACCAGATGTCGGTCCGGGCGTCGGCCTCCTCTCCTAGGATCTGTTCCGGGGACATATACGCCGGCGTGCCCATCAGCGTACCGCTTCGCGTTAGCAGCGTCCGGCCCGCCAGATGCACCAGGCCGAAGTCCATGAGCTTGGGCTGGCCGTTCGCCAGAACGATTACGTTGGCTGGCTTGACGTCACGGTGGAAGATGCCCTTGGCGTGGGCCGCCTGCAACCCCTCCCCGATCAGAATGGCAAGATCAAGAGCCTCGGAGAGCGCAATCAGTCTCTCGGCGATCTTCTCCTTCAGGCTCTTACCCTCGCAGTAGGCCATGACGATGAAGGTTCGCCCGTCCGCTTCGTCGATTTGGTGAACCGTGCAGATGTTGGGATGATCGAGCGCCGCAGCGGCTTGCGCCTCCCGCAAGAAGCGTTCCTTGCCCTCGGCGCTCTCCAGGGTATCGACGCGCAAGAATTTGAGCGCGACCCCGCGCCGCAGCTTGGTGTCCTCAGCCCTGTAAACCACACCCATACCGCCTTCACCGAGCTTCTCGACGATGCGGTAGTGGGAGATCGTTTGGCCTATCATGCCCACCCCAAGTGGAGCTGGTAAGACTGTACCGCTGAACCACTACGCGTGAGATCGGGGGTTGTCCCCGATCTCTTCCCGATCTCCTTGAAATCGCCGCGCGAGCCTGACGAGCTGTAGTCGCAATCAGCGGCTGGAACCGGGCTGGCCGGCCAGCCCCTTCTGAACGTCCACGCAGCCGAGATGCAGATTCGCCAGCTTCGCTCCGAATTCCGTGAGCACTTCCTTCCCGGGTGTGACCTTGTGACAACTCGCGCAGCCGAATTCCTCGAATCGCTCGACTCGTCTAAGCTGCGTTTGCGAGCGGCGGTCCGCGGGTACTTTTGCAATGATTGTCATCGCCGTCAGCGTGGACACGCACCCTTCAAATCCCTGCGCTCCCTCCTGTCCCTTCTTTGTCAGGCCGAGCTTGCCTTCCGATCCGATCGTGTGGCACCCGGCGCAACCATGATTGTCGAAAAGATACTGCGCAAGCTCTCGCTGGCTCTTGCCGGCGGCGACCATCCGGTCCAGTTCGGTATCTGGTGGCGCAGCCGCGCACACGCACAAGCTCAGAAGCAGTGCTGCCGGAGCGCTACGACGAAGTAATAAAGGTAGTTGCCGATTCATGTTCATATCTCCTGGTGCTCAGAAAAGTCCTGCGTCGCGGCGTGCCCTGACGTACTGCCGCACGGTCATGATCTGCAAGCCGTCCCCAATGAACAGCACCGCCGCCCCCGGATCGATGCCGCGCATATACCAGTTCCACCCGTGGACGTTCAGCTGGCACGACGGCAACGGCGGGTAACTGCCGCAGGCCGCATATTGCAGTGCGCTTTCCAGCAAAGCAGTCGAACGAATCGTGACGGCCGGGCAGGGCGCGTTGACGGAGGTCAGGCAGAGATTGTCTTCGAACAGATTTTTGCCGACGTCGGCCAGGTTCTTGATATCGAAGCTGCTGCCTGCGGGGTGATCGACGGCGACCTGAACCGGAGGGTTGCCATGAAAAACATTCCGCCGAAAGTAGTTCCCCTGCACACCAGCTACCACATACAATCCATTCGCGTTTCCGGAAACCGTGTTCTCCTCGATCAGGTTGCCGGTGCTGGCAGCACTGATCAGACCGATTCCGAAATTGTTTCCTGGAGCTACGAAACCGTTTCCACTTATCCGGTTCCCACGGAGCCGGTTGCGGCTAGCGCCGCCGGCCAGTCATATGCCTCCGCACGGCAAACTCATGTGCCCGCTTCGCACTGAGACATTGGAGTCGAGCTGATTGTCCGAAGACCCGCCCGTCAGGAAAATCCCGGACATGCACGTAGTGGAAACAGTTACATCCGTGATGCTGCTGCCAGCGGCCCCATTCAATACGATGCCGAAGTTCCTGAACCGTTGCAGCAAGCCGGGCCCCCGAATCACCACTCCCGTTTGCCTGACGATGCTGATCCCGATTTCCCCGGCTATCGAGCTGCCGTTGCAGGCAATCTCCGGATCGGCTTGACCCGTCATCGTGAAGCCGTTCAGGTCCAGCCTCACACGGGACGCGCCGATGACGATACACGCAGCGCCCGGGACCGCGCAGGTCACGTCGTCGACCAGTTGGCTGTCCTCGCTGATGGTGACCGTAGAGGTGATCAGCCCGCCTATATCAGCGCCCCGGGAAGAGCCGGCGCTCAGAACGAGTGCGGCGAGAAACGTAACTTGTCGCATATCCGCCTTCAAACGAAGCATTCCACCCTCCTTCTCTTTCCAAAACGCAGAAACCAGCAAAACCTATCTTTCCATGGACTTCCGTGCGGACCTCTCCGCCCCTCGTCGAAGCCCGTACCCGGCAGGTCGAGAACGGCTTCGCTCACCTAGGTACTCGTGAATTAGGGCTGGAAACCGTCACCGGCGCCAAAAATTCCTGCTACCATCTTTCGCGGGCAATGATGACCACTGCGGCATCGCCCGCTATAGAATGACTGCGGAGGCCTGAAACAGAGGAGCCTGTCTGGGCACCTGCCCCTCCACTGTTCCTAGCACCCTGTACCCGGCTAGCCGGGAGGACTTCCGACTCGGGGCATACCAACCCTTCATTTGTCCCAGTCCTCGTTGTTAGTGACGTGCACAGTCAAGTAAAATCCCCTTGACTTGCGCGTCCCGCTTTCCCGGCAATGCTATGCGGAAGCCGCATGGGGAGTCTTGAAGGAAAGCTGAATTTTTTCTGAGTGGCAGTCAAATGGCTGAAACCGAACGCCCGAAACGCATCCACCAATTCGGGCCATTCCGGATTGAACCGGCGGCTCGTCTGGTTTTCCGCGACGGCGAGATCGTCCAGTTGCCTCCCAAAGCGGTCGAGACGCTACTGGTCTTGATTGAGTGCCCCGGCCAGGTGGTGGACAAGGAGACCCTACTGAGCCGGGTGTGGCCCGACACGTTCGTGGAGGAGAACAACCTGGCGCAGAACATCTCGCTTCTGCGGCGAGTTCTTCATTGTGAAGGCGGCCCGCGCATTGAAACGGTGCCGAAGCGAGGGTATCGTTTCGTGGCGCCGGCCGGCTCCCCGAAGCCGGTCCGGCGGAAGCGGGCGAAGCTGATCGCGGCAGTTTTTGTGCTCCTGGCAATGACAGCGGCGGTGACCCTCTACCAATGGACCCGAGTCCAACCCACGCGCTCGGTCGCCGTACTGCCATTTCAGAACCTGTCCGGCAGTTCGCAGGACGAGTACCTGGTCGACGGTCTGACCGAGCTGCTCATCGGAACCCTCGCCAAGGGCGGCGTCGCGCGGGTTATTTCTCGTACCACGTCGATGCAGTTCCGCAACAGCAGCAAGAAGCTGCCCGAGATCGCCCGGGAGCTGCAAGTGGATGCGGTGATCGAAGGCTCGGTGGTGCGGTCCGGCGACCACCTGCGGATCACGGTCCAACTGATCCACGCAGCGACGGATGAGCATGTGTGGAGCGAGATCTACGACCGGGACATGAAGGATCTGCCGGACCTGGACCTGGATATTGCGCGCGCGATCGCTCGCGAAGTGGGGATCAGGATCAACACCCAGGCGAAGGTCCCACGCCCGGTCGCGCGAGCGGCGTTTGAGGAATACCTGCGCGGGCGCCATGCCTGGAACAAGCGGTCACCGGCAGAGATCAAGAAGGCGATCGCTCACTTCCAGAGGGCCATCGATGTCGATGCCGCTTACGCCGCGCCGTACGCCGGGCTGGCCGATGCTTACAACCAGCTCGGCACACACCTGATCGGCGAGCGGCCTGCCCGCGAAACGCGTCCGCTGGCTATAGCCGCTGCTCGGAAAGCGATCGAGATCGACGAAGGCCTCGCCGAGGCACATGCAGCTCTCGGCTACTCGAAGATGTACGACTGGGATTGGAGCGGCGCCGAGCGGGAACTGCGACGCGCGATCGAGATTAATCCCAGCTACGGCCCGGTGCGCATTTGGTATTCCTCCTGGTTAGCGCAGCAGGATCGTCATCCGGAGGCAGTGGCGCAAGCACTCTTTGCCCTCGATCTCGATCCACTGTCCCTGATCGTGCGCACGCAGGTCGGATGGACCTACTCGCATGCCGGCGAGGTCGAGCAGGCAATGCCCTACTTTCGCGACGTTCTGGAGAAAGACCCGAACTATCTGTGGGGCCAGTGGCAGCTCGGCCAGGCTTATCTCGTTGCGGGCAACTATCCGGAGGCCGTCGCCGTTCTGGAGAAGGCTGCCGTGGGCTACCACCGGACGCCGGCCCTCCTCGGCTCGCTCGGAGCAGCTTACGCGCGAGCTGGGCGCAAGGCCGACGCGGAGGCGATTCTCCGCGAGCTTAGCGAACTCTCCGCGAGCCGTTATGTCTCGCCACACGCGTTTACCTGGGTCTATCTCGGTCTGCGCGACGGGGACCGCGCCTTTGAGTCGCTCGAGCGCGAATACGAGGACCGTTCGAACTCCATCGCGTGGAACGGCTCGTGGCACATGCTCGACGGGTATCGGTCCGATCCTCGCTATGTGGACCTGATGCGGCGGGTTGGCCTTTGGCGAAAGTAGGAGCCGGTGTGCCGGTGAAGGCCCATCGAAGCCGGCCACTGGATCACCGCCCGGCGCGAGACTCTGTGGGACCGTCACTGGCACCCCAAGTTCCGGCTACCATCTTTCGCAGGCAATGATGACGCTGCGGGACCGCCCGATCCCCAACCCGCCCCGATTCGCTGGCGCGAGCCCTGTCCCCCATTTCCCATTTCCCTTCTCCGAAAGCCCCGCAAGGGGCGGCATGCCAATAGCCCGGGGCGCAAGCCCCGGGATTTTGTCCCACGCCTATTTTCTTCCCGTTTTGGGACTCCGGCCGGAAGCAAAGCTTCGGGACCGAATCCGTAGTCGCCTTCAGGCGGCTTCTCCCCGACGCCAGTCGGGCTTAGGCCGGCCGTTTACGGCCGGTGTGGGAGACAATGGTTTGATTCAAAGGCCGCTTCAGCGGCCTTTCCTGGAGTTTGGCCTTTTCGTGGCACAGGCAATCCTGCCTGTGCATAAAGGCCGCTTCAGCGGCCTTTCAGCGGGCTTGAGCCATCGCCAGGACCATCTATTCGGAAATCAACCTGCATATCACCTGGCACACGAAGAATAGTGCTCCCGTAATCACCGGCTCGATCGAGACACAACTCTACCGCTGGCTTCGGGGGCGTATTCTGCAAGCGCCCGGAGCGTTGCTCCTCGCGATCGGCGGACTGTCACAAGCGCCGCTGCGAAATCCGCTAGAATCAACGCCGATCCATGAGGCGCGGTTGACTGTAGCCGATTTCTTGACAGCCTCTCAGCGAGTGGATCGGCGGGATCGGCGAGTGAAAAGGAGCGAGCGCCCACTACGCGAATCACACCCTGGCGACCGCAAGATCATCGAGTGGCAGAGTGGCTATGGCGTCGTCAGCTTTGGCACGAAGGCACGTTGGGGACTGTCACCACGTTTCGCACAGCACACCGTCTAGGAATCTCCTCCGCCGCTGCGCACGAAACGTGGTGGTGTCCCCGTCCGCCCCCCCCGTCCGAACCCGATTTACTTGGACTTCTGAGCCGCGATGCGGCGTGGGACAATAGCCCAGGGTGCAGCGGGTAAGGCCGAAGGCCGAACTCCGCGGAACCCTGGGTAGAAATCCAAAATTGAGGGAGCCCTGAAGGGGCGGCGGAAATGGCCCAGACTTTCGCGCAATCTTCCCGCCTATCATCTTCTCAACCTAAGAGCGTCGCGCCTCTCTCAACGAACCTTGGCGGAACGAATTGTTCGCCTACATGAGCCTGACGGGGACAGTCACCCGGCGCACCCAACCACCCCATCGACCACGGATCTACGCGGGTGACTGTCCCCTTCGCACCAACGGCGTCGCCGGCCACGCGCATCTGCTGCTCTCGCTACCGGCCAGCGTCGCTCCGGCCGACGCCGTGCGAGTCATCAAGGCAGCCTGACGGGGACAGTCACCCGGCGCACCCAACCACCCCATCGACCACGAATCTACGCGGGTGACTGTCCCCTTCGCACCAAAGTGCGCCATCGCGATCGATCCTTCGCATGGCAGTCCGGCGATGCGGCGTTCAGCGTGAGCCAGTCCCAAACCGTGCCAGTCCCAAACCGTGCAGGCGCGGCGCTACATCGCCCGACAGCAAGAGCGCCACACCCGTATCCGTTTCGAAGACGAGCTGGTTTCCCTGCTGAACCACCACCGGATGGAATACGACGAGCGATATCTGCTGGGCTGATTTCCGCCGCCCCTTCAGGGCTGCGGCGTTTGGTGGAATCGGTAACCCAGGGTTCCGCCAGAGGCTCCACCCTGGGCTATTGTCCGACGACGCTGCGCGTCTTGGGTGGCCGTGCTGGAGTTGCAGATCGAAGTTGGATCGCCGCAGCCGGGGCCGTTATCGCCCAGGCAGCCATTCTGTCGGCTTTCGCCAACCGCTGATTGTTGAGATTACATTAAGGGGCTGTCCCGCTGCCCCTCTCGATCTTCTACGAGGTGTCTACTCGTTAACCCAACGCACGCTGATCCCAGCTTCGCTGAGCATTTCCAACGCGACCCGGAAGTGGTCTCCCCAACGCTCGTCCTGCAAGTCTGGTTCTATCGCGCACAACTGGGCGATCCCGCACTGCACGATCGCCCGCGCGCAGTCCACGCACGGAAACCAGGGAAGGTACATACGGCATCCATCGAGGCTGACGCCGAGCCGCGCTGCATTGTAGATGGCGTTTCGCTCCGCGTGCTCGGTCCATAGATACTTGTCGGGGCGATTGTGGCGCTCTTCGATGTCATCTCGAACTCCCCGCGCAAAACCGTTGTAACCCGTGGAGCGAATCTCATTCCCGGGCCCCACGATCACGCAGCCGACTTTGCGAGAGCGGTCCTTGCTCCAAGTTCCTATGTGGACCGCCAGATCCATGAATCTGCGATCCCAGGATGAGATGTCATGTCTGGCCGCAACCAACGGATCCTGTCTGGAAACGCTCATCAAGGGTCCTCACAGACCGCCGCAACCCCAGAAGCGGATTCATTCCGGATCGCCTAGTTCCCCGGAAGGCCCACAATCTCACCCCATAAGACTAGCCAATCGAACCTTCCAAGCTTCGGGATCGGGATCGGCCAACGACTTCGCCAACTCATGCCCGGCTTCCAGGATCGGCGCGTACTCTTCCGGCCATTGTGGCGGGTCCTGCTCTCTGTTCCCCTTAAGGATGGCACAATTCAGGAAGGCCGTCATCGCCCGATGTTCATTCGTTCGCCAGTCCCCGTCCTCGCTCGGTTCGACTGACCGGATTTTTTTGGCTATTCCACCGAGAATGACGGCGCGGCGCTCTGAATCGGCTCGCGATGCGCGTTCCACGAGTCCGCGAGCAGCCCCGTAGCGCAGGTCGCGGTGTTCCGTGTGGTCAAAGGCGATTCGGTGAAGGTACTCCTCAGTGTCAGCGTTCCCATGGCGGCCGAGAACGTGAAGAATGCGCCAACGCAGGGTGCTCGGTTCAAGAGACTTGCGGCGGGTGGCTTTGAGGGCCCGGTCCATCCACAAAAGGACGTTGATGTCGCGGTCTTCCAAACTGAGGCGCCGGAGCACGTTTGCCGCCGTCCAACCGATTAGTGAATTCGAATTCAACAATGCTTCGTAGTCCGCCGGTTTCGCTTCGCCTGTACGGCGGAATAGCTCGCTCCAACTCGCATAGCGCGAATCCTCAATTCTTCGCGGATTCTTCCCCAACTCGCGTACCAACCCAGACAAGTCAGGCGGCAGGGAGTCAAGCCCCAGACCTCGGGCGAGGACATTCGCGCGGGGTAAAGCTCTTTCCCGGGTGTGGCGAAACGGATCGTAGGCCTTTTCGGCATAAAGAGCGTAGACTTCCGTTCTCACATCCTCCGCGACTGGCGGCGCCCCGTCTACCGGATGAGCTTCCATGGCCAGGATGCAATCAAGCGCTGAAGGGTAGTCCCAGTCGTAGACCTTGGTCACGAACATATTCGGGTTGCCTTGGTCCTTGCCGCTGAGGACGTGGCAAGTCAGAACCAGAGCATCCGCGGAGTCTCGACTCAGCGTCAGCGTGGCAAAGTTTTCCGAATCCCACTTGTCTGGCCGTCCTGCGAGCCAGCCGGCCGCCAGGAAGTCATGAATGAGTTGGTGACGAAAGGCGATGGTTTCAATGCTTCCTTCCCTCCTGGTCTCGATCGCGCGGGCGTCTTTCAAACGCTCTACAGCGTCCTTGATTGAGGAATCTTCGCCGGGCCGGACAAGCTCCTCGAACCGTCCGAGTTGAACCCGCCGCGCGCGCTCCATGTGATAGATCTCGAATGCAAGGTTCTCAAGCCCTGTCATCTGCCGGTCAATCCGGCTTGGGTCCGCAGGCTGGTCCTGACGCCCGAACTGTGTAAGGCAGCCGCGCAGATACTGATCGAGGACGGTTGAAGGTCTGCCCGACGCGAAAGCTCCCGGCGCACGGAGGTATAAATCGAGAAAGAACGGCAGCCTGAGAAGTCGTTTGATCCCACCGGACAGAGCGACGGCCTTCCCAGCCTCGTAGCCGACGTTATCCAGCACGCCTTGCACGTCTTCGTCTGTCAGCGGCGCGATCGTGGCCAATTCGAACCCTTTCGGGTATCGTGTGCGCTCTCTCATGCGGTCCGTCAGGATGATTGATGCTCGGCCATAGTTCGCCTGAGTATGTTCGATGATGGAGAGGACTCGCTCGTACGGAATATCCGCTTCGTTCAAACCGTCGATCAGGAGCATCGAGCATCGATTCTTTTCCTGCTCTTTTGCTTTCTCGAAGTAGTCGATTCCACCTCCGATCGCATACTGGAACAGGCCTTCGAGATCCTGAATGCCACTGGCATCGGCTACTTTCGAGCTTAGGTCGAGAAGGAACGGGACCACGTCTTGGGCTATGCACTGTTGGGCGAGTTGAGATAAGAAGAATGTCTTCCCCGACCCGCCGGGCGATTGGATGTAGAGCAGGCGGCGGTCTCCTCGCACCAGTTCCGACAGCGGCTGGATGGTGAGAACGTTCTTGTCGAAATCCCTGCCGCCATGCAGATTATCGAACAACGCCAGTATCCCGGACTCTCTGCCGGCGTTGGAGACCGTTGCGAGTTTCGCCGCGAACCTCGCCCTCGGGTCGTCCTTGCTGCCGCGAAGCTTCTCCTCGGCGTGCTCCCAGATGTTCTTAACCAACGGGAAATCGTTGGCCATCGCGGGCTGAGGTTCAAGGCCGGAAAGCAATCCGTGCTGTCGGCCCGCCGCCGCAAGGTCCTCGATCGAGAGCATGTACCCGGCCCAGTTCGCATTTTGATTCACACCGGGCCTAAGGCGAGCGATAATCATGCCTAACACGAACTCACCGGTCTCGTCGTATACAGCGCTTCCACTGAAACCCAGATCGATTCGGGCCTCACCACGATCGGTGGCGCGGATGGACCACAAGGGTGCGTTCCAGGGCAGCAACTCCCCGCTCGCCCGGGCCCCTTGGGGATGGATCTTGCTGTCCGGAAATCCAAGGGTCCAGATTTGACGGTCCAATCCGCTTCCAACGCGGCGAAACCTAGGGATCGCGGGCTCATCCGGCGGAAGGGGGCTGGTGAGTTTGAGGACGGCGAAGTCTTTGTTCTCAGGCAGGTCTTCGTCCCCCGGGAATTCATCCCCGGAAGATATCGCCCAAGGACAGGGCAACAACTTTGCTTCGAAGGGCTTCCCACTCCATCGGAGTGATACCGCCTGCGGCTGCGCTTTTCCAAGGGGGCGATAGGAATAGCCGGCGCTGCGCAATACGTGGATACAGGTCAACAAGTGCTGCCGGTCAATGGCGAACGCGCACCCCGCCGTGCTCTCGCCACTACCTGACAGGACCTCAAAGACCGGCGACGGCACGGCCTACTTCCCTTTTTGGTCGGAAGCCCACTTGAGCGTAATCGAGACGCTCGCCTCCGCACCGTACTTGGCGAGGACGACGCCCGCTGAACCTGTGAATTTCAAACCCGCCTTGAGAGTAATTTCGTCCGGAGTCATTCCGACCAGTTTCTCGCGAATTTCCTTGAGGGCGTCTACGACCGGTCCCACGCGGTCATCCAGAGGCACGGGCGTTCCGTCCTTGGGGTTCAGGTATTTGCCCAAGAAAGTCTCTGGCATTGATGCGCGCTCGCGTCCGGTTCCAGCCTGCACCGCTGGCTGTTCCGCCTCGACGAAGACAATGCCTCCGCCTTGAAGGGTAAATTGAGTGATTTCCGTCATGAGTCTTGCTCCAACTCGGACAACTATATCATGACATCAGGTCAAAACATGGGCGGGAAATGCGACGGGAAGCCGTGAAACATTTAGCTCCTCACCCCGTCCGAGCGCGCCAGGGAGCGCCCGGGGGACAGTCACGAGGTTTTCGCATGAGATCCTGCCGCTGGCGCACGGTATTTAACGACAAAACCTGGTGATTATCCCCGTGCCTTCCGATGTCATCGGTGACTTGGTGAGCACGATTGGTGGGCGGCATCGGTGGGTGAGGTGAGGGCAATCCAGTAGAAGGTGTCGGCGAAAACCGCGTTCACGGGTCTCTCTTGGGCGTGCCGTAGAGATAGCGGTCGTGCTGGCTCGCTCCGTCGCGAGGCAGTTGATCGAGAACCTCTTGCGGTACCTGCCGCATGTTCTCGCGAATTACTTCCGAGATATGCCGGGGCCGGCCGGCCTTGAGGCCCTGCGAGAGGATCTCTCTCGCATACTGCTCAGGGGACATACCTTGTTGCCGCGCCCTGCCCGCGAGAGTTCTCACCTCATCGTCCGGGATTTCAATCGTGAGCGTCATGCCAATGCCCTGGATCTCCCTCAGTATAGCCAGTATAGCCCGGAAATTCTCGCAGCACGGCAGGGCGGCGCTCCCGCCTGCCCGCCACGAACCAAACGATAAACGCGCTACGCTCCCCCCTGCGACTTCTTGCGCATCTCGCGCCGCAGGACCTCATTCATGTACGTCTGATACCGTTTCTCGCGAGACCGAAACCAAGCCAGCACGTCGGCATCGACACGAATACTGATAAGTTGCTTGACTGGCCGGTAGAACCGCCCGACTTCAACTTGGGCCGGCGGCAGTTCCGTCTCCGGAGCGTCGGAATAGTCGATCTCCGAATCGGGTTTGCGCGCGATACGCTCTAGTTCCCGGCGCTCCTTCTCACTGATACGAGTCGCAAAGATCTCGCTCGCCGCGACTCGCTTTTCTCGCCGAGATGATCCGGATTTCTTCTTCGCCATGCTGCTCCTGAAACGCGTGAACGACCAGCAGGACTGCGATGCCGCCCGCCAAGCCAATCGTATGCCAGCGTGCCCGTCGTCCACGACGGCATCGGGATAGGACACCGCATGCGGGTCCTCAAATACCCGCACTGCTGTCTCAAACGAAACGCCATGCTTTCGCTGGTTGATGCGAGCTTTCGCTTCATCCCAGACGAAAGTCATGTATATACAAAATTGTATCACGCCGAGGAGTGGCGGGGGCGGCGGGGGACAGATAGGATGATACTTGTAACATCCCGCGGGGAATCGGGCTCAGCGGACGATCGGAACCATGACCGATCCCAGCTCCCCGATCTCGGCCACTCGGGTCGTCCCGCGCCCGGGTCGGCCCTCTGGGCCGAATCCGTCACAAACCAACCAGCATCATCAAATCAACAACATACAAGCAAAAACCCACGAAAAGTTTGGAGCCGCGTGCTACCATCCAACCAGGGGAAGGCAAGGCCGGAAAGTGGGCGCAAATGGCGAGGACGGGGGGCCGCTAGCGCCCGTAGGCAAACCAAGGAGAGCGGCCCAAAAATCGAAACCCAATGTTTTCAGTCCGAAGCCAGGAAAAACATCGCAAAAACCGCTCAAAACTGCTCACCAGAGGACGAAACCAACGGCCGGCCGTTCGACCAAAGCGCGCTAAGGAGAATCCGGCCATTTCTTGCCAAACGCTGCCGGATCCTGCCGAAACCTGCCAGACCATGCCATCGCGACCCCACCCCAGCCATGTGCGCCGGCCAACGGCCCCAGCCGCGGTTTGCAGGGCAGTCCGCGGGTCAGCGGATCAGCCGGTCCACATCAGGCGATTACGCACCCTGACGGGCCGCTGACGGGACATCCCGCTGGTAGTGTCCTAAACCTGCGGGACGGTCAGTTTCACCCAGTGGACTCCGAAATCGCCGCAGGCGATCCGAGCCCCAGCAGTTCGAGCTAGAGCCGGGGACGATAGCGCCGGGGACACTAGCGGATCAACTGGGGATCAACGCTATCCCTACACGCGCGCGGCCTTGAGCGCGGCGAGCACGCGTGCGTCTCGAAAGGGAATCCGGCGAAGGCGCACGCCGGTTGCATCGAAGATCGCGTTGGCGACCGCCGCGAGCAACGGTTTGCAGGCCGCCTCGCCCACTCCGTAGTGAGGCAGGTCGGGCCGCTCCGGGTTGGGATCGCCGTTCACGATCACCACGTCGATTTGGGCCGGCGTGTCGGCGTGAGTCAGCGTTGGAGACGAGCCCCAATGCGTGCTCGTAATCTTTTCGGTATCGAAGGTGACTTCCTCGTGAAGAGTGCGGCTCAGAGAGTGGAGCATGGCCCCTTCCACGGCGCGCCGCGTTCCCTCCGGGTTGATCACCAGGCCGCAGTCGTGAGCGCAGACCAGCCGCTTCACCCACACGTGGCCGGTTTTGCGGTCAACCTCGACTTCAGCGATCTGCGCGGCCATGGTCTGGCTTCGGAACGAGTACGCGAAACCCCGCCCCCGGAGGATCGGGCCGCTATCGCGCGGTTTCGGTGACGGACGCGGATCCCAACCGTAGGCCTCGGCCGCCGCTTTGATCACGGCGATCGAGCGCGCCCGGCGGAACCCGGCGTCGTCGTCGCTGCTCGCGGTGAGCAGTTTCAGGCGGAACTCGACCGGGTCGGCCTTCGCTTCGGCCGCCAGTTCGTCGATAAACGACTCGCTTCCAAAAGTCACCTGAGGACCGTTGGGATCGCGCAAGTTTCCCGTACGCAGCGGCGTTTCAAAAACGAGCGGCATGCTCACGACGTGCCCGGTGGTGCGGCGGTTCGGGACGACGTACATATCCGACGGGCTGTCGGCGCGGCCGGGGGACGGCGTCGAGCGCCCCATGCCGGCGAGCTGCGCGATCAGCACCGTGTCGGGCTCGTTGTAGCCGAGGTGATGATAAGCGGCGGCCCGGCCGTCGAACTCCAAGGCGGTGAGATTGCCTTGAGCGTTCAGCGCGCCGCGCATTCTGATTGCGTACGCAGGGCCCTTGGTGTCCCAGGCCGTCTCCTCGTCGCGCATCCACTGAATGCGAACCGGACGGCCGATCTCTTTCGCGAGAAACGCGGCTTCGAAGCCGGCGTCATCACCCGCCGTGCGTCCGTAGCCCTGGGGTCCGTCCATCCAGATGACGCGCACGCGGTCTCGCGGCATCTGAAGAAACTCGGCGACGCCGTTCCGCATGCCATACGATTTCATGTCGTTCGAGTAGATCGTCATCTGCCCATCGGACGGATCGGCCGTGGCGTGCGCCGGGCCGATGGCGGTGTGTCCCTGGTAAGGCACATCGTATTCGGCCTCGATGACTTTTCCGGCCGCGAGCGCCGCGTCGGGATCGCCAATGACGTCGGGCTTGGAGCTCGACTTCGGCGTCGCGCCGCGCATGTACGTAAACAGATCTTCGGAGTTTGGAAACGGCGCCACCGCCGGCTTCCGCCACTCCACTTTGAGCCGCCTGGCCGCGTTGATCGCCTGCTCCTCACGCTCGCAAACAACCGCCACGTAGTTGCCCTTGCTCACCACGCGAACGAATCCAGGCAGATCTTTCACCGAAGACTCGTCGATGCTCACGAGCTTGGCGCCCGCCAGCGGCGGCTTCACGTTGCGGGCGTGAACCATGCCGGGCAGCTTGACGTCCACGGCCCATTGCAACGAGCCGTCCACCTTCGGCGGAATGTCGTAGCGGGGAAGCGACTGGCCAACAGCCTTGAGATCTTGCACCGCTTTCAACGGCGCCGCGCCGGCGGTCGAATTCACGTCTTTACCGGTGAGGGTGACATTGAATTTCCGCGAGCCGATCAGTTCGCCGTACGTAATCCTTTTCGACGCGTCCACTTTCACGGTGACGACGCCGTCGCTCACGGCGAGCTGATCGACCGGCACGCCGAAATGCTTCGATGCAAGATCCAGCAGCACTCGCCGGCCCTCGGCCGCCACGCGCCGCATCGGCCAGCCATCGGTCTGGAACGCATCCGAACCGCCTGATCCTCCTTGATCGACGGTAAGATCGGTGCGGCCCATCACAACGCTGGTCTTGTCGTAAGCAATATCCAGTTCGGACGCCATGATCTGCCGGATGGCGGTGCCGGTGCCCTGGCCTAAGTCGGTCTTGCCGACATAGAACGTGGCGGTGTTGTCCTCGGCGATGACGATCCACGCATCGAGTTGCCGGAAGTCGGGGTCGGGATAGGGACCCGCGCCCGAAGCCGTGGCGGACTGGGCGTTCGCCGATGGAGCCAGCGCACCCGCGCCCGCGGTGCTGAAGCCCACCACCAGCATGCCTGCGTTCTTGAGGAAGCCGCGGCGGGACGTGCCGCTCGCCTGCTCCAAAGCTTCTTCGACCTGTTTCGGAACATTCGTGCGCGTTGTCATGCGATCACCTCCGAAGCCGGCCGATTTGCCGCGATGATCCGCGCCGCGCGTTTGATGGCGGCCTGAATCCGGTAGTACGTCATGCAACGGCAGAGGACGGAATTCATTCCTTCGCGGATCTGCGCATCCGTGGGCTTGGGGTTCTTGTCCAGCAGCGCTTTGGCGGCCATGATCTGCCCGTTCTGGCAGAACCCGCACTGCGGGACCTGCTCTTCAATCCAGGCCTGTTGCACCGGGTGCAACTTGCCTCCCTGGGCAAGCCCTTCGAGTGTGGTGATCTCTTCGGTGGCGGCGGATGTCGGCATGATGCACGAGCGGGTCGCCGTGCCGTTAATGATCACGGTACACAATCCGCACTGCCCAAGTCCGCAGCCAAACCGCGGACCTTGCAAGCCGAGATCATTGCGCAGGACATAAAGCAGCGGAGTCGCAGGGTCGACATCGACGGTGTGCGTTGTGCCGTTCACCTTCAGGGTTACGTTGGCCATACTCCATTCTCCTTATGGGCTGAAGTGGTCGAGCCGGCGCGGCGAGGGAGCCAACTTTGCATTGCAGCCGTTCTACTTATACTTTCTTTTGCCTCGCGCTGCAACCAACCAGTTGTTCCCCGCCCTCGCGTCTTGACCTTCGCGAACGGCCAGGCGGCAGGGGCGTTACGCAAGCAGCGACGAAATTGTTTGCCCGCCGTCGACGACGATGGTCTGCCCGGTGATGTAGCTCGACGCCTCCGAGGCGAGAAACACGGCCACGCCTTTCAACTCGCCCGAGCGGCCGATACGGCCGAGCGGCACGCCGGCTTCGTACTGCTGCTGGATGCTCGCCAACGCCTTTTCGCTCATGCGTGACGGGAAAAACCCCGGCGCGATGGCGTTGACGCGGACGCCGCGGCGGGCCCAATGCGCGGCGAGTTCGCGCGTCAAGCCCATCACGCCAGCCTTGCTCGCCGCGTAGCCCGAGATCCCCATGTTGTGCGACACCGATCCACGCAGGCCCGCGATCGAAGCCACATTAATGATGTTGCCCGAACCGCGCTCGATCATGTGGCGGCCGATGACTTGCGAAAAAAGCCACGTGCCGGTCAGATTGACATCGAGCACCGCGCGCCATTTTTCGAGCGGCATGTCTTCGGCCTTGGCGCCCCACGAGATGCCCGCGTTGTTAACGAGGATATCGATTTTGCCCAGGGCCTCGATGGCTTTGGCCGACGACGCCTCGACCTCATCGGCCTGGCTGACATCGCAGAGCGCCCCCTCGCAGCGGAACCCGCGCCGGCGGAATTCCTCGAGCGTGGGACCGAGCCACTGCTCGCGCCGCGCCAGCAGAAACAGCGACGCTCCGGACTCGGCCAGAGCTTCGGCCATTTCGGCGCCAAGGCCGCGCGAGCCGCCGGTGATGAGCGCCGCCTTGCCGGTGAGATCAAATAGTTCCTTGATGTGGGCCATGGCGAGCTAGTTTAGCAGCAGCAAAACGGCCAGTCTGCCTGTTCGCTTTACGTCGGGACATTCCTTGTGCCCGGTCCATTGGCCCCAGGCGGCAATTCGCCTCCCACACGTGGCCCAGCTGCGCGCGCGGGGTGGGCGGCACGGCCCTGGCACTCACCGGTTCCAACGGCGTAAGATTGGGGAACGATGAGGAACTTCTGTCTACGATGGATCGCCTTTACCGTTTGCGCCGCCGCCACGCTCCCGTCAGCCGGCGCGCAAACTCGCATCGCTGAGTTGGCTTCCGCCGAGGTGAGCTCGCTTGTCCAGCTCTACACGCACCTCCACCGGCGCCCTGAGCTTTCCTTCCACGAAAAGGAAACCGCGGCGAAACTGATTTCCGAATTGAAGCCGCTGGGCTTTGACATCACGCCCAACATCGGCGGCCATGGCTTTGTCGCCGTGATGAAGAACGGCGCCGGCCGAACCATCATGGTGCGGACCGACCTCGACGCGCTGCCGGTGGTCGAGAACACACGCCGCCCCTATGCGAGCGACGTGCGCACCACCGACGAAAACGGTAACGATGTCGGCGTGATGCACGCTTGCGCCCACGACATCCATATGACGTCGTTTATCGGAACGGCGCGCGTGTTGAGCAAGCTCAAGGATCAATGGAGCGGCACGCTGGTGATGATCGGCCAAGCCGCCGAGGAGCGCGGCGCCGGCGCCAAGGCGATGATTGACGAGGGTCTGTTCACGAAGTTTCCCCGGCCCGACTTCGTGCTTGGCCATCACGTCGATGCGGCGCTCGAGACCGGCCGCGTCGGCTACCACGCCGGATATACGCTGGCAAATGTCGATTCAGTGGACGTCACCATTCGCGGCGTCGGCGGGCATGGCGCTTATCCACACACGACGAAAGACCCTGTCGTGATCGCCGCGCAAGTGATCCTGGCGCTGCAAACGATCGTGAGCCGCGAAGTGCGCCCGATCGACTCGGCGGTGGTAACCGTGGGGTCGATTCACGGCGGCGCCAAGCACAACGTGATCTCTGACGAGGTCAAGCTACAGCTCACCGTGCGCTCTTACACCGACGAGGTGCGTCAACAGATTCTCGATGCGATCCAGCGCATTACCGTCGGAATCGCCAGAGCCGCCGGCGTTCCCGCCGACCGCGAACCCACAGTCACCGTGCTCGAAGCGGAGTACACGCCGGCGACGTTCAACAATCCCGAGTTGGTTTCGCGCCTTCTTCCCGTCTGGACGCAGATGTTCGGCGAGGAGAAAGTCGTCGAGCGCGACGCCGAGATGGGCGGCGAGGATTTTTCCCGCTATGGCCGCGAGGAGCCGCGCATTCCCATTTTCATGTTCCGGCTCGGCACGATCGACGCGGCGCGCATGGCGGCCGCCGCGAAAGGTGGCCCGCCGCTGCCGTCGCTGCATTCAGCGCTGTATTGGCCCGTTCCCGATACAACGATCGAAACCGGCGTGAAGGCAATGACCGCGGCGGTGCTGGAACTGATGGGCACGAAGAACTAGCAGTGAAGCCGCGCTCCCGGCGATGCAGTGGGGCGCCGGAGGCGTAGTTCAGTTGCTCACTCGCCAGCGGCTTACCTTAGCGCGATGCTCATGGCGCCGGAAGCAGGGTCGGCGTCTGCTCGTTCTGCTGTCCGGCAATCGGCTTCGGCAGCCGGTCGCGGATCTCGACGAACTCGGACGAAGTGGTCGTATAGGTTCGTCCGCTCGCAGAATACTCATGGGCTTTTTCGCGGACCGCGGCGGTCATCCGCGCCGTAGCCGGGATGTGCTCCGTCGCGAGGCGGTCGAAGCCGTCAACCAAGCCGTTGGGGTCATACCCGACCTGGTCCAGGTACCCGAGCGCGAGCAAATCGGCTTCCTCCTCGTATCCCCCGGCAACTTTCTGCCAAGCCAAGGGAGCGCGAGAGCCAGCCGTGCGCGCGCAGGAGCCATTCCAGCCGCCCAGGAACATTAGCGGGACGCTGCTAAGCATGTTTTCGCCGAGAGATCCCGAGGCATTTCGGGTGCCATGCCTGGCGGTGATGTGAGCGATATTGTGGGCGAGAATGCCGGCCAATTCAGCCGCCGTTTCGGTTCCAACCACGAGGCCGGAGCGAACCAGAAGAAAGCCGCCCGGCAGAGCGTGGGTTTTTGCCTCCGCGCTCTCGAGGACGCGGATTTGAAGCCTATCTGCCCCCGCGGCCCGCGCGAGTTGTCCCGCCAAGCCTGCGACGAATTCGACCGCGGTCTCGTCGTCGAGCAACCCGGCTCCCGCTTCGATCTCGGCGGCCAGTTGCCGGCCGAGCGCGATTTTCCTTTCCGCCGAATAGAAGGGAACGGGCGCGTCCTGGGCGAAGGCCAACGGCACCCAGACACTACCCAGAATCAGACCTAACGACAAGCGGCAAGTCATTTTCTCTCACCTCCGGGCAGTCTTAGTTTCCCGCCAGGGCAGAGGCTCGGTCAAGCCCGCAACCCATGGGGATCGAAAAATCGCCGGTGCAGAGTCCTGTTAGGGCCGGCGTCCTGTGGCTCAACCGAATTGTGCTGTTGATTCACATTGGATTCCAGGGATGCGCATCATAGCATCACCATGATGCATCGTGATGTCTTATACTCAATACTGATGCGGACGACCATTAACATTCAGGATCAGGCTCTCGAACTCTGCAAGCAAAAGGCCGAGCAGATGGGAAAATCTCTCGGCGAAGTCATTAGTGATGCCATTCTGCAAGCCTACTCGCATAGACCTTCCGGTTACCGGCGGCGTCGTTACAAGTTACCGGCTTCCGGTCAGGGAGGGCTGCTTCCCGGAGTCGACCTCGACGATTCCGCCGCTTTGCAGGATGTGATGGACGGCGTGGCATGATCCTCGTCGATGTCAATGTTTTGATTTACGCCTTTCGATCCGACGCGAACCAGCACCGTGAGCACCACCGTTGGTTGTTGGCTGTGCTGAATGGAGAATCCGTGTTTGGCATCTCCGAACAAGTCCTTTCGGCTGTTCTCCGCGTGACTACCCACCCGCGCGTCTTCCGCATACCCTCGACAGTCGAACAAGTATTCACCTTCACGAATGCTTTGCGTGAACATCCGCTCTGCCGCGTCATCCATCCGGGTGCATCGCATTGGACGATCTTTCAATCGCTGTGTACGCGCGCGAATGCCAAGGGAAACCTGGTGACTGACGCTTGGTACGCTGCTTTGGCAATCGAATCGGGATGCACCTGGGTAACGACGGATCGTGACTATGCGCGCTTTCCAGGCCTGAGCTGGACCGACCCGCTCAGTGACTCCGGCGTGGTGCAGAACCCGTAGACACGACCTAATCTCGCGGCTACGAATCAGAAATCAAGCTGCAGAGTGAACCGGAACGTGCGCCCGTCGTTGAGTGTGTTGTTGATCTGCCCGAAATTGGGGTTGGTCAACGATTTGCCCGGCTCGGCGAACTGCGGCGTATTGAGAAGGTTGATCGACTCGGCGCGCAGCGTCACCCGCGTGTCGTTGCGGACCGCCCAGCTCTTCCACAACATGGCGTTGATGTTGGCGATTTTTCCCTTTCGGAAAGTGTTGCGGCCGAGGTTGCCGGCCATCTCTTGGGGTGCGTTGATGTAGCGAAACGCCGAGCGCGGCAGAAACGCGGCCGAGGTATCCGGATCTCCGATGGTGCGTCCAAGGATCGACGGATCGAGCAGCATGGGCCGGTCTCCGCGCACGCTGTCGACGTTTCCAAAACCCGGGCCGTCCGATCCGGACTCGACCATGAAGGGCGTTCCCGATTTCAGCAGGCCCACGCCGGAAAGGTTCCAACTGCCAAACAGCCGCTGCAACCAGCCGGCGTCACTGACCCGCGGCGTCTCGAACGAAGCCTGTACCAGAAAAGCGTGAGGCTGGTCGAAGCTGCTAAGCCCGCGCAAATCGCTCTGCGATTCCATCTCGGTCTGGCCGAGGGCGACCCGCGCATCGGGGCCCGACGCCGTATTGGTGTAGTCTCCGCCCAGGTCGATCGCCTTGCTGTACCAGTAAGAGGTACTCAACGTGAAGCCGCGCCAGCGTGGGGCGCTCAGCGAAACGCGCCCGGCGTCATAGAACCCGCGCGAGCCGTTGTGCGTGAACAGGTATTCGAACAGCGACTGGTCGGCGCGCCGTTCGTTGATTGTGCGGCTGGTAAAAGGAATTCCTTCGACATACTGCCCGCGGTTGAAGAAGTAGGTGATGATCAGCTTGTGCGAGCGGCTGCCGACGTAGCCGAGCTGCAGCCTCCAGTCGGCGCCCAGTTCGGCTTCCCAACTAAAGTTGTACTGGTGCGAATAGGGCGTCGTAAGATCAAGGCCGATCTCGACCTTGCTCGCGCGCCCGTTCGGATCGAGGTCCTCGAAATCAAGACCGCCAAGCGGATCGGCGAGATCGGGCGCTTGTAGAGACACGCGCAGGCTGTGCGGCGGGTTGAGGCGGTCCTGCCCGTAAGTGACCGGGAAAATCTGTCCGTAGAGCAAGCCGTACGCGCCGCGCAGCACGCCCCAACGCGCGGGAAGGCGGCAGGCGAAGCCGAACGAGCCCGACCAGTTGTTTAAGTCGGAGCCATACGCCAAATCGCTGCGGCGGGTGACGTCGTAGGGACGCGTCGACGGCTCATAGCGAAGTCCGAAAGACAGCGTCAGGGCGTCCCTCGCCTGCCAGCGGTCGCCCACGAAAAATTGCGTATCCCAATTGCGGAAGCCGCGATAGGTCGAGCCGACGAGCTTGTTCAATTGCGTGGGCAGGCCCAGACGCAGATTCGTGATCGTGTCGTTTCCGAAGTCGTCGCGAAACGACAGGTTGCCTCGCGCGCCGTCGGGTTCTTCGCCGTTGTACTGCAAGCGCGCGAGCGCGAACCCGGCCGTCAGATAGTGGCGGCCGCGCGTGTGCCGCACCGTGGCGGCGTATCGGAAACGGTTCTGGATGCGGTCGATCGGGATGGTCGGCGAAGGTCCGAGCGTGGTCAACGACTCGCCGAGGTTGACGGGACCGACGGCGCCCGCGGCCGGCAGCAGCAGTGACGTCAATCGGTCGAAGCCGATCGAAAAATCAGCGAGCGTGTTCGCCGACCAGGTGCGATTCCAGGTGATCCGCGCGCCATGCGATTTCGTATCGGTGTCGGGGTTCTGCCCGGTGACGAACTGAAATGCGTCGACGTTCTGGCTGGTGAAGATGTACCGGAAGATCAGCCGGTCCTTGTCGCCGAGCCGTTGATCGAGCTGGCCGCGTGCGGTGTCGGTGTTGATGCTCTGCAAGCTGTTGGTGTTGTGCGCGCGCTCGGCGATGTCGGGGCGGTTGGGCGGTCCGACGGGATAAGCGTTGAGATAACTCTCGACGATGGGCCGCAGCTCGGGATCGTCGGTCAGCGGCGTGCGCTCCTCGGGCAGCGGAATCAGAACGTTGCCGTTGACGTTGCCGCGAATCCTGTTCAAGGAACCGCCCGCCGAGAAAAAACCACCCCGCCAAACAGGCAGCGTCAGCGCGCCGCCGAAAGTGTTCTCGCGCGCCGGCTGCACCTTACCCACCTGGAAGAAGGATCGCGCGCTAAAGATGCTGTTGTTGTGGCCCCACAGCATGTTGCCGTGAACGCCGCCGCCGCGTCCCGCCGTCGCGTGAACCCCGGGCCGCGGGGCGCTGCCGTATTCCGCGCCGAAGTAGCCGCGGTCGACCTGAAACTCTTCGACGATCGTCGCCGTCGCGCCCAAGCGGATGTTCATCTCCTTGAGCGCATTGTTGTCGACCAGGTTGAACTGTACGTTTTCGTTGCGCCGGCTCTCGCCCGATCGCGTGTCGGTCTGGCCCAGCAGGTTAAGCGTAGTGCGCTGGGCGGGCGCGGGATTGGCGGCCGCGGAATTCGAAGCGGGTTCGCCCGCGTCGCCCGGTGTCTCCGCGGCGTTCCGCTGACGCGGTTCGATCTTATTGTCTTGCGCGTTGCGGGGCGCCGGCTGCGCGCCGGGCTGTGCGGCAGAGGGCTGTTGCGCCAGGCCGGCATGCGGCGGCCTGGCGACGAGCAACAGCGTTGCGGCAGCTAGCGCCCAAACAGAGACTCTCATTGGAGCTTTTGAGCATACACCCTTGCGACGCTCTCGGGAACCAAGAGATCGGGCTTTGATCGTGGTAGTTCGTGATGTGAGGCTGGGCAGGCCGGCGTTACCAAGCCGACCCGCCCGCCTGCGTATGGGTGAAGGGCGGACCTACTCGCTCCACGGCGGCGTAACGCCGTTAACGCGGGCATAAGCAATGGATTGTCCGAGGTGCTCGCTAAGATGCTCGAGCATGACCAGTACCGCGCCCCGCGTGCTGGCTTCTCCGCCGAACACCTTCACCATTTTCTCGGCGTCGGCGGCTTCCAGCTTTTCAATCGAGGCCCGAAAGTGCGCAAACGATTCCTTGACGGCCTTCACAATCTGCGCCTTATCGGTGGTCGATTTGTCATAGCCTTGCCCCTGAAAGCCCGCTGGAGCGGGCATCCCAAGGATTCGCGCGGGCAGTCCAAAGTTTGCGCCAGCGACATGCAAGAACAATTCGCTGACCGAGCGCACGCCCTCAGCCGGACGCCAGGTATATTTATCGGCGGGCACGGCCTCGCTCACTCCCACGAACTTCTTTTCAAGCGCCGCGATGCGGTTGAGCGCTTCTTCGCGATAGTCGGCTGCTTTCAGAGGCGCAGCCGCGAGGGCCGCCAATGAAGCCGCGGCAACAAGAGTAGCCAGGCGGGTAAAAACTCGGTGCATGAGTATCTCCTCAAACCGTCGAATGGAAGGACAAACGAACAATGCTCCGAATGGTATCAGGATTTTGCCGGTGTTGTGTAACGACGTTACACCACGAATATGGGGAGCCCTGAGCCGGCTTACACTACACGACGTATTTTTCGGCCGTGCGCAACCGCCCGGCAATCGCCCGGCGCAGGGCAATCGTGTTGAGAGGAGTGTGCCTCAACGTTCTTCGCACGGCGGCGAGTTGTTGATCGAGCGCCGATCCATCTCCGCACGCCGCCAGCGCCGTTGTGGCCTGACGTTCAATCTGGCCGATGGCATCCTGCACGAGCACAACAGTCATCTGCCGCGCCGCTTCCCCCCGCCCGCGCTCGATCAACTTCTCCGCGCGCAGCAGGGCCGATTCAGCCGCGAAGATAGCCATCACCATGTCGCTCACTGCGGCGCTGACTTCCTGCTGTTGATCGAGTTCGCTTTGGAAACGCTGATAGGCCACGCCGGCGCAGAACAGAGTTGCCTGCTTGGCTCTATACAGCAGATGTTTTTCGTTCGCGAAGGGTCCGTCCTGTGGCTTCTCCAGGCTGGCGCCCGAAACCGTCTTTGCCGCCGCTTCAACAGCCGCCATCAGCGGCAGACGGTTCTTGGCCGCGCGTTTCAACAGCATACCCATCGTCAACAGGCGGTTAATTTCGTTGGTGCCTTCGAAGATGCGATTGATGCGCGCGTCGCGATAGGCCCGCTCGACCGCATAGTCCTGGTGGAAGCCGTAGCCGCCATGGATCTGCACGCCTTCGTCCACGATGTAGTCGAGCGCCTCCGACGAGTACACTTTAGTGATCGAGCACTCGATAGCGTACTCTTCGACGGCCGCCAGCGCTTTGTGAGCCGCTTCGGGATCTTCCCACGACAAACTGCCGCGGCGCCGGTCGATGAGCCCGCTGGTACGATACGCCAGCGACTCGGTCGCATACAGCCGTATCGCCATTTCGGCGAGCTTGTGCTGGATCAATCCGAACTCGCCGATGGATTGCCCGAAAGCCTTGCGCTGGTTGGCGTAGCGAATCGTTGTGGCGAGAATTTCCTTGCAGCCGCCGACACAAGCAGCCCCGAGTTTCACGCGCCCCAGGTTCAGAATGTTGAACGCGATAATGTGCCCGCGGCCGATTTCGCCCAGCACGTTTTCGACGGGGACGTTGACATTATCGAGGGCCAGCGGCGTCGTCGAGCTGCCGCGGATGCCCATCTTGTGCTCCTCAGCTCCAGGGCGCACTCCATTCATGGTCCGTTCGATCAGAAATGCAGTGAACTTTTCGCCGTCGATCTTCGCGAAAACGGTATAGAGATCCGCCCAGCCCCCGTTGGAAATCCACATCTTCTCGCCGTTCAGCACGTAGTGCTTGCCGTCGGGCGAAAGCTCGGCGCGAGTGCGCGCTGCCAGCGCGTCGCTGCCGGCCTGCGGCTCGCTAAGGCAGTAGGCGGCGATCCATTCCGCGGATACCAGCTTCGGCAGATAGCGTGTTTTCTGGTCTTCGGTGCCGAAATAGACTAGCGGCATCGTGCCGATGCCCGAATGTGCGCCATAGGTCGTCGAGAACGACGCGTAGCGGCCGATGCGCTCGGCGACGATCATTTGTGTCGTCAGATCGAGTTCGAGTCCGCCGAACTTTTCAGGAACCAGGGTTGCGAGCAGCCCCAACTCGCCGGCCTTCTCCATGAGTTTGCGGGCGACACCCGGTTTTTTTTCTTCCTGCTCGGCGATCGTCGGCACGACCTCGTTGGTCATGAACTGGTCGGCCGTGGCATAGATCTGCTGCTGCTCTTCGCTGAAATCCTCTGGAGTGAACGCTTCTTCGGGGCTGACTTCCCCGAGCAGAAACCCGCCGCCGAGCAAAGTGGGACGCGCCGCCGTAGTGCCGGAAATGGTGGTGGACATGCTGCCTCGCTACAGACCAGACTGCGCGACGATAAAACCCCGCTGCGAGCTTTCGCCGCGAGGTTCAATCCAGGCGCTCAAAAATACCCGCCGCGCCCTGCCCGCCCCCGATGCACATCGTCACCAGGCCATAGCGCACTTTGCGGCGCTGCATTTCGTAGAGAATCGTCGCCGTCAGTTTCGCGCCGGTCGCTCCCAGCGGATGACCGAGAGCCACGGCTCCGCCATTGACATTCGTTATCGCGGGATTCAATCCAGCGAGCTTCATCACTGCAAGGGCTTGTCCCGCGAACGCTTCGTTGAGCTCGATCAGACCGATGTCGTCGAGCTTGAGGCCGGCCAGCGCCAGCGCTTTCGGGATCGCCACAACCGGTCCGATACCCATGATCTCGGGCGGCACGCCGGCGGTCGCGAAGCTCACGAAGCGCGCTAGCGGCTTCAATCCCAACTCGCTCGCCTTGGTGTCAGAAATGACCAGCGCACCGGCCGCGCCGTCGCTGGTTTGCGAGGAGTTGCCGGCAGTGACCACGCCGCGGACGTGAAATACCGGCTTGAGGGAAGCCAGTTTTTCGAGACTCGTATCGGCGCGCGCACCCTCGTCCTTCTCGAAGCACACCTGCTGCGTCGCTGACTTTCCGTTGACCGGCACGACAAATTCAACGTCGAGAGGCACAATTTCGCGGTCGAATCGGCCCTCTTGCTGGGCGGCCAACGCCTTCTGATGGCTGCCGAGCGCGAACTCATCCGCGGCCTCGCGCGAGATGCCGTACTTTGCCATCACCTTCTCGGCGGTCAAACCCATGCTGATGTAGGTCTGCGGCAGGCGCTCGATCAGCCAAGGATTCGGCGCAAGTTTGTGGCCGCTTCGCGGCATCAGGCTCATCGACTCGGCGCCGCCGGCGAAGATGGCCTCCGCCCCGCCGCCGCGAATGCGCTCCGCCGCCAAAGCAATCGCCTGCAGGCCTGAGCTACAGAAGCGATTGATAGTCATGCCAGGCACGGAATCGGGCAGGCCCGCGCGCACGGCCGCAATGCGCGCCATGTTCATGCCTTGCTCAGCCTCAGGCATGGCGCAGCCGAGGATGACGTCATCGATCTCGTAGGGAAGCAACTCAGGCGTGCGTTCGAGCGAGGCTCGAATCACCGCCGCCGCCATGTCGTCAGGACGGGTCGTCCGCAAAGTGCCGCGCGGCGCTTTGCCAACCGCGGTGCGCACTGGATTGACGATGACTGCTTCTGGCATGAAAAATCTCCGGGTGCTTTCTCCGCTGCGCGTCGATCGACGAGGCGGACTCGAGGCGTCACCCCGATTCTAGCAGCCGGGTACCAACTCAGCGCGGCGAATGTGTCTGCTGCAACTCGCCCTGCTTGATGCGGGCGATAATTTCCAGCTTGGTTTCGAACAGGCCTTGCTCGAGGCCCGCCGGATAGGTCTCCGGGTTAGTGAGGCGCGTGAACCGGCGATCGAGCTGCGCGATCTGAGCCAGGGTGCGCTGGCGAGCTTCGGTCGCCGACGGCGGCTCAAACACAGCACGCCCGGCGCGGAAAAACGGCGCCAGCAGATCCTCGCCATCCGCGTCCCGAGGAACAGTAGTGCGCCGCGAAGAATCGAAGGGTTCCACGAGCACCCATCGCCCTTTGGGCGGCGACGGCACGTCAAAAACAACGTCCGCGACGGCGCGGCCATCGACGCGAAAACGCCGGACCTGAAGAATCCCGGGATTCGACATCTTCGCTGCCTGCTCGGAAAGCTTCACCTTGTACTGCCAGGCGCCCGCGCTGTCTCGAATCGCTGACAGTTTATATACGCCGCCCAGCGCGGAGTCGTCGTGTCCGGTGGAAAGCTTGGTTCCCACGCCCCAGACGCCGATCTTCGCGCCCTCGCTTTTGAGCTTGGTTATGGCGTGCTCATCCAAGTCACCCGAGCCAACGATTGCGGTTGTGGAGAAACCAGCCTCATCGAGCATACGGCGGGCGTCGATGCTCAACGCCGCGAGGTCGCCGGAATCGAGGCGAATTCCCGACAGCGAATGACCACGCTTTCGCAATCTCTCGCCCACTTCGATTGCGCGGCGAATGCCTTGGATCGTGTCGTACGTATCGACGAGCAGGACGGCGTTACCCGGCATCGCCTCGGCGTAGGCTTCGAACGACTCCATCTCGCTGTCGAAAGCCATCACCCAACTATGGGCGTGGGTTCCCTTGACGGGAATCCCGAAACGCTTTCCGGCCAGCACATTTGAAGTGCCGGCGCATCCGCCGATGTAAGCGGCCCGGCTAGCCGCCAACCCGCCGTCAACGCCCTGGGCGCGGCGCAGCCCGAACTCGAGCACGGGCTCACCCTCGGCCGCCAGCGCGATACGCGCCGCCTTCGTTGCGATCAAGGTCTCGAAGTTGACGATGTTGAGCAGCGCCGTTTCAAGCAACTGCGCCTGCCACAGCGGCCCTTGCACGCGCAACAACGGCTCGTGAGGAAAGACGGCGGTGCCTTCGGGGATGCCGTCGACGTCGCAGCGCAACTCAAAATCGCGCAGCCGGTTGAGGAAGGCGTCGTCAAATAGCGGTTCGTCGTTGCTGCCCTTCAATCCCTTCAAGTAAGAGCGATCGCCCTCGTCGAATCGCAGCGCATTGAGATACTCGACGACGCGTGCCGCGCCGCAGGCAATGCTAAAACCTCCATCGAACGGATGCGATCGAAACGTAAGATCAAAGACAGCCTCGCGCTCAGCGATCCCCGCCTTCCAATAGCCGCACGCCATCGTGAGCTGATAAAGGTCGGTCAGCAGCGACAGCGAGCTTCCGTAGGGTGAGGAGGAATAGGCCATCAATCTCGATTCCGCCGCACGCCGGCGGCGCGACGAACCGGATCCGGGAAAGGGGGGACAAGAAACGGCAAGGGTGTTCGTTCGCTGCTAGAAACTGTAGCGCACCTGGAATTCTATCACTCGCGCTCCCACAACCACATCGGTGATGCGGCCAAACTGCGTCGAGTCGAGGAAATGATTGCCCGACAGAAAGGAAGGGTGATTGAGCAGATTCTGAATCCGCGCGCCGAACCGCAACTGGCGCGTCTCGCTGAGCCGCAGGTCCTTGTCGAGGGCCAAATCGAATACGAACGCCGACGGGCCCGTAAACATGCGCCGCTGCAAATTGCCAAGCTCGCCCGGTTCAGGATGAAGGAAAACCTGGCCCGCAAACGGCTCTTCGCCGTCGGGAGCGACGCCGCTGTTGTCGCGCGGGTTGATGGCGCCGGCGGCGATATAGAACGGCCCATCCCCGGTCATGCGAAAGCCGACAACCTCGTCGAGCTGCTCCTTTGTCGACGACGAAACCGCGGTATTCTGCGCCGAGCGCGCCGTACGGTTCAAGGTGCCGCGGCCCGAGGCGATCGACAAGGGAGCGCCCGACTGCCAGGTCACGATCGAAGAGAGCGTCCAGCCGCCCACCAGCTTGTCGAGCTTGCCGAACGAGCGGCCATGTTCGGCGCCGAACGGCAAAGCCCAGATGAAATTCGTGTTGAACACATGATTGACGTCAAACTCCGCACGCGCCCGCTCGCGATCTGCCTGATCAATGTCGAGAAACGGATCAAACCGCACCTGGGTGCCGCTCGAATCCGTCAAGGTTTTTCCAAAGGTATAGTTAGCCTGGAACTGCAAGCCGCTCGACACCCGCCGCCGCACTTCGACCTGCAACGCATGGTAGGTGCTGTTGGAATAGTTCGTGATCATATCGGCGACGAACGTATTCTGGTTGGGCCGGAAGCTCACATCCGTTCCCTCGGTGAAGTCGTTCAGGATGTACAACGCAGCAAGCTGGCCCGGTTGGCCGGATTCAATCATGCCCCCTACCGTCGGGTCGTTCAACAGCCCGCCGCGATCCAGACGCGGAAAAACCGTCAGCGGCTGGCTGCCCGGAATCAGCGGATTGAATTCCGGATTGAACTCGCCGGTGCGCTGCTCCGCCAAACGCGCATTCGACCGCGCTCTCAAAAAATCCGCCAAGAATCCGTTCTCTTCGATGATCACCTGGTTGTAGTCGAAACCGCGAAGAAGCTTGGTTCCTTTGTTGCCCACGTACGCGACGTCGAGCACGGTGTCTTTGGCAATCTCGCGCTGCACCCCAACGTTCCACTGCTGCACGTAGGGCGTTCGCAGCCGGGGGTCCATCGTGAATAGCGCCGCCGCCCGATCGATCGCCTGATTCTCGCTCGCTAGGCGCGGAATCTTGAATTCCGGCTGATCGAACACCGGCAGAGTATCGCTCAGCCGCAGATCCAGATTCCGCTCGTTGGGGTCTCCCTGCAAGCCCTGGTTCGATGTGGTGGCGTTCACGGCCGCGCTCATGGTGTCGTCGATGACGTAGTTGATGCTGTAGCCGGCGCGTAACGCGGTCTTGCCGTCGCCGAACAAGTCGTAGGCAACGCCGAGATTCGGCGCGAAGTTGTTCAGATCGCGCGCATAGAGAGGCCGGCCGAAACGGCTGCCCGCGAAATCCAGCGTAGCGTCGGACAGCAGCGTCGCGATCGTGCCCTGGGGGCCGCTCACAGGCGTCAGCATCAGCCCGTCGCGCTCGTCGAAACGCCCTTGATAGTCCCAGCGAACGCCAAGGGTCAACGTCAGGCGCGGACGCAGCCGCCAGTTGTCCTGAAAGTAGAGCGCTCCGCTGTTGAGGCGGTAGTTGCGGCGCTGCTCCTGGCCGGGAACGTAGCCTACGCTTGCGTCGTTACTATTGTACGTTTGCGAGCCGGTGTCGATGATTCCCGCAACCGTAGCCAGCAACTGTTGCGCCAGGCCGACCTCGTCGCCGGGAATGCCGCCCGGGAAGAAACTCCCGTCCAGCGCGAATTGGCTGTCGAGTCCAATCCCAACGCCGAACGACCGGATCGTTCCGGCCCACTCGAAGCTCTCGACAAGAACCCGTTGCAGCGAGCCGCCAAAACGAAACGAATGATTCCCGCGCAGCCAAGAGACGTTATCCGAAAAATTGAACGTGTCGGTGTAGCGCCCTTGGGGGTCAAAATTCACGGTGGGGTTCGTATACAGGAGGCCGCCGATCAGCGGCTCTCCGCGGTTCTCGGTCGTGCGAAAGTCGCCGGGCAGCAGGTTGAATCCGCCGCGCAGCTCATTCGACCAAAACGGATTCGGGTTCCACCGCCAGCCGAGCGACATCAAGTTGGTGTGAATGAAATTCCGGATCACCGGCGTCCGATGGTAGCCGTTGGCGATGTCGGGCCGGTCGCCCTCTTCGCGCGTGTACTGGTAAGTCCCGCTCAGCAGATGCGTTTCGGAAAGCACCATGTCGAGCCGGTTCGTCGTAGCGTCGCGATCTTCGTTGTTCTGCGCCAGAAAGCGATACCCGGCGGTGTTGCGCAGCAGCTCGCGGTCACTGTCTCCCACGTCGAAGTTGTTGATTTGGCCGGGGCCCGGAATGCGCGCTCGAATCTCCTCGGCCTTGGGGTCCTTCGCAACTCCCATGGCGTTCAGCACGTTCACTTTCTGCACGCGGTCGTTATCGTCGCGGTAGGTGAAAATGCCGCGCGAGGCGTCAGGCGTCAGGATCGTCGCGTTCACCAGCGTCTCGGCGCGCTGCCGGAACGCCTCGTAATTCGTATAGAACAGCAGCTTGTTGCGCACGATCGGGCCCCCGAGCGATCCCCCGAACTGATTCCAATTCAGAAACGGTTTCGGCAGCCCCTGGCGGTTGCTGAACCACTCGCCGGCGCTCAACGCGGAATTGCGGTTGTGCCAATACAGATTGCCATGGAAATCGTTGGTGCCCGTGCGCGTCGTAAAATTCACTTGCGACGCGCCGTTACCGACCGCCGAATTGCCGTTCTGCGTGGTGACCGTAAACTCGTTGACCTGGTCGATCAACGGCCGGTTGGGATTGAAATCCAGCGCATTGTTGCGAATGAAATTGTCCTGGATATTGATGCCATCCAGAGTGACGTTGCTGAAAGACGTGCGCTGCCCGTTGATCACCGTGGGATGCGCGCCGGCGTTGGCAACCCCGGCTTGCAAGTGAATCAGCGACAGTGCGTTGCGCCCGATGATCGGCAGCCGCTCGATCTGTTCGACGGTCACCGTCGTCGTCATCTCGGCGTTCGTAGTCTGCACCTGCGTGGCGCCCGCGACGACCTCGATGCTTTCGGTAAGTTCGCCCAGCGCAAGAACGATCGGCGGCAGAGAAGTCTCGCTCGCCACGTCGACCTTTACCCCGCTGACCACATGGCGGTGGAACCCCGGCAGGTCGACTTCGATCGCGTAGAATCCAGCCGCCAGATCGACGATTGAGAAAGCGCCGGAAGCGCTTGTCACGGTATCGGTCACGGCCCCCGACGCCTCGCTGCGAACGGTAACGGGCGCGCCCTCGACCGCGGCGCGGCTGGGGTCGAGCACGGTTCCCGAAATGCGGCCGGTCGCGGTTTGCGCCCCGACGCGCGGACTCGCGGCGGTCAGCCAGACGAGCCCCAACAGGGTCCAAGCGATAGAGTGGCGGAGCGACCCGAGCGGGGGTGCGTGAAAGATTGCTCTCATCAAGTCCAGGCGGCTTTTTGGCATCGCCGCGGCCCCCGTAACACGAGCCTGCGAAGGACTAGCTTCAAGCATAGAGCAAAGCTCGGCGGCGCGCCAAGAAGTCCAGTCAAACCACCGGGCGGGGTAAGCGGTTCGCTTTAGGGACCGCGATCTGCAGCACAACCCGGGGGATTGCTATCCTTGGAAAAATGTCTGTCGAACTCGCCGATCTATTGCGCTATGACGGCTGGGCCAACCGCCGCGTGCTGGAGTCGTTTCAACAACCGCAAACGCCGCCCAGGGCGCTGGAACTGTTCGCCCATATCCTCGGGGCGCAGGAGACCTGGCTGTCGCGGCTCGGCGGGCTCGATTCGTCGGCAGTTGAAGTCTGGCCGGCGCTGACGTTGGCCGAATGCGAGCCAAGGCAGCGGCGGATGGAGCACGCTCTGGCAGGCTTGGTGCGCATGCTGGGCGAAGAGAAGCTCGATCAGCCGATTGAGTATGTGACCACGGCGGGCAAGGCTTTTCAGAATACGCCACGCCAAATCCTGACGCATGTCGTATTTCACGGCCAACACCACCGCGGTCAAATTGCTTCCTGCATGCGCGAAGCAGGCCTGACGCCTGCCGCCACCGATCTCATCGCCCATTTCCGCGAGAGCTGACGCGGACCGTCGACGGGGGCGGACAGCCGGCGGGGACACCACGTTTTCGCGCGCGCAGCCGAATGGTTGCCACCGAGGCTTGGACACTGCGAAAACGTGGTGACTTCCATGAGACGGCTGGTTGATGTCAACAGGATCGCTCTGAGTTTCGGTGGACTCCCATCACCCGGCTTCCATTCGCCGTCTTGGTGAGCCTGAATGGGCTCGCTGCAGGTTGGAGTTCGAATCGGGAGGCGGCGCTGCCATCTGTCCCACGAGCTCTCCGAAGAGGCTCTGAGTCACCAGCGCAGTCGCCGCGAACGCGGTGTTTTCAGAGTCGTTGTCCTGTTGACCTCCCACAGCCGCAGAGCGTCCCTCCATCGTCCGCCAATCCTGCTGGCTGTTGGCTTCCTTGTGGTTCTGCGCAATGTTATTCTTCTTCATGGCTGGTTCTCCTTTGCACCTCTTCGAGTGCGCTATGCA
>JBBDWJ010000119.1:4492-6157 GCA_040902925.1 Bryobacterales bacterium | reverse complement strand
CCGCCACAAAAAAACAACCCAGATCGTCACCCACATCTATGTCGCGCACCCCTCGTCCAGGGACTCTTCCTGAACCGATCATCTATCTGCTAATCTCACAAGTATCACGCTGGGCGCCGGCACGTCGGCGAGCGGCCGGCCCCAGCGGTTTTTGGCTTCCACCTTCGGTTGGGGGCCAGTCATCTTTGAGCAAGGACGAACAACATGGCAGACAAAGGCAAGAAAGACAAAGGACGAAAAGAGGAGCAGAAAAAGCCCTTACTCTCAATGAAGGAAAAACGGAAGAAGAAACAGGAAAAGAAAAACAAGTAGTACTTACGGGATTCAGGGCAATTAAAGGTAGTCGATAAAACTGCCTTTGGGCAACAAATTGATTCGGATCGCAATTCGGTCAGGGGGCCGAATTGCGATCCCGAGCCGCACCACGGAAAGCATCACCCGGCTCCTACCCGCCGATATTTCTACGAGTGTTGCGCTCTCCAGCCGGCGGCGCAACTCAAGCCGGCACGATGGAAAGTCCTCCCGGCAGCGGTAATCCTCACTAGCCAATCCCATCGATATTTGGTATCTTTGCACCAGAATTGAAAGCGTCAACGCTTTCTACCGGTACTTCCGTTCCCTCTCCCCTTTTTGTGGCGCGTCTCATCTAGGGTGTGTGCAGATGGTACGCGTCTTTTTCGATCGTGAAGTAGAAGCGCCAATCGCGCGACACACGAGCCTGCCAAATACCCTGATTTTCATCGTACTTCTTGGCGCGCAGTGAAGGATGCCTCAGGCTTCGGGTCAACAGACTCGCCTGTTTGATAAAGGCCTTTTGAATGTGGGCGGGGGCGGCGCCGTAGCTTCGATGGAATCGGCGCGAATAGCGTAGTTTCATCGAAGGGAGCGTTTCGCTCGCTTAACACTTACCTTCTTGGCGTTGGCATCGAGAGACGCAGCCATCTCGTCAGCAGTCTCAAACGGACCATGAGATCGGCCCTTGCGGAAATCTTCCAGGCTCTCGGCGATGCCACGGTCAACGAGTGACTTCGGGGTGAACGTTACCTTGCCGCGCTCGACCTTAGCCTCTAGCAGGTCTCCTACCTCGATACCGACCTGCTTGCGGAGCTTGGCCGGAATGACAACTTGATATTTGTTCTTGACGGCAACGATAGGCATCTTGGTTTTTGTTCAATAGTTCAACTGTTGAACATTCGTCCTCCCTTCAGGCTATCCTCTGGTTGAAAACCTGTCAAGGAAATGGCTTTGCCAGCAAAGCCTGGCGGGTTCCTTTACCTACCACGCCAAAGCATGCGCCCCGGTGCGCGGATCAGCGCCGGCTGCCAGCGAGCCGGTTTCAGGGTCAATGAGAATCGCGGCGTTCTGCGACATGCTCCACGGTGGGTTGACCGTAACTTTGTGGCCCCGGCGCACTAGCTCGGCGCGCACCGCGGTGGCGACGCGGCTTTCGACCTTCAGATCGGCCGGATACATAGTGTGCGGGAACACCGACGACGGAAAACTCTCCGTCGACCAGCGCGGCGCTTCGATCGCTTGCTGCACGTCCATGCCAAAATCCACGATGTTCAGCAGCGTCTGCATGGTTCGCATGCACTGGTCGTCGCCGCCGGGGCTCCCCGTGACGAGAAACGGCTTGCCATCCTTGAGCACGAGCGTTCCCTGTAG
>JBBDWJ010000119.1:0-4482 GCA_040902925.1 Bryobacterales bacterium | reverse complement strand
CGTGCTCCGCGGGCGCTTGCCGGGTTCGAGCGCGTTGGCGTGCCCGGGCACCAAAGAAAAATAATCGCCGCGGCAGTTGAGGAAGAATCCAAGATCGCCCATCACCACTTTGGTGCCGTAGCTGCTGTGCAAGCTCGGCGTAAACGAGATCGCGTTGCGCTGGCGATCGACGACTGTGATGTAGCTGGTGTCGCCGGTGTGGTCGGCATCGCCTTCGAGCGTGAAATCGCGCGGCCGGTCGACGGTCTCGAACCCCGCCATGAACTTTTCAGGCGCGCCGGGCCGGAACTCTTCAGAAGCTTTTTCAGGATCAATGAGCTTGCGGCGCTCGGCGGCGTATTGCTCCGATAACAATCCCTCGTAGGGAATGCGAATGAAATCCGTATCGCCGAGGAAAGTATCGCGGTCCGCCATCGCCAGCTTCACCGCCTCGACGGCGGTGTGAATATAGTCGGCGCTGTTGTGGCCCATCTTTTTCAAGTCGTAGCCTTCGAGAAGGGTCAACATGAAAAGCTCGGCAGGCCCCTGATTGGACGACGGGTTCTTATAGACTTCATAGCCGCGGTAGTTCACCGACACCGGTTCTTCGACCTTGGCGGAGTAAGAAGCGAAATCGTCGTAGCGGAACAGGCCGCCGTTGGCCTCCGAAAAAGCCGCCATCTCGCGCGCGATGTCGCCTTTGTAGAAACGGTCGCGCGCCGCGAGCAACGCGGCCTGGCGACCCTGGCCGTTTGCCTGCTGTTCTGCTTCGACCAGCCGCCGGAACGTGTTGGCGAGCGCGGGGTTCCGAAAAACCTCGCCCGCTTTCCACTTCTTGCCGTCAGGAGAATAGACGCGCGAGCTCGAAGGATATTTCGCCAAACGCTCGGAGTCGAACGAGCGCGCATGGCTGCCTGGCAGCGCGTAACCCTCCGCGGCGAGTTCGATAGCCGGCGCCAGCACCTCGGCGAAACTCTTCGTTCCCCAGCGCGAAAGCAGAATGTACCAGGCGTCGGGAACACCAGGAACCGTGCCGGCCAGCAGCGAATCATCGACCGGCAGTTTTCCGTCGTGATTTTTCTGGTACCACTCGATGGTAGCCAGCTTCGGAGCAGTGCCCTCGGCGTTGATGGACCACACCTTTTTTGCGGCGGCGTCATACACCAGAAGAACCGCATCGGAGCCGATACCGTTCGCGGCGGGGTGCACGACAGCGAGAGCGGCCTGCCCCGCAACGATGGCATCAAAGGCGTTGCCACCGTCGCGTAGAATGCGTTCGGCAGCCATTGTGGCCTGCGCGCGCATCGAGCTAACAGCGTATTGGCTGCCCCACAGCAGCGGCTTCATCGTGCCCGGTGGTCCATCGCCCGCTACAGCCACGCGCTCGTAGCGCTGCGCGAGAGTTTGCGTCGCGGCCGCGGCGACGATCAGCACGGCAGGAATCAAGCCCCTGAACTTCATGAATGCCCCCCCCTGCTTGCCAGTATTCTGCCTGCTTTCAGGCCCTGCTGGTGTATCACGGTAGCACGAATGTAGGAGAGGGAAACCCCAGGCGGAACGTAACTTTGCGCTGCTCGTTTCACGGTTCCGTCGAGACAACCAGAGCGCATTGACGAACAACGCACCTCGAATCCATCAAGGTTCTCTCAGGGAGGTACGTTTGCCATGGTTGACTACCATGGTTGACGCGGCGGCAGGATGATTTTTGGGATCTCTGCTAGAGGGCGATGAGATTCTGAGTGGTTGCCCCAACGACGGCTGACAGAGGGATGTTCTTGTCGAACGTCACCAGACGGGCATTTCGACGAACAGCCAGAGAGAGAAGATACAAATCGGTGATCAGCTTCGAACTTAGGATTCGATCCCGCACGAACACTTCCTGACTGGTCAGGGAAACATCGTCCGTCCAGAACTCGTGCCTTGGCGTCTGCCGGGCACTTTCCAGAAACTCGATAGCGGCTGTCGCGGAGACCCGGTTCGGATAATGCGGCTGAGACAGCACTCGGACAAAACCGTTCTCGGTTAGGGGGCAGGTCGCCCAGCCACTGCGCCGATTGTGGAACCACCAGCGGTGGGCGAGGTCATGGTGAACATGTCCGCCGTCAAATAGCGCGATCAGGACGTTGACGTCACACAGAGCCCTCATTCGTCGTCGAGGAGCCTCTCGACCTGCTCCGAAGTGACAAGGTTGCGACGGCCCGGCAGCAGGGGAAGTCCGTTCCGCCGCTTGGTTGCTGCAGCCGAACCTCGCTGCAAGCCGGCCCGCGCCAGATTAGAAATCACTTTTCCCGTACTGGTGCGCTCGGCAGCGGCCAGTTCCTTGGCTGCCGACAAGACATCGTCGTCGATGTCCATCGTGGTGCGCATACATCAGATGCTAGCACATCACGACCCCGCCGATCACAGTGCTTATCCGTGACCGCGACCCGCCGGGCAAAGTGTCGTTTAGTCGATCCGGATACTACCCGATGACGTGCTAACGGCGAGAAGCGCTCCGCCGCCGCGCACCGTGCCGTTGACCTCCCGGCGTCCGATGCGCCCCTGCACCATCATCGGGTGATTGACCTCGATGCTGCCCGACGAAGAGCGCGCTTGGATCGTAAAAGCCGCTTCGGACGGCAAGCTGACATGAACCGAACCCGAGCTGGTTCGCAGGTTCCAGTCCGACGTCATCTCTCCTTCGGCGCTAACGCCGCCGCTGCCGGTCGAGGCGCTGAGCGATCCGCGCACGCCGCGCGCTTCGAGGTTGCCCGAGCCGGAGTTCATCTCGACGTTACCGCCGGCTGCCTGTTCGACAATCACATTGCCGCTGCCGGTTCGTCCGGCGAAGTCGCCGCTAACGCCGCGAGCCACTATGTTGCCGCTGCCGGTGCCTGCGCGGCTGGAAGCGCCGATCGACGAAAGATCGATGTTGCCCGAGCCCGTGTTGGTTTTGGTCGTACCCGACACGTTGGCGATTTCGATATTCCCCGACCCCGTGTTGGCTTCGACCGGGCCGCGGACGCCGTCGATGTCGATGTTCCCTGAGCCGGTCTGAGCGTCGGCCGTAGTCTCGGCAGGCGTCGTGATCTCATAGCTGATCGAGACCTTCCGTTTCAGATCGTCATCGATATTTCGAATCAGGATGGTGTTGCCGGTCTGATCGAGAGGAGGATTGGCCTGCAGTTGCCGCACGATGCTGTCGGCGTCGGACGAATATCTGCGTTGTACTGTGATCGTGCCGCGCACAAAGACTGACCCGGCGCCGCCAGTCCGCACGCTGATGTTGCCGGAGTGGGTCTGGGCGTCCAGATCGACCGCTCCCGAAACCTGAAAGGTCTGCTCAAAAGTGCCATCGGCGGCCACCGCGGCCGTGGCGGCGAATAGCAGGCATGCGGCCAGCAGCGGCAGCCCGCGCCATCGTCGAAATCTCATTGCGTCACCTCTTCTAACGAATGCCCGATCATGACCTGTCACACCGCGCTGGCAAGGCCTTCGGCCCGCCTGCTCTAGCCTTCAACGGCTGCCGCCAAGCCGGGCATGCGTCATACGGATAGGGATATATACTGTCGCGCGCCGCGAAAAGTTCCCGGCGCGTTGTGGGATAGACGCGGGGGATCAGATTCCGTTAGCCGGAGGTGGCGGGCGCCAGGGCTACGGCGCGAACATTTCCTGCAGGGTTCCCAGAATCGTTGCCATCGTCCGGGAAGGAAGCGTGCCAATTCGTTGGATCAAGCGCCCGTTGTCGACGGTTCTTAGCTGGTCCAGCGCGATAAAGCCGGCCTGATTCTGAAAACGGCAGCGTGGCCGCCAGGGATACGCCTGCCCGCCGGTCGTCAACGGCGCGACAATCGCTGTTCGGAGATGGGCGTTTAATTCGTCCGGCGAAACCACGACGCAGGGCCGCGTTTTGCGGATTTCGCTTCCCAGCGTCGGATCAAGAGCGACCAGATAGACGCCGCTGCGTTTCACCGCCACAGCGGCTACTTCCATGCCCACTCCACCTCATCGAACGCCGTGGGGTGAGACGCGTCGAGCAACACGTCGTCATTTCGCTCTCGCATCTTCCGTGCCGCCGCCGACCAGCCGGATCTGGGGCGCTTCGCCCCGACGACCACAAGCCGCCCAGGCTGCACGTGCAGCTCCAATTCTTCCGGAAGCTGCGCTTGCTCCAAGAGCGCCTTTGGGATTCGTATTCCGCGGGAGTTGCCGATCGAAACGAGGCGTGTCTTCGTGGCCATGACGTAATTACATTGTAATCACTCCACGACACTGGACGCAAGCCCGCGACCCTCAGGCCACAGCCGCCACGATAAACAATCCGCGAAACGGATAAGCGTAGGCCCGTACACCCGCCTCGGATAAACCTCGCGGAGCCGCCGCAGCGTCCCTTGCAGGAATCGCTGGCGGAGCAAGCATCACCGAAGGGTTACTATGTATTGCGAGGCTGCCCGATTCCTATGCGACACGAACTGAACAACTACCGGCTAAAGCCGGTAGGTTTGATTTCGACTGAAAGTCGGC
>JBBDWJ010000118.1:0-38324 GCA_040902925.1 Bryobacterales bacterium | reverse complement strand
CGCCGGCGCGGCCTGGGTGTTGGCTGATTTTCAGACGCGTTACGCAGGCGGCCGGCTGGCGCCCGCGGCGGTTCGTGTGCGCGTGGAGAGCTTGATCCGAGCCGAGCATCCCGACAAAGCCCGCGAAGTCCTCGAGCAGGTCAAAAAAATCATTTCCGAACCCGTGCGGCTGTATCTGCTGGGGCGGGTGGATGAGCTTGAAGGGCGGCTGAACGAGGCGGTTGAGACATACCGCCGCGTCTATTACTACTACCCGCTTTCGCCGCAAGCCTCCGAGGTGGAAGAGCGCCTAAACGCGCTGCGGCAGCGGATGGGAGCGGCGTACGCGGATGCGCCCGCGTCGTGGCGGCTGGCGCGGGCTGAGGCCTTGTTCGAGGGCCGCCAGTACGCGCGCGCCGGTTCAGAATATCAGTTGGCGGTTACTGGCCTGTCGGGCAAGGATCTCGACCGCGCCCGGGTCGGCATTGGAGCTTCCGACTACGAGCGCCTGCGCACCACCAACGCCTACGCCTGGCTGCGCGGCCTCGATGTCGCCGACCCCGAAAGCGACGCGAAACGGCTCTATTACCTGGTGCAGTGCGCCCGCCGGAAAAATCAGACCAGCGAGTTCGAGCGCCGCCTCGCGGAGTTCGACCGCAAGCATCCCAAGTCGCGCTGGTACGAAGAGGCCTTGTTTGCTCTGGGCAACCACTACCTGCTCGAGAACGACACGCGGCAGTACGGCAAATACTACGAGCTGGCGGCGCGAAACTTTCCCAAAGGCGAGAATGCCTCCAAGGCGCACTGGAAGGTCTGCTGGCGGGCTTACCTCGAACGGGATCCCCGCGCGCGGCCGCTGTTTGAAGAGCATCTGACGCTGTATCCGAATTCGGAGCAGGCAGCGACAGCAGCTTATTGGCTGGGGCGGCTGGCTGAAAAAGAGGGCGACCAGGCGCTGGCCAGGGATCTCTACGCTGGAATCGACCGCTCCTTCCCGCACTACTACAGCAGCCTGCTGGCCCGGCAAAGGCTGGCCGAGATCGGGCAGCCCGAGGGGCAGACCCATCCGCTGGCGGCAAAGTTTCTTCGCGCTGTATCGGGCGCGCGCACGCTGAGCGAAAAATCGAGCGACGAAACCCGCGCCCTGCTGCACCGCGGCAAAGTGCTGTTTGAGCTGGGGCTTGGCGAGGACGCCGAAAAGGAACTGCTCACCGGCGACTACCGGGCGAGCGATGCGCACTATCTCGGACTCGAACTGTATCGCCAGAGCGTGGCGCGAGGCGTCAACTATCGCGGACTGCGGTACATGAAGCGCTACGGCTACGGCTATTTGCGGATGCCGCTCGAATCGATGCCCCTGGAGTTCTGGGAAAGCCTTTTCCCGATGCCCTGGGGTGACGAATTGCAGGCCAGCGCCGCGCCCCATCAACTGGATCCCTATCTGGTGGCGGGCCTGATCCGCCAGGAGTCGGAATTCAACCCCGAAGCCCACTCCCATGCCGGCGCGATGGGGCTGATGCAGATCATGCCGGCGACAGGGCGGGGCCTGGCGCAGCGGTTGGGCATTCCATCCTTCGCGACGCCGCACCTCTACCAGCCTGAGCTCAGCCTGCGCCTGGGGACGTTGCACCTGAAACAGGTCTTCGACCGCTATCAAAACGAGCTGGAGATTTCGCTGGCGGCCTACAATGCGGGCGAGCACCGCGCAGCTAAGTGGATCCAGTGGGGGGACTTTGACGAGCCCGGTAAATTCGTCGAGACCATTCCTTTCACCGAAACGCGCGGTTACGTGCAGTCGGTACTCCGCAATGCAGATATTTACCGCCGGCTCTACGGCGGCGACCCGGTCGAGCGGCCGTCGGTCGCGTCGGCCGACGCCGCGGAATGATCTAGCCCGCTATGTTTCACAAGGGGTCGGAGCGAGAGGCGTCAGAAGCCCATGGATACGAGCGCAACGAAGTAGACGCGGGCTTATCACGCCTCGCAGCCGAATCCTTGTGAAACATGCGGGCTAGCTCCAGGTCAAGGTTTGCGACACGCCGTCCCCTCGCCGATTTTCCCCCAGGGCGTGAAACGTAAATACCCCCTGATTGGCTGACAGCGAAGCCTCGACCCAGCCGACGGGCTCCTGATCCTCAAACGGCATGCCCACCGCCGGCAGACTGACGATGGGGAGGCCCTGCGGCGAACCAATGCGATAAGAGTGATCGTGCGCGGTCAGAACCGCTTTGACTTGCCGGAATGGCCGCAGCAACCGCAGCAAGCCGTCGCTGTCGAGCAGGCTGTCGTCTTCGTCATCCAGCGGATGGTGCACCACGATCAAGGTGGGCCGCGCGTCCGACGCTTCCAGCAACTGGCGAAGCCACCAGCGCTGTGCTTTGCCGAGCAGCCCGGCCACGATGTCGGTACGAATCAATGAATCCAGCAGTATCCAGCGGATCGGGCCGTGCTCGACAACGGTGAGGATTTTTTCAATGCCCTGCCCGGGCTCCGCCTGCGAAGGGAAGAATTCCTTCAGAAACGCTTGCCGGTTGTCGTGATTGCCAAGCATCAGGCACAACGGCAGACGGCAGGCCAACGGCCCGAGCAGTTCGTGCAGGTGCGTGTAGTCCGGCGGCAGGCCTTGGTCCCAGGCCAGGTCTCCTGCGATCAACGCGGCTTGTGGCGACAATTTGAGGATGTCCGCGACGGCCGCCGCCGTGTGCTCCGCGGGCCGAAATCCCTTGTAATCACGGGACGGGTCAGCCGGGACGTGCGTATCGGCAAGCAGCGCCCAACGGACTTCCGCCTCCCGCGATGCCCCGGAGCCATCCGCGGTCAGCCGCGTGACGAGGCCGGCAGGCTCGACGGAGCTTTTGCCAGTCCATGGCGCTGCGCTGGGAACCAGTACGGAGATAGGTCCATTCTCGCAAAGAAACCCTAGCCAACACCGCGCATGGGGCTACGCCGCGTTCCGACGGGCGATCGCTGGAAAGCGACGCGCAGCGATCTGAGTCAACGCTCGGCTAGTGGTAGTCGGCGCAGCTCATGAAATAGCCGCACTTGTGGCAGAGCAGCTTGCACTTCAGCTCGGCCAGCCGCGTGGAGCAGCAGGGGCAGTAGAGGCAGGGATCTTCTTTCGGCTTCGAGGGTGGCGGGGCGGCAGGCCTAGAACGTTCGGTGTTCATTTTGTTCTACTCTACCGCCGCTTGCCTGCCGGTTGCTACAGGCCTTTGAAAAACGCGCCACCTCTACCTTTGGATCGAAACGCTAGCTCTACCCTCGGATAGAAATTGAACAGAGGGTGGACAGACAGGATTGTCTGTCCCACTTGCTGTCACCCCGCTACAGCTACGCTGGCTTCCTGCAATAGTTGTGCGAATTTTGCCGGCACGACGTTGCCGCCGCTGACAATGCACACGACGTCCAGGCCGCGATTGTCGATCTTGCCTGCCATCCAGGCCGCTACGCCCGCCGCGCCGCCGGGCTCAACGACGAGTTTCTGTTCCTCTGCCAGCAGCCTTACCGCGGCGGCGAATTCGTCCTCTTCCACCAGCACCACCTCATCAACGAGGTCGTTGACGATGTCGAAGGTCAGCTTGCCGGGCGTCAATACCGAAAGCGCGTCGGCCATCGATCCCCGCGGCGGGACCGAGACCCGGCTCCCTTGGCGCTTCGATTCGGCCATCGAGGGGTTGGCGCTCGGCTGCACGCCGATAACGCGGCACGATGGACGAAAGGCTTTCACCGCCGACGCGATGCCAGCCACCAGGCCGCCGCCGCTGATCGGTACGACCACGCAGAAGTCGCTTTCGAGCGCTTCCAGAAGCTCGAGCCCGATCGTGCCGTCGCCGGCGATCGTCTCCTCCGAATCATAGGGATGCAACAGCAGCCGGCCGGAATCACGCTGAATCCGGAACGTCGTATCCCAACGCGCTTCGAACGTGTTTTCGCACAGCACCACCTGGCCGCCGAACCCGCGCGTGCGCTCGATCTTGAACGGCGAGGCGCCCTCCATCATCACGATCTGCGCGTCGATGCCAAGCTCGCGCGCGGCGTAAGCGGTGGCCTGCGCGAAGTTACCCGACGACGAGGTCACCACGCCAGCCTGCCGCGCCTGATCGAGGTGAGCCAGCATGGCGTTGAACGCCGGCCGGACTTTGAACGAACTGGTGGGCTGTAACGACTCCAGCTTCAGCCACACTTTGCCGCGCCCCAACATGGTCAAAGGCTCGGAGCGCACCAGAGGGGTATGCCAGACGTACGAGAAAATCCGCTGATTGGCTTCTTGAATAAACGAAACCATAAAACTCCCGGGGGTATGAATGAAAGCCGTCGACCCACCAAAAACAGTGGTGGCGGCTTCGACCCTTAGCTGCGGATTCTAAGGATCAAATAAGCGCCGCTGAGGGCGAAGATCAAACTCGGCGCCCAGGCGGCAATGGCCGGACTCAACTGGCTCGCGCGCCCCAGTTGCTCAAACAGCGAGTTGAGCGCGTAGTACGCGATCGCCAGCCCGATGCCGAAAGCTACCGGAGAGAGGGAGCTCCGATGACCGCTCGAGATCGAAAACGGTATCGCCAGGATGGCCATGCTCAGTGCGAAAAACGGGAACGATAACTTCTTGTACCATTGCACCTGCAGCCGGACCGTGTCGAAACCACTCTGCGTCAAGTCCAGTATATACGCGCGTAGCTCCGTCCAGTTCATTTGTTGGTGCTGGCGCTCTTCTTTGAGGAAGTAAGAAGGTTCTTCTTCGAGGTCAGGGAAAGCCCTTATCTTGTACTGCTCGAAACGGGGCGGAGACTGTTCTTCGTTGAACTCCCGGACCCAGCCGTTTTCAAAGGCCCAGGCGTTCTGTTCGGCGTCCCAGCGGGCGCGCTCGGCCGAGATGTGGCGCCGTAGGCGGAACGGCTCGGCATCGAAGTCGTATACGTCTACTCCCGCCAGCATTTTTTGTCGCGGATCGAAAAAAAGATGGTAGAAGATGCGGTCCGACTTGCCCGCCGTCCATTGGCGGTCTGGGCGCAGGAAGGTCCTGACGGGGCGGCCCTTGATCTCGTCGCGAATCGCATCCTGCTTGCGGTTGGTCTCGGGAAGGTAGTAGTAGTCGAGCGCAAACAGCAGGGCGCTGAGTGCTGTCGCCGTCAGCAGTACTGGGGCCGCCAGGCGATAGAGGCTCACGCCGCAAGCCTTGAACGCCGTCAGCTCGTGGTGGCGGGCGAGCAGGCCGAAACACACCAGCGTCGCCACCAGCACGGCGAGAGGCGCGGTCTCGTACACCAGAAACGGCGTCAGGTAATAGAGGTAGGGAACAAACAACGCCATCTTCTCACGGGCTAGCATGTCGCTGAGCAACTCGAAGAAGCTGAACACGAACCAGATCGCAACGAACGTTGCCATGAGCACGCCGAGAAAAAACAGGAACCGTTGCAGCATGTAGCGGTCGACGATGGGAACGAAAGACATCGCCATGCCCGGTTCCGAATCGGGCGACTGGAATTTCCGGAACCGGCCGGTGCCGGTTTTTTTCGGCGCCTTCCCGTTCGAGTTGCCCCCCAGGCGGCTCTCGGCCTCGGAACGCACCCGCAAGACCCACGAGCGCACCCGCCCGGAGATCGCAGCGGCGATATCGCGGCGGTTCGGCGCATCCAACTGCCACAGCATGAACAGTCCCGATACGCCAAATAGAATATTGGCCATCCAGATGGCGAGCCAAACCGGCAGCGCCTCTTGTTTGGCGAGCGCCACGCCGCCGATCATGATCATCCAGTAGAGGAACGACAGCAGCAGGCTGAATACGATCCCCACGCTTTTGCCGGCGCGCTGCGTGGAGATCGAAAGTGGGATACCGACCATGGGCAGAATCAGGCAGGCTATCGGAAACGCGAACCGCTGGTGCAGCTCGATGCCTGAGGTGACGGGGTCGCCTCCGTTGCGGGACGCGTCCATCAGGGTCAGCGTGTCCATCCAATCGACCGGCCGGTTTCGCGCGGAAAGATCCGCCGGCCGGGTTTCCAATACCTGGTCGCCCTGCTCGTAGGTGCTGGTGTGGTACTGGGTGGGGTCGAAGGATTCCTCGAAGACGGTGGCGCTCGGCAGCGTCAACTGCAGCCGGTCTTGTTCGGGACGCGGCACGACAATGGCCTCGGGCGCGACCGTAATGCGAGGACCGTCCACGGCCCCGCCGACACCGCCTGGAGAGCCGCGTTCGGCGGGCGAGCGCATATCCGCCAAAAAGACGCCCTTCCAGTGCACCACCGGCCCGGACACCACGTCGCGAACATAGAGCACGCGGTTGGGGAACTCCTCGATGAACACGCGCGGCGGAACCTCCGCCGTGGCCTGCGAGATCTTCAAGGTCTCGGTAATGGCGTGCAGATCCTGGCGAGCGACCGGATTGAGATAGAGCGTGGAGACCGCGCAAATCGTTGCCGCCAGCACGGCCAGTATCCCCACGGGCAACACGCAACGCCGGCCCGGAACGCCCGCCGCCCGCATCGCGGTAACCTCGCGATCGCTGGAAAGCCGCCCCAGGCCCACCAGAACGCCGACCAGCACGCCCATGGGAATCGAAAAACGAAACCATTGTGGGAGCATCAGCCAGAAGAGCCGCAGGATGTCTCCGCTGGCGGCGCTGGGCCGAATCAGCAGCTCCATGACCTGGCCCACGGAGGGAAGGAACAGCACAAAGGTAAAAACGCCGGAGCCGATTAAGGCGCTGACCAGGACTTCCCGAAAGACATAGCGAAATAAGATACGCACGGTTAGTGGGAAAGAACGAAAGGAGGCACCAAGTCTCTGATTGTATTATCTCAACCGGGCGAAGGAGTGCGCCGGGCCGGCCAACCGGTCTGGAGTATCACTCTGGCTGGTGGCCACCAGCACCCCATCGCAAGGCCTCGGGAACGCCTGGCTTGGCTTGCACTGGGCAAGTTTCGAGGCGCAGCGGCCTCTCTGGACTCGCCAAGGCGTTGAAATCGTGGTACTTTAAGAATAGCTATCGCTTAGCCTCAGCAAGGTCTGCCCCCCGTAGCGAAGGAGTAGCTGGAGTTTCGGGGGAGGACACCAACCGCGCGTATCTTCTATCGATCTCGCGAATAAACTCCGTTTGTCTACGGGCGCAGGTGAGTTGACAAGCCGCGTGCTAAGCGTCAAAGTAGGACTCGCTAGGACAGAGTGGTGGAAAAAAACGTTTTAATCCTCGGGCACAGAGGGGCCGCGGAGCTGCCGGAAAACACGATCCCCAGCTTTGCGAGGGCTCTCGAGCACGGGGCTCACGGCTTCGAACTCGACGTCCGCCAGACCTCGGACCATAAGCTTGTGGTCGTGCATGGCTCGGTGGTGGGCAGCAAGTCCGTGCAATCCAGCACTTACGACGAGATCCGCAACCTCGATAACGGCTTTGAAATTCCTCTGTTGGAGGACGTTCTAAAAAAGTTCGGCCAAACCGCCTATCTTGACGTCGAGCTGAAGGCGCCAGGCCTCGAGCAGGCTGCCGTCGAGTTGCTTCGCACCTACGCGGATCCGGAAAAGACGCTGGTCAGCGCTTTCGACACCGACACACTGACGAAGGTGCAGGAGCTATTCCCCGAACTCCAGCTCGGGTACATTTATAACCGCACGCAAGATGAGGAAGCCCGCCACAACTCCCCGATCGAGGTGGTCATTCCGCAGTTCCGGCTCGCCTCGCGCGAATTGATTACCGAAGTCCATGAAGAAGGCCTGCAGGTCTTCGCCTGGACGGTGAACGACGAAAGCGAGATTGAGCGCTTGATCGATCTAGGCGTCGATGGCATCATTAGCGACTACCCCGAGAAGGTCGTGGCCGTGCTGAGCCGCAGGGCCGGCAAGCAGGCTTAGGCCGCGCCGCTGACCCGTCCCACAACATCGAAATTGCTTACCCGAGCTCGGCGAGCAGCAGGACCGCCAGTAATCCCATGATTGCGGCGCCCGAGCGGTATTACGGCGGCGCCCTACAGGGTCCCTAGGTTCTTTTTTCCGTTTGCGATTGGCCCTTCAGGGAAAACCGCATCTCTCCAGCGGCAGGAAATAACCCAGTTGCGGTCTCAACAAGACCGGCGCCTAAGCCCCGAAGTTAGGAAAGAGCCCGTCTGCCAAAAGGAAAGTGGTGGGTCAGCCCAGCAGCCCGCCGAACATGTGTCTGGCAAGCCCCATCACGGGCAACAAGACGGGGTCTATGAGGGCCCGCACAAGGCTGCCTACGTAGCCGGGTGTCGAATAGGCGTAGTAGAGAACGCCGCCCAACACCGCGGGCATGATTACCGCAAAGTACTTGCTCACAACTTTCTCGTCAAGGGTAAAGGACCGCCGAACCGGAAGCGCGATCGCAGCTTCTGTTTTCGATTATATACCGCGATTTTCAGGGTCTTGAGGTTCGTTGAGCCTTACGCTACGTGTTTCTCCCTAGCGGTTGCGGCCCCTATGTTGCGGCGAAAGTGAAAGTACTGAAGGGTCGCAATCGCAACGGGTCGTAGGACAGCGCCCTCAGCAGCCATACGCTGTTCTGGCGTTTGGCATAAGACACCATTTCGAGGCCGCGGCGCAGGGCCACAGGCTGGTTTGCTCCGTTGAATTACCTGAATTCCGAGCCACCTGGGGCTCGGACGCGCGTTCCTGTTCAGGTTGAGGCGATCGCAGGGTCAGACGACCTCGATATCTTCTCCGAAGCCCGGCCCTTCGTTGGGGCGCGTGTAAATGCCCTCGGGGCCGCGGGTGAGCTGGTTGTCTTCCTCGTAACGCTTATAGACGATCTCGGGGCCGCCCGGAGCGGGCATGAACATCTCCGACCAGGGCGCGTTGGGGGTGGCCATCGTGAAATGAACGGCGTCGCGCCGGCCGCCATCGTGGGGGATGACAGGAATATCGTAGGCGGCGGCCATGGCGGCGATGCGGCGCAGTTCGGTTAAACCGCCGCACCATTTGATGTCAGGCTGCCAGATTTCCGCTCCACGGTGTTCGAGCAATTGCCGGAACCCGTAGCGGGTATAGACATGCTCGCCGGTGACGACGCGGGTGGACTTGATCTGCTCGCGCAGGCGGCCGAACCCGGCGTAGTCGTCTGGCGGCAGGCATTCCTCGATCCAGTAAACGCGATAGGGTTCGAAGGCTTCGGCAAGCTCGAGGGTGTAGCGCTCGGTGAGAGCCATCCAGCAGTCCATCATGATTTCGCCGTCGGGCCCGAGGGCCTCGCGGGCGCGGCTGACGAGCTCGACGTTCTTGCGCATACCCTCGCGGCCGTCCGCCGGGCCGTAGGGCAGCGCCAACTTCAGCTTGGTGTAGCCGAACTCGATGTGCTGTTCGATGTCGTTGCCGGTGCAGTAGCACGGGATGCGGGACTTGGTCTCGCCTCCGAGCAGGCGATACACCGGCAGCCCCCAGGCTTTCCCGGCGATATCCCAAAGCGCCAAGTCAACGCCGCTGATGGCGTTGATGACGACGCCCTTGCGCCCGTAATACATGGTCGAGCGCCACAGGATGTCCCAGATCAGCTCGATGTCGAGTGCGTTTTTTCCAAGCAGCAGCTTGGTGAGGTGGCCTTCGACGATCGGGCCGCCGCCTGGCCCGCCGCGGCCGTAACCTTTGATGCCCTTGTCGGTTTCGATTTCGACCGTGAAGCTGCTGACGCCGCCGGCGTCGGGCTGAAACAGGCTGCGCTGCGCCTTGTACTCCGGATAGATCGACATCGGGTTGGCGACTTCGACGCCCCCTGTCGACCAAGACCCCGCGGCGGGCTGGTACGAGGGAACCGGCCGCTTCGGCCTGATCTCAACCAGCCGCACAGCGGTGATCTTGAGGGTGTCTTCGACCGGCGGGACGCCCGCGGACTGCGGAGCCGCCGAGGCCTTTTGATCGCTCATCAGAGCCGCCGCCGTCCCCAAGGCAGCCAGGCTGAAGATGTCGCGGCGATCGAGCTTCATGGCGAGGTTTTACTCTCGGAGGGGGTGGGTTGTCAAGGAGGGCCTGGCGGCCCCTCCCAGGCGTGGAATCGCTTGGCGGCATTCCAGGCAGTTATTTTCTGGCGGGTGGCGGGCCCAGCACCACCATGACGACGAGGCGGGCCGGGCCCGGATTGCTGAGCGAATGCGCCTCCCCCGAGCGGGCCAATACCAGATCGCCGGGGCGGATACGGGCTTGCTCGCTGCCGACGGTCACGTCTCCTTCGCCCGCGAGGACGAAGTAGAGTTTGTCCTGCCCGGCGTGGGTGTGCAGCTCGTGCTGCTGGCCGGGCTCGAAGGCGTTGAGGCCCGCGAAGAGATGCTCGGAGCGGGCAAGGTCGGACTTGCCCATTTTCGCGGCGCTGAATTGAGCCGCGGCGGCGGCGTTAGGAATGATCATTTTCGTAGCCTCGCAGAGGTTGCATTACCTCGCAAACTGGAAGACGCCAGTTCGACAGATACGCCAGCGAAGAAGCAATCGCCCGCTGGCGATTTCTCGCACCAGCAGCCGGCGTTGTGCTTCCCCCTGCGCCCGGAAACCACAAACAGGCTTGTGTAGCCTACTACAATAAAACTTAGACTCCAAACACCTGGTTCCAAATTGTTTGCGGCGATCGCCTTCGCTGCCTTCCTGCTGACATGATTCTGTCTATTGTCAAATACGGCGACCCGGTCCTCGAAACGCCCTGCGGCCCGGTTGAGAGTTTCAACACGCCCGAGCTCGACCAGCTTGTCGCCGACATGTTCGAAACAATGTACGACGCGAAAGGCGTTGGCTTGGCGGCGCCGCAAGTCGGCTTTACCAAGCGGCTCACCGTGATCGACTGCTCCAGCGGCGAGGACGAAGACGAAAAGCTCGTGCTGATCAATCCGCGCATCGTCGAAGCCGAAGGCGAGCAGGTTGGCGAAGAGGGCTGTTTGAGCATTCCCGGCTTTCGCGAAGACGTCAAACGCCCGATGCGGGTCAAGGTACAGGCCCAGGACGCTAGTGGGCAATGGTTCGAAATCGAAGGCGACGAGCTACTGGCGCGGGCCATTTGCCACGAGAACGACCATCTCAACGGGATTTTATTTCTGCAGCACATCAGCGCGCTCAAACGCGAACTGATCAAGCGAAAGATCCGCAAGCTCCGCAAAAAAGGCGAGTGGGACTAGCGAATGCTCGCCGTCTTCATGGGCACGCCGCCGTTCGCGGTCCCCACACTCGACGCCCTTGTGCAACACGGCGATGAGGTTCGCCTGGTCATTACGCAGCCGGACCGTCCGGCGGGACGAGGCCGCAAGCTGACCGCGTCCGCGGTCAAGCAGAAGGCGATCGAGCTCGGCCTGGAGATCTATCAGCCCGAGAAAATTCGCGCCCCCGAAGCGCTCGAACGTCTGCGGGAAAGCGCGCCGGACATCATCGTGGTGGTCGGCTACGGGCAGATCATTCCGCAAACCATCATCGACCTGCCACGGCTCGGCATCGTGAACGTCCATTCCTCGCTGCTGCCGAAATACCGCGGCGCGGCGCCGATGAACTGGGCGATTGCGAACGGCGAAACGACGACCGGCGTGACGACTATGCGGATCGAAAAGCGGCTCGATGCCGGCGACATGCTGCTCAAACGCGAAACCGCCATCGGACCGCAGGAAACCGGGCCCGAACTCGCCGCGCGCCTTGCGCCAGCCGGAGCCGAATTGCTCATCGAGACGATCGAAGGTCTGGCCGCGGGCTCGATCACGCCGCAAAAGCAAGACGAAGCCGACGCCACCTACGCGCCGATTCTCAAGCGCGAAGACGGCTGGATTGACTGGCAGCGCTCCGCGACGGAGATCTACAACCGCATCCGTGGATTTGACCCCTGGCCCGGCGCCTATACTAGTTTTCGGGGCAAGCGCCTGCACGTGCGGCGCGCCCGCCCACTGAACGATGCCTCACTGCCGCCAGGGATCATCTCCATGGAATTAGGCCTACGGGCTGGCTGTGGCGGCGGCACGGCCCTGCAATTCGACGAACTGCAGATCGAGGGCAAACAGCGGATTTCGGCCGACGACTTCGTACGCGGCTACCGGCCCGCCGACGGTGAAGTGTTGGGAGAAGTGCGAACGTGAGCGACGAATTGATCAATACGGTCCCCAGCGGGTATCGCTTTGCCTCGGGCTACGCCGGAATCCGAAAAAAGAAGACCGACGATCTGGCGCTGATCGTTTGCGACCGGCCGGCGGCGGCAGCCGCTATGTTCACGACGAATGTCGTTCGGGCGGCGCCTGTCACGGTGACTGCCGAGCATTTGAAAAAGAGCGGCGGTGTCTGCCGCGCGATCGTAGTCAACGCCGGCAACGCCAATTGCGCCACCCCGACGATGGGAAAAGTGGCGCGCGCCAGCGCCCGCGCCGCGGCCAAGCTGCTCGGCGTGCGCCGCGAAGACATTCTGTTGGCGTCGACCGGCGTGATCGGCGAGCCGCTCGAGGAAAAGCGCATCACGCAGTCGCTGCCGGTGTTGCTCGACCGTCTTGCGCCCGAAAACTTTGCGGCCGCGGCGCGCGCCATCATGACCACCGATACGTTCGCGAAGACGGCTTACACGACGCTGGAAACAAAGGAGGGTGTAGTGCATCTTGCCGGCATGGCCAAGGGCGCCGGCATGATTCATCCGCGCATGGCGACGATGCTCGGCTTCGTGTTCACCGATGCCGAAATCGACCCTCGTCCTCTGCAAAAGATGCTGCGCCGCGCCGTCGAGAACAGCTTCAACCGCATCTCGATCGACGGGGACACTTCCACCAACGACACCATATACCTTTTGGCCAACGGCGCTTCGGGGATCCGCCTTCGCAAAAAAGACTTCGACGCTTTCGAAGCCGCCCTCGGGACGATCACGCAGCAACTGGCGATAGCGATCGTGCGCGACGGTGAAGGGGCGCGGCGGCTGCTGACGATCGAGGTCGAGGGCGCTCGCGACGACGCGGCGGCCGAGCGCATCGCACGCGCCATCGGCAACTCGCCGCTGGTGAAGACGGCGCTGGCCGGCGCCGACCCCAACTGGGGGCGGATACTTTCGAGCGCCGGCGCAAGCGGAGCCGGGTTCGACCCCTCCAAGGTTGATATCACGATCAACGGCCACCGCGTGTGCCGCCACGGCGTACGCGCGAAATTCGAGGAGTCGGAAGTGCAGGCCTCGATGGAGAAACCCGAATCCTCGCTGCTGTTTCGCATTCGCGGCGGCGGCAAAGGCCGGACGAAGTTCTGGACCTGCGACATGACCGAGGAATACATTCGGATCAACGCCGAGTACCGCACCTAATGAAGCTTGCAGGTTCAGCGCCGCGGCCAATTCGATTCGCCGCTAGAGGTGCGTGCTCCGCTACCGAGTGGTTCGTGCCTGGAGTGTCCGGGCATACGCGAGACCTGAGGCGCGGATGCGACTGCTGAATGCGATCGCGCGGATGTTTGCTTTGGCGGCGCTCATCGCCGCGTTCCCGGCGCCGGACTGGCAGCCAGGATCGCTTCTGAGGGCTCAAGAAGACACCACTGAGGCAGTTGAGGCCCGCGAAGTCAGGCGCGTGGTACATGACGCTAGCCGCGCCCTGCAGTCCCGCAACGCTTCGCTATTTCTACAGGCCTTCGACCGCAAACAATTCGCCGGCTATGCCGACTTGGAGTCGCATATCGCCGCGCTGACGACGCAGAGCGACATCGCGTCCTCCATCGAAATCGTCGCTATCGAGCGCGAAGACAGCGGCTACCGTCTGCGCGTGGATTGGCTGCTGCAGTTGAGCGTGCTCGAAACACCAGGTCCGCTGGAAACGCGTCGGGAAATCCTGGAAATTTCAGCCGCCCAGGAAAAGGGCAAATGGAAAATCACCGATCTCAGGCCGGTGAGGTTTTTCCGCCCGCAAGGGGCCGAGCGAGTGCCGAAACCTTGAGCCTTCCTGGCAAGACCCCCAACCCGTCCGGGCCCGCAGCCGACCTGAATCAGAGAAACAGATCCACGGGTACTCGGAAGAAAGCCGCGAGATCTTTTGCCTGTTCGCGGCTGACCGCCCTCTTTCCCGACAAGATCTCTGATACGCGACTCTTCGAACCCACGACCGCCCAAAGATCTCTCGGCTTCAGGCCGCGCTCCTCCATCAGATACGCCAGCATTTCGCGCGGTTCGGCATCCGGCAGCGGGTAATGCTTTTCCTCGTAATCGTGAACGAGCAGGGCCATCAATTCGAGCAATGCATCTTGCTCCGGCGACCGGTCTTCGCCCTGCTCCATCAGGCGCTCCACTTCGGCAAGCATCGCGTCATACTCATCTTCCGAACGTGGGACCCGCGGCAGCGTCTTGGTCAGCAATTTGCCGTACCGCCTGGCGTCGATCTCCTCGGCAACGCTCATGATTTCCAGCTCCCTTTGTCGTACTCCCGGTGAGTCAGAACCTGGCGCACCAGGACCAACCTGTGGCGGTAGTCGATCCGTGTGATCAGCCGGTAGCGATTGCCTGCGACGTTGAAAACCGTGTAGCCTTGGACGAAATCGGCGTGAGGAAAGTCGCTTCGCACTTCGACAAGATTCGTCCAATTCCCTTTTCGCGCAACACGATACCAATGGCTCAGGGCCACCGCCGATTCCGGGTGCTCCACCGCAAATCGCCGAAGCGCTTTCCGGCTGATCACGTTCATTCTTTACGTTCCCATAACGGGAACCGGACGTCAAGGTCTCCTGGCCGGTCGCCTAGCCCTTGTGCGGGTCATACTTAGAGGACTCGCATGCGCCGCCTCATCGTCAACGCCGACGACTTCGGTTTTACCTGCGGCGTCAACGCCGGGATCGTCGAAGCCTGCCAGCACGGCGTTCTGCGCTCCACGACGCTGATGGCCAATGGGCCTGCGTTCGAAGACGCCGTTGAGCGCGCGTTGGGCGCCCCCGAGCTCGATGTCGGTTGCCACCTCGTGCTGATCGGCGGCCGGGCTATCGTGCCTCCACGTGAGCCGTTCGCAAAATCCATGAAAGAGCTGCTCTGGCGGCTGGCTCGCGGCCTTTCGACCGCCGCCATCGAGCAGGAATTTGCCGCGCAGATCGAGAAGGTGTTGGCGGCGGGGCTGCAGCCGACTCACCTCGACACCCACAAACACACGCACCTGGCGCCGCCGGTCCTTGAAGCGACTCTCCGAGTGGCCAAGCGCTACGGCATCCCGTGGATCCGGCGGCCCTTCGATCTGCCGTTGCGCGCGGCTCAGGGATCGGCGCCGCTCAGCCGCCGCCTGGTCGACCGGGCCCTCCGTCCGCTCAGCCGCCGCTTCGACCGCCTGGCCGCAAAAAACGGCTGCCGCGCCACCGACCATTTCGCCGGCTTCCAATTCACTGGTGCGTACCAGACGCGCCACCTGGTTGCACTCATCGCGGCCCTCCCCGAAGGGTTAACGGAGTTCATGTGCCATCCGGGTGTTTGCGACGACGAGCTACGGGCGTCCGGCACGCGTCTTACCGAGTCGCGGGAAACCGAATTGCGGGCGCTGCAGGCCAGCGAAATCCGGCTAGCGTTAGAGGAGGCCGGTGTAAAGCTGACTAGCTTCGCCGAGGCATCTCTGGCCAGTTCGTCCGCCCAAGGCAGCTTCTGACGCAGACCGGTTTCAGCGTCGCCGGCGACCGTCGGCCGGAGGCCAGACCCGCCCGGTGACCCTGCGCTACGCCACCCGGGATCCGAATCCTGGCGAAGGGGCCACCCAGGCCCTGGCAGGCCTTTCTGGCAAAAATTGCTGCACGCCCCGCACAGCCTGTGCGTCTTACCCTTTGTATTCGTATGTGCTTACAATGGAAGCAAGAGAGGAGGTCAAAATGACTCGCCGACGTCGAAACGGCTTCTCACTGATCGAGCTCCTGATCGTCATCGCGATCATCCTCATCATTACGGCGATCGCGCTGCCTAAGCTGACGCAGGCCCGCATGGCGGCCTTCGAAATGGCGGCGATCCGGACCCTACAAACGATCAACACCGCCCAAATTCAGTACTTTTCTACATACGGGCGGTACGCCGCCACGCTCAACGAGCTAGGCCCGGCGCCAGGGAGCGGCCCGCGTTCACCAACCGCGGCCGACCTGATCTCCGAGGACCTGGCGACGGGGCTTAAGTCGGGGTATATCTTCACGATGGTGGGAACGCCGGCCGGCTATACCGTCAACGCCGATCCGCAGACCTACAACGTGACCGGCAGCCGCTCGTTCTACACCGATCACTCCAACATCATTCGCCAGCACTCGGGCGAAGGCAACGCCTCGGAAACCGACGGGGAAATCAAGTAGCCAGGATAGGGCGCCAGCCCACGGCCGCTGCTGCCTCGATCGAGCGCGAATCTGTCCGGCTCGCTGCCGGGCTGCCGTTCGCGCGCTGGCAGCGCCCTTGCTGCCTCGAATGAGACTCCACGTGTTTTCGGAGAGTGGGCGAATCCGCGCCGCCGATCAGCCTTCGTCGTCTTCTTCGGCATGCCGGCCGCCGGCAGCCGCGATGATTTTGTCCGCCTGGTGCTGCGGCACGAAGTCGTAGTGCGCGAACTCCATGCTAAACGTAGCCCGCCCCTGCGTCATCGAGGTCAGGTCGTTGGCGTAGGTCAGCATTTCTGCCATCGGCACCTGGGCCTTGATGGTTTGATTCTGGCCCTTGGTGTCCATGCCCTGGATGCGCCCGCGGCGGCTGTTGATATCGCCCATCAGGTCGCCGGCGAAATCGATGGGGGCGACGATTTCGACGTTCATCACCGGCTCGAGCAGCGCCGGCTTGGCCTGCTCCATGGCCTTGCGGAAGGCTTTGCGCCCCGCCAGCTTGAAGGCGAGCTCCGAGGAATCGACATCGTGGTAGGAGCCGTCGTAGAGGATCACCTTGAAATCCACAACCGGATAGCCCGCCACGTAGCCGTGTTCAGCGGCCTCAATGATGCCCTTCTCGACGGCGGGGATGTAGGTCTTGGGAATGGAGCCGCCGAAGATTTCGTTGGCGAATTCGAATTTCTTGCCCCGTTCGAGCGGCTCCATCTTGATCTTGCAGTCGCCGAACTGGCCGTGGCCACCGGTCTGCTTTTTGTGGCGGCCGTGGGCGTCGGCGAAGCCTCGAATGGTCTCCCGGTAGGGGATTTTAGGCGCTCTGAGCTCGACGGCGACGTGATACCGCCTCTCCAGCCGGCTGACGATCACTTCGAGGTGCTGCTGGCCGTTGCCCGCTAGCAGGAATTCCTTGGTCTGCTCATCGCGGTAGAAGTTCAGCGTGGGATCTTCTTCGAGCACCTTGTGAATCGCGTGGCTGAGGCGGTCCTCGTCCTGCCGCGTTTTTGGTTCGATGGCGTAGGCGATCGCCGGATGCGGCAGACTGGCCTTGGGAAACTCGATGATGCGGTCTTTCTGGCCCAGACTGTCGCCGGTAAGGGTGTCTTTCAGCTTGGCGACGGCGCCGATGTCCCCGGCATGGAAGGCGGCGATCGGGCCAAGATCTTTGCCTTGGACGGTCGAGATTCGCGAGAAACGCTCGTGGGCGCTGCGTGTGTAGTTGTCGATGCTGTCGTCGTTCTTCAGGGTCCCCGAGACAACTTTGAAATAGGTGACGCGTCCCGCGAAGGGGTCGGCGGCGGTCTTGAACACAAACAGCGACAGCGGCTCGCTGTCGGAGATCTTGCGCTTGACGGTGCCGCCTTTGCCGTCGCTGCCTTCGACCTCGCCCCGGAATGAGGGGTCGGGCGCGTAGGCATCCAGAAAATTCAGGAGGGCGTCGGTGCCGATGTTGTGCAATCCCGAAGCGCACAAGATCGGAAAGATCTGTTGTTCCGCGACGCCTTTGCGCAAACCCGCGGCGAGTTTTTCGGGCGGCAGCGTCAGGTTCTCCAGGTATTCATTGAGCAGCTCGTCATCGCATTCGGCGACAGCCTCCATCAGCGTTTCGCGGGCCGACTCGGCCTCGGCGGCCATATCGGCGGGGATGTCCTCGACTTTCCCCACGCCCTTGCCGTCGAATTCGTAGGTGTAGGCTTTCATCGCGACGAGATCCACGACGCCGCGAAACTCCCTCTCCTTGCCGATGGGCAGTTGCACCGGAATGGCCTTCGAGGAGAGCACATCCTGAACGCTCTTGACGGCGGCGGCGAAATCGGCGCGCTCTTTGACCATCTTGTTGATCAACACGATCCGGGGCAGGTTATATTCCTGCGCAAAACCCCAGGCCTTTTCGGTCTGCACCTCGACGCCATGGAGACTGTCGACTACGACCACGACGCTGTCGGCGGCAATCAGCGCCGCCTTGGCGTCGTTGATGAAGATGTTGTAGCCGGGGGTGTCGATTAAGTTGATCTTGACGTTATTCCACGCCACGTTCGCCAGCGCGGAAGAGACGCTCACCTTGCGGGCAATTTCCTCGTCGTCGTAATCGGTGACGGTGTTGCCTTCGTCGACGCGCGTCAGCCGTGTGGTGACGCCGGCGGTGTAGAGAATCGCGGCGACAAGGCTGGTCTTGCCACTGTCACCGTGGCCGACAATGCCAACATTCCGTACCTCGCTGGTAGAATAGACCCTCATTCGAATTCACCCCACACGAAATCCACGCTCAAGCCGGCGCCGATTCAGCTCGGCGCGGCGCGCGAAAACCCGGGTTTGGCGGCCTGTATCCGGGCGGCCGCCCGGCGGCGCCGATCAACCGGAGAGGCCCTGTCAGACCCCCGCGAAGGAGCCAGCAGGAACCACGCTTGTAATCAAGCAACCGGAGTGTAATACAATCCGCCGCCAGGTGCAAAGTGGGAGAGACAATCCTGTCTGTCCTAAAGTGAGGACCGGTACGGATGCTGGTTGCTGCCCGGAAGAGGCGTGGCACCTTGGGGCGGAGGGCCCGGGTTGTGTGGTGTTTGTGGCCTCGACTCGAGCGCAGGAGTGGGTGGACAAACTGATCCGCTGGTCGAGCGGGGTGATACCAAGCGGTATGCTGAGCGTCTTGCAGTGTGGCACCACCCTTGCGAGTAGGGCCCGGATCGCCTTCGGCGATTCCCGTATGCTTGGGGGCGTTCCGCGCGTTCCATCAAGGTCCACCCGTGCGGCAAGGACGTCCGATTCGACTTACGCCGATTGGTTGTTGGCTTTGATGCGGCCTTGGAAGTACGCCAGGTTCTTTTTCATGTCCGCCGGAATGTCTTTTGACGGGGCGCTGGTCTCGAACACCGCCCAGCGCTCGTACTCGATGTCGGTGAGGGCCTTGACGACTCCCGCAATGTCGATCTTTCCTTCGCCCAGGTAGTGCGGATTGTCTTTGATGTGAACTTCGCAGATGCGCGGTTTGCCGAGCCAGCGAATCTCCTTCACTGGATCGAACCCCTTCAGCGACGAGTTGCCGATGTCGTAGTACGTCCAGACGGCCTTCGAGCGGGAGCGCTCCATGATGTACACGTTGTCCTCAGCGGAAATGGTGTCTTCGAGGCCAAGGATTACCCCTTGCGCCTCGGCTTCCGGCCCGATGTCGCGTAGCGCGTCGCCGACGTAGTCCATTTCAGCGCGCGTCTCGAGTGCGCCCTTGCCGAAGAACGGCAGCAGCATCACTTCCAGGCCGAGCGCTTTCGTGATCCGGATGCCGTCGCGAACCCACTTCTGGCCGAGCGGGTCGTTCTTGAGGTAATTGTTATGCAGCCGGTCGACGCAGGTTGAAGTCAGCGCGATGCCGTGCTTCTTTGCTTCGGCGAGGTAGATTTTCTGGATCTCGGCGTTGTCGAGCGGCAGCTTGTCATCGACCAGCTTGCGTCCGAGGGCGACTTGAACGCCCTGAAAACCGCACTGCTTGGCCATGGCGACGGCTTCAGGTTGGGAGCTGAGATCAAGATTCCAATCGGTGACACCGATGGGGAATTTCGCTTGGCCGGCGGCCTGTAGTGCCGGAACACTGACGCCGGCGGCGAGTCCCGCAAGGGAAGATTGCAAAAAGGTGCGTCGGTTGAGGGTCATGGTGTCTACCTCCTGTGTTCGGTTCGATTATCGCAGAGCGCGGCGCAGGCCGCGGTTCCACTGGCGACCAGCGCTCTCGCCTGTGCTCGCCGGAAAGAGGGCCGCACTTTTTTATTCAGTTCCTTGGCTCGCGCTCCGGACTATGGGCAGGCTGCGCCTGCCCGGGACCGGCACGAGTACCGGTCCCCACGGTGCGCCGGGTCCAAGGCGCGCGTCTCGCTGAGGTGAGACGGGTACACCGCCGGCAGCGGGGCGCTCTACTCCTGCAACTCTCCCTCGACCTGCTGCAGTTCCTTGGCGAGCTGTTCCGCCTGCTGGCGGAGTTGGCGAAGGCGCGTTGCCAGCTCACGCATTTGTGCTTCGGACAAGGCAGGCTGGCCTTGGCTTGTGGCGCCGGTGGCCGCCGCGCCAGGCGGAGACACCCCCGAGCCGGTGGACGAAACCTCGCCCGGACGGGTCCGCAGGCTACCCATCGAGAGGCGATCCAGCGCTGCCTCGAAGGTGTCCTCATAGACCAGGCGGTTGCCGAGCGCCAGCACCACCTTGCGCAACTGCGGCATGCGCGCGCTCTCAGCCTGAATATAGATCGACTCCACGTAGAGGAAGTTGCTCTCGACGGGCAGCGCGAGGATGTCGCCGCGCAACACCCGCGAGCCTTGCTGATTCCAGAGCGTGAGGTCGCGGGCGATGTTTTCATCCTGGTTGATCCGCGACTCAATCTGGTTCGGACCGAACACCAGTTGTTGTTTGGAGAGCTGGAAGAAGAACAGCTCGCCCAGTTTCTCGCCGTCGCAGCGCGCCGCCATCCAGCCGATAAGGTTGTCTTTGCCGCGCGGCGTGAACGGCAGCATGAGCAGGAACTCCGGGCGCTCCCCGCCGGGCAGGCCGGCCACGATGTAGGTCGGGCTCATGGGCGCGGCGCGCCCGGTGTCGCCGCTGAGGCTCTGCGCGATGTCCCAGACGTCTTCCTTGGTGTAGAAGACCTCGGGATCTTTCATGTGAAACGTGCGGTAGATCTCGGCCTGAATCTGGAACATGCCCTCCGGGTACCGCACGTGCGCCCGCAGCGACGCCGGCATTTCCGCCGCGGGTTTGAACAGCTCAGGGAACAGGTTACGGTAGGCCTGGATGATCGGATCTTCCTCGTCAAAGACGTAAAGCGTCGTCGTGCCGTCGTAGGCGTCAACAACCGCCTTGACCGAGTTGCGCACGTAGTTGATCGTGCGGCCGAAATCTGGCACCGACACGCTGGCCGAATACGGGTGGCGATCGGACGCCGTGTAGCCGTCCACGATCCAGGCCACCCGGCCGTCGTCGGTGATCACCACATAGGGGTCGGTGTCCCAATGGATGAATCCGGCGAGGTGCTCCAGCCGCTCGCTCACGTTGCGGTAGAGCATCATGCGGCTCTTTTCGTTGATGTACTGCGTCAACAGGATGTTGTATTCGCCCTCGCTGATCGAGGCGGCGAGGCGCAGCAACAGGCTACTGATAGGAAACCCGCCGTTGCCCTGGTAGGTGGAGTAAACGTTCTCGCTGCCTGACGGATAATCGAACTCCGGCTGGCCGGTGTTTACGAATACGGGGTCGTGCGTCACCTCGCCGTAGTAGATTTCGGGCCGCGTGAGCTGAATATCGGGGATCTTGATTTCCGGAGGGGCGTCTTGAATCAACAGCATCGGCAAGCCGTCTTCGGTGGTGCGATTGACTTCCGACATCACCACGCCGTAGCCGTGCGTGTAGGAAAGGTTGCGAATCGGCCAACTGGAGCGGGTCTCGCCCGGAAGCTGGTTGACGTCGACTTCACGGGCGGATAGCAGCACCTGCTTCATTTTGCCGTCGATCGTGTAGCGGTCGATGTCGATGTCGTTGAAGCGGTAGTAAGGACGCAGCGCCTGGATCTGGGTGATCGTGTCCTTGAAGGCTCGCCAATCCCAAAGCCGGATATTGTCGACCAGGTTCTGGTCGGTTTCCGTGCCCAGGTGTTCGATGGGCGAGGTAGGGAACTCGAGCTGCTGCGCGCCCCGTGCGATGCCATAGGCTTCGCTGGTCGCCGCGATGTGGCGCTCGATGTAAGGCCTCTGGTAGTCCAGCTCACTCGGCCGCACGAAAATGGAGGCCACGATGGTGGGAACCAGAGCATTGGCGATCATCGCCGCCACCACCACGCCGGCGGCCAGCTTGACGCTGCGCGACCAGAGCAGCGGCACGGCAACCAAAAACGCGGCGATCACAAGCCAGCGCAGCGGCAGGGTTACGTTCTCATCCACGTAGTCCACGCCGGTCATGAACGGGTGCTGGTTCATCAGCAGTTGATAGCGGCCCAGGAAGAACCACGCTGCCGCGGCGACAAGGCCCAGCGAACCCAAGACCCGCGCGAAACTCGTGCTCGTGGCGCCGGCCAGCAGCAGCGGATTCGGCCCGGGGTCGAACTGCTCCATCGAGCCGCCGCCTTCCCGGAAACGCTGCAGGCGTTCAAAAATCTGCCAGCCGCGGCCCGTCAACCAGAACACAAGAATCGCGAACACGGCGGTGACAAAAACGAATCGCAGCAGCAGGTAGAGAAACGGCAGGCTGAACAGAAAGAACGAAAGCTGCTTGCCAAAAACAGGGTCGGCCCAGGCATCGGCGGGCACGGCGACGCCCTGCGCGCCAACGTACGCCATCACGGTCCAGGAATCCACCGACGAGCCGATGAACACAATCGCCGGGACCAGTAACGCCAGCGGCGCCAGGCGCGAATACCAGGGGTAGCGCGACGTCGGCGCTCCCGCGAATTGAACGCCGCCGCGGTGCGCCCACATGAGCACGAGCCACGCGACAACCGAAGCGACGACGGCGGGGAAAAACTGGTACAACAGCATGCTGAACCACGTCTCGGTCTGTCCCAGCTCCTGCCACCATTGGTATTCGATAACGAAATTGGCGATCGTGCGCGAACCGGCTAGCAGTAGAAACGCCAGCACGAGCAGAATGATGTTGCGGATTTGTGAAGGCTTCATGGCGGTCTCGTTTTCGTCTGGTCCCCCGGAGCAGGGCTACGGGCTGCGTCGCCGTGGGGGAGCTGTAAGTCGGGCGGGGAGAGCGCCCGATCGGCGTCGTGGCGGTCTCGCGATGGCTTGCCTCGGGCGGCCGCTTAGCGGCGTTGGTTCTATGTCACCAGCGGTGGCTACCGTTGACGAGACCTCGTTGATGTTCCCACACTAGTGTACCGTTAACGATCGTTGCGATCGGGCCGCCGCGAAAAAGATGCTGGTCGAAGGGCGAATTCTTGCTTTTCGACAGCGTGTGATTGACGTCGAACGTCCACTCGCGGTCAAGGCTGAAAATCGTGACATCGGCCGGACCGCCGACCGCAAGTTTACCGCCTTCCAGGCCGATCACCCGGGCCGGGCCGCTGGTGAACAGCTCGACGAGGCGCCTGAGATCAATCTTGCCCGCATGGTACAGCTTTTCGAGTGCCAGTCCCAGGGCGGTCTCCAGGCCGGTCACGCCAAACGGGCAACGCTCGAACTCCTGCATCTTGGAATTGCCGGTATGGGGAGCGTGATCAGTAGCTATGGCATCAATGGTGCCGTCGACAATGCCCGCGATCGCGGCCTCAATATCGCAATGGCCTCGCAGCGGCGGCTTCATCTTGTAGTTGCTGTTGTAGCCGTTGATATCGGCGTCGGTGAGCGCGAAGTGGTGAGGGGTGACCTCGCAAGTCACGCGAACGCCGTCGCGCCGCGCGTCGCGCACCATCTGCATCGACTTGGCGGTCGAGATGTGCGCGATGTGGACACGCACGTTGAGACTCTCGGCGAGGATAATATCTCGCGCCACCATGACGTCTTCGGAGCTGCCCGGAATGCCGCGCAGGCCCAGCCGCACCGAATACGCCCCTTCGTGAATGTCGCCGCCGAGGCTAAGGTTGAGATCCTCGCAATGGTCGATGACAGGCAGGTCGAACGACCCGGCGTACTCCATGGCCCGACGCATCACGCGCGAGTTCATCACCGGTCTGCCGTCGTCGGAAATCGCGACCGCTCCGGCGAGCCTCATGGCGCCGATCTCGGCTAACTGCTCGCCTTCGCTGTCTTTGGTGATCGCGCCGATCGGAAACACGCGCACCGGCGCGTAACGCCGCGCCCGTTCGACGATAAAACTGGTGACGGTGGGGCTGTCGTTCACCGGCGTCGTGTTCGGCATGCAGCAAATCGAGGTGAAACCGCCCGCCGCCGCCGCTTTCGAGCCGGTCTCAATCGTTTCGGCGTGCTCGATGCCGGGCTCGCGCAGGTGGACATGCATGTCGAGAAAACCAGGCGCCACAATCTGCCCCGCGGCGTCGTAGCGCTCGGTGTCGCCGGCGTCGATATGAGGCTCGATCGCGGCTACACGGCCGTTCTCAAGCAACACGTCGCGCTGCGCATCGAGGCCCGAAGCAGGGTCGATCACGCGGCCGTTTTGAACTAGCAGTCTTCCCATGGTTCGTGAAAAGGCACTCGTGTGCGCCTTGGTGGGACAGACAATCCTGTCTGTCCGCTTATTAGTTCGATATCAACTCAGTGAGTGTTGCCCGCGGCATCGCCCGCGTACCCCGGATAGACAGGCAAGATTGCCTGTCCCATTTGGTCCTACTCGGCTTAGTCCTACTCCGCGCAGGTCCTTTCGAGCACCGCCATGCGGATCGCCACGCCGTTTTCGACCTGGTTCAGGATCACCGAGCGCGGAAAATCGGCTACCTCCGACGACAGCTCGCGGCCTCGATTGATCGGGCCGGGATGCATCACGATCGAGTCGGGCTTGGCCAGTTTTAGATGCTCGATGTTGAGCCCGTAGAACTGGAAGTACTCGTTTTTAGGGAAGCTCAACATGTTCTGGCGTTCGAGTTGCACGCGCAACATCATGATGACGTCCGCGCCGCTGACCGCCTCTTCCATATTGGTCGTCAGGGTCACGCCCGGCACCAGCGAAGCCAATGAAGGCGGCAGCATCGTCGCCGGCCCGCAAAGAACCAGATCAGCGCCGAACTTCGACAGCAGGTGGGCGTTCGAACGCGCCACGCGGCTGTGCGCAATGTCGCCGATGATGGCTACCCGCAGGCCTTCGAGGCTCTTGCGGTAGTCGAGAATCGTCAGCGCGTCGAGCAGGGCCTGCGTAGGATGCTCGTGCTGGCCGTCGCCGGCGTTGATGATCGGGGTCGAAAGAAAGCGCTGCAGGAAGTGGGGCGCGCCGGAGGCGGAATGCCGCATCACGATGGCGTTGGGCCGCATCGCCGAAAGCGTGTTCAGCGTATCGACCAGGGATTCGCCCTTCGACAAGCTCGAACCGTCGCCCGAGATCGTGACCGTGTCGGCGCCGAGCCGCTTGGCGGCGATTTCAAAACTCGTGCGGGTGCGCGTCGAGGGTTCGAAGAACAGGTTGACGATCGTCCTGCCGCGCAAGGTGTCGAGCTTCTTCACCGACTCGGTCTGCATCGGCTTGTATTTGCGGCCCTTTTCGAGCAGCCACTCGATCTCATCGCGGCTGAGACCTTCGATTCCGAGCAGGCTGCGGGACATGGGACTCATCCTGGCTCTGGCGGCGGCGGCCGGAGAGCTTTGCGGGTTATCTGTGACCGATTGACTCAACCCTAGTCCACCTTTTCGACGAGCAGAACTTTTTCGTCGCCGTCGATCGACTGCATCTTGACTTCCACGATTTCGTTGTCCGCGGTCGAAACAAAGCGCCCGACGAAGCGCGCCTCGATCGGCAGTTCACGGTGCCCGCGGTCGATCAGCGTCAGCAACTGCACCGAGCGCGGCCGGCCATGGTCAAACAGCGCATTGAGCGCCGCCCTCGTGGTGCGCCCCGTGTAGAGCACATCGTCTACTAGAATCACGTCTTTGCCGGCCAGGGGAAACGGAAGCTGCGCGCCGGCGACCACCGGCTGCTCGGCGACCGTCGTGAGATCGTCCCGGTACAGCTTGATATCGAGGCTTCCGACGGGAACGGCTTTTTTTTCAAGCTGCTCGATCTTCTCTCCCAATCTTTCGCCCAGCACGGCGCCCCGCCGCTTGATGCCGACGATCACGAGCCGCTCAAAGCTGTCGTTTTTCCCAACAACCTCGTGAGCCAGGCGGACCAACGTCCTGTCGATTTCCGTATCGGTCATCAACTGGGATTTCAACTGTAAGGTGCTCATCGGCGGGTGGGAAATTCCGATTCCAAGATACCACAGGGTGCAAAATGGGGGACTTTGGCCCTCAGCGGCGCATGGCAGCCGCTCTTTCCAGCAGCTTTTCGAGCCGCGCCAGGCCCGTGGCGCGATCCAGGCGCTCGGCGACGGTTTTGCGATTCTGCTCCTGAGCCTCGCGCACCCGTTCCGGTTCGGAAACCGCGAAACGCAGGCCCGCGGCGCAGTCTTCGCTGTCGTGCACCCGGAACAGATAGCCGTTGCCGCGATGCGTGATCCAATCCTGGTTGGCGCGAACGCCGGTGACGATGGGAAACAGCTTGCAGCTCATCGCCTCGAACAGCGAGCTGGGAGCGCCGTCGGACTCCGCCGCCGAAACATAAAGGTCGCCCCAGCGCAGCTCATCGGGAACCTGCTCGTGGGCGACGTCGCCGCGGAATTCCACACGATCGTTGAGGCCAAGCTCGCCGGCCAGGCGCTTGTTGTAGCCGATCAGGCTGCCGCTGCCGGTAAAGCGAAACTCGAATGCGAGACCTTCAGCCTTGAGTTTGGCGAGCGCGCGGATGATCGTTTCGTTGTCGTACAAGGCGTCATGTTTGCGCGTGCAGATGATACGCAACGGGCCTGGCGGCCGGGGTCCTGGGCGTGGCGCGAAGATCTGCGTGTCGGTGCCCACCGGGATGACCGTGAATTTGTCACGCGGCACCCCAAAGCGCTCGAATCCCTCGGCAAGCTCGTCGCTGGAGGCGTGCAGCAGCTCCGACCGCCCGGCGATCCAGCGCACTACCCACGCGTTGAGGGCCGGCGGCAGCCCGAAGTCGTAGTCGATGACGCCGCGAGAGGATACGACCAGCGGGCTGCACTTCGCCATCGCCCCGACCAGGCCGTTCGAGCGCACGTAGGTCGCCATCACCACATCCGGCCGTAGCTTGCGAAGCAGGCGTCGAATGCGGGGGACTCGCCAGAGGTAGATCCACTTGGGGAGGCGTCCGTCGGCCGGCTCGGCTCCCACGTAGTGCATCGTGATCCCCGGGATGAGCTGCGGGTGAAACGACAGCAGATGCACCTCGTGGCCGCGCTCCTGAAAATAGCGGGTGTAGTAAGGCGCCCAGGGGGAGTTGCTGTGGCTGATAAAGCAGACGCGCATCGCGAAGAATCAGCGTCGCAGATGGGTATTGGAGCGGGCAAGTAAGGACGGCGGGAGGTGAGGACCGGTACTCTTGCCGGTCCTTCGCCGTGGAACTGCGACGAAAGGAGGTCCAGAGGGAGAAGGCAAGGCAAAAGGCAAAGTGCAAAAAGGCAAAAGGTGAAAACGGGAAGCTTGGGCGCCGGCGCACGGGCCTGCTTGAGGGACTGGAATGGCCGGCTCACGGGCGGGTCTGCGACCCGCCGGGGCCGGCACGAGTACCGGTCCCCACATACGCGCCGGGCGGCGTTCCACCGGCGGCGTGATAGGGTATCTTAATTACAAGGGTCTACTCGGCCCACCCAATTGATAAGCTCACCCGGCAAGCCAGCGGCTCGGAGCGGTTTTCCGGCGGTGAGAGCTCAAGATCCCGACCTGCTACCACCTGAACACGCAATTCATCCAGTGCAGTAGCCGGGAACGATCCCCCGTGAATGGAACTGTTGTGGCGTGCGGGGGTGTCCGCGCCCTCTGGATGGCGCGGCGGGACGATGAGGGAAATCGACGAACGGTAAAGGAATAGCGAATCATGGCCCGAACGTCCTTGGAAAAACCTCCTTCCAAACAAGACCGCATCGTACCCGACGATGTGACGCTGGAGCTCTACGAAAAGATGCTCCGCGTGTACTACGTCGAGGAGCGGCTGAAAGTGTTCGTGCGGCAGGGGAAGGTGGGCTTTTACGCATCCACGCGCGGGCACGAGAAGGTCCAGGTGGGCATGTCGATCCTGCTGCGGCCCAAGCACGACTGGTTCTACACCTACTACCGCGAGAAGGGCGTGGCGATTGCGCTGGGCATGCCGCTCAAGGACGTCTTTTTGGGCATGCTGAACCGCGATGGCGACCCGAACTCGGGCGGCGTCAACATGCCTGAACAGTGGTCTTCGCGGGACCTGAATCTGGTGGCCCAGACGGCCTGCACCGGCACGCAATACCTGCCGGCCGTCGGCATGGCGAAGGCTTGCCAGCACAACGGGACTGACCAGGTTGTTTATGTTTCCTCCGGGGAAGGCGCCACCAGCGAGGGTGAGTTCTTCGAGTCGCTCAATTGGGCCCACCGCGAGAAGCTGCCGGTGCTGTTCGTTGTTCAGAACAACGGCTACGCCATCAGCGTGCCGCAGCACTTCCAGACGGCTTCGAAGATCCATCAGATCGCCGAGGGTTTCGGGCTGCCCGTGTATCACCTCGATGGCACCTGGTTCGAGCCGATGTATCAGTTGGTGCCGCCGCTGATCGAGCGCATCCGCAAGGGCGACGGCCCGGCGTTGATCGAATGCAACGTCATCCGGCTCGACTCGCATTCCTCGTCCGACGACCAGCGGAAATATCGCAGCAACGAAGAGATCGAGTCGATGCAGGAGCGTGACCCGATCCTGCAGACCGAGAACTATCTGCTGCGCCACGATTTATTGAGCCAGTCGAAGATCAAGAGTCTTCGCGAGTCGATCAAGGTCGAGGTAGACGAGGCCGCCGACGCTGCCGATTCCCACCCTTACCCCACCCACTACGACTTCCTCGAACACGTCTTCTCGAAAAACCTGCCCGTCACCGAAGAGAACGAACCCAATTACGCTTCGGAAGAAGCCGTCAGCATGGTGCAGGCGCTCAACCGCGGCCTGCGCGAAGAGATGGAGCGCAACCCGAAGATCGTGATGTGGGGCGAGGACATCGGCGACCCCAAAGGCGGTGTGTTTGGCGTCACGCGCGGCCTGGGCGAAGCGTTCCCCGGGCGCGTCGTCAACTCGGCGCTGGCCGAGGCGTCGATCGTGGGCATCGCCAGCGGCATGGCCACCGGCGGCTATCAGCCGATCGTTGAGATTCAGTTCGCCGACTACATCTGGCCCGGCTTCATGCAAATGCGCGATGAGATCGCGACGCTGCGCTGGCGCGGCGATGGGGCCTGGGGATGCCCGATGACCGTGCGCGTCGCCTGCGGCGGCTACATCAAGGGCGGACCGTGGCATTCGGCCAACATCGAGGCGTTTTTCTCGCACATCCCGGGTTGGTACATTGTCTATCCCAGCAGCGCCTCCGACGCCAAGGGCCTCATCAAAACAGCGGCGCGCTGCGAAGACCCGGTGCTGTTCCTGGAGCACAAGGGGTTGTATCGGCGCATCGACGCCCGCAGCCCCGAGCCCGATGAGAACTACTTGATCCCGTTCGGCAAGGGGCGTATTCGCCGCGCCGGCGACGATCTGACCATCGTCACCTGGGGCAGCACCGTGTATCTGGCCCTGAAGGCCGCCGAAGAACTCGAAGAGCAGGGTTACTCCGTTGAAGTCATCGACCTGCGGTCGATCATTCCCTGGGATCAGGAGATGGTTTTCGAGAGCGTCAAGAAAACCAACCGCGTCATGGTTGCCCACGAGGACAGCTTGACGATGGGTTTTGGGGCCGAAATCGTGGCGCGAATCGCCGACCAATGCTTCGACTGGCTGGATGCTCCGGTCGCCCGCGTGGGCGCCGACGACTGCTTCATCCCCTCGGCGCCGAACCTGGAGCTGGAGGCCCTGCCCGCTGTCGAAGATGTGCGCGCGGCGGCCGAGCGTTTGCTGGAATACTAGGGCGTCGACGGAGATTCTGCACAGGTAACATCGCCGCAGGCGATCTGAGCCCCATCCGCGCAGGTGGGCACATCATTTGAATACACTCGGGCTGAGTCGGAATACTTCCGGCGATGTGTAAGGGAGCATTGTAGAGAGGCGTCCCTACCGTCGCGCGCAGGTTCCTGTCATGACTCGAAAGAAAGCGTTCTCAACAGCCGCCCGCTTGGTTGCCGCGCTTGCCTGCGCCGCGGCGTTTTCCTGCTCGCCGACGGCTTCCGAAACAGGCGCTTCCCCATCGGGCCTCTCGACGATGCCGGTTAGCTACCCGGATGGCACGACGATCCGCGCCGAAGTTGCCTTGAATATCCTCGACCAGGCCCGCGGGCTCATGTTCCGGGAGGACCTGCCGCCCGACAAAGGCATGCTGTTCGTTTTCATGGACGAGGCCGAGCGCTCCTTTTGGATGTTCCGCACCAAAATCCCGCTCGATATTCTCTGGATCAACGCCAATCACCAAATCGTCGAGATCTCGGCGAACACACCGCCCTGTCCAGGGGAGCGCCGCGACGATTGCCCCAGCTACGGCGGCAACGCCTACGCGCAGTTCGTGTTGGAGATCGCCGCCGGTCAGGCGGCCGCGCACAACCTCAAGGTTGGCGACCGGCTCAACTTTTAGCTATCCTCGCAGGACATGACGGAAGACCACCTACGCAAGCTTCTGGAAGAGGTGCAGGCCGGCGCGCGCACGCCTGACGAAGCTTTGCGCCAACTGGCGCACATGCCGTTTGAAGACCTCGGATTTGCGAAGGTCGATCATCACCGCGCGCTGCGGCATGGCATGCCGGAAGTCGTGCTTGGCCGCGGCAAGACCGTCGACGAGGTCGTTGGTATCAGCGCGAAGCTGCTGGAGCGCTCGAAAAACCTGCTGGTGACGCGCGCCGACGCCGAGATGGCTCAAGCGGTCAAAACGATCGCGCCGGAGGCCGAATATTTTCCCCGCTCGGGCGCGATCCGCGTCTGGGGAGACCGCCAGATCCGGGGTAAAAGCAAGATCGGAATCTTGTGCGCGGGCACGAGCGACATCCCGGTCGCCGAAGAAGCCCAGGTGACGGCCGAGGTGATGGGCAACGAGATCGAGAAGATCTATGACGTCGGAGTGGCCGGGATTCACCGCTTATTGTCGAATCTCAACCGGCTCGCCGACGCGCGGGTCATCATTTGCTGCGCCGGAATGGAAGGCGCCCTGCCGAGCGCCGTAGGCGGGCTGGTTTCGGTACCGGTGATCGCGGTGCCGACCAGCATCGGCTACGGCGCGAGCTTTGGCGGCCTCGCCGCGCTGCTGGGGATGCTGAATAGCTGTTCGAGCAATGTCTCCGTGGTCAACATCGACAACGGGTTTGGGGCGGCCTACGTGGCGACGTTGATCAACCGGATCTAAGATTCTTCGCCAGATCCTGCCGCAAATCCGAACCGCGCGCGTCAGCAAGCGGTAGTCGGCCGCTCAATCCCTTGTGACCCTTTTGAGGTATGGCGCACCGCCCCGGGCTACCAGTCGAACGCCTCTCCGGGCTTCGGCGCGACCACTTCGATTCCCTTCGTGTCGGCGTGCTTGCCCAACAACTTCCTGAGCTGCTCGGGAGTTCCCGTCAGCGGCGGAAACGTGCCGTAGTGCATCGGCAAGACCTTCTTCGGCTTCAAGAACCGGCAGGCCAGGGCGGCCTCGCGGGGGTCCATCGTATACAAATCCCCGATCGGAAGCATCGCGAGTTCGGGTTGGTAAAGCTCGCGGATCAACTGCATGTCGCTGAAGACGTTGGTGTCACCGGCGTGGTAGATTGCGCGGCCGTCGGGCAGCCGCAGGACATAACCGGCGGCTTCCCCGGCGTAGATCATCTTCCCTTCATCCTCGATCATGCTGCTGTGCTGGGCGTGTGTCATGGTGACCTTCACTCCAGCCACGGTCTGGCTGCCGCCTTTGTTCATCCCGGAGGCCGTTTCAACACCCTTCGTGCCGAGCCATTGGCAGATCTCATAGATCGCGACGACGGGGCATTTGAATTTCTTTGCCACCGCAACGGCATCGCCGATGTGGTCGCCGTGGCCATGGGTCAGCAGCAGAGCGTCGACGCGGTCAAGCTGAAAGCCCTGGGGGTGTTTCGGATTTCCCTGCAGCCACGGGTCAATCAAAATCACTTCGCCCGTCTCGAGCCGGATTGTAAACGTGGAATGCCCAAGCCAGGTGATCTGAATCACGATGATCTGCCTCCGTGTCGGATTGTTGCGCTGTGAGTGGAGCGGCGGGCCTGAAATACCGCGTTCAACAGCGACTTAGCCGGAAGCCCCGGCACGCTTGCCTTGCTGGCCGCCGCGCTGAGACGCCGGTTTTTTCTTGCGCAGCACGCGCGCGATAGCCCGCAGCAGATCCTGCGCCTCGGTTGGCCCTTTCGCTAGAACGACATCGGCGCCTGTGGATTCTTCGCTAAGCCCCAGATGCCTCACGTAGCCGGAAAGCAGCACCACCGGGACGCGCCTGTCAGCCTGGCGCACGCGCTGGAGCACCTCGGCCCCGCCCGCATGAGGCATGCGGAAGTCGGTGACCACGACGTCGTACGCGGTCGCGGCGAATTTTTCAAGGCCTTCCTTGCCGTCCTTCGCGGTCTCCACTTGATAGCCGGCCTCTTCGAGCACGGTGCGCCGCGCGATCAGGCCGTGACGGTTATCGTCGATCAAAAGAACTTTGGGTGATGGCTGCATGGGGGGTGAACAAGAAAAACGCTGGCGCAGGAAGCTATGCGTTATGAAGGCTCGGTCAGCGTAACAGCGCCGCAACAAAACTGTCAACGCATCGCGATGTTGCTCTAAATTCGAAAGATCGAACGCTTGACAACATTGCGCCTTTGCGCATCAGTGCGGAGCTTCGTGTGGAGGAGCCGGACGGTACTTACGAGACTGCCGATGCAATGAGCGACGCCCATTACGCTGGCTCAAAAATCATTGGGGCCGAAAGTGAAACACACGCTACCCTGAGCCGCCCGCGGCGCGTTTCGCTATTCCACTTCGCGCGGGGCCAGGTAGCCGTTCTTGGCGATGATCTTGTACTTGACCCGCTTGCCCTTCTGGTCTGTAATGCGCAGTTCCTTGTTGGTTTCAGGATCGACCAGTCTCACCGTGATCTCGCGGAACTTGCCGTCGCGCTTGACGTTGGTGGGCTGGTAGTTGATCGAGTACTGGTTGCGAATTGTGTAGTTGAGCGCCTGGAAGATTGTCGGGAACTCGCCGTAGAAGCGCGGGAAGAACGACAAGCCGCCGGTTTCTTTCGAGAACGTGCGCAGTTGATTATCGGCCTGCAGGAAATCCAGCCGGGCGATCGGCCCCAGATAACCGCGAGCGTCATACCATTCCCGCAGCGCCTGCATCAGCCCGATGGAGTGCACGGTAACGCCCGCTTCTTGCACGATGCGGCGGGTTTCGCCGAAGGTCAGCTTGCTGAAGGTGTCGCGGCCGGAGGCGATCAGAACGATCGACTTGCGGCCCTCAATGTCTTTCATGCGCTCACACATTTCGGTGAGCGCGTCGAAAAGGTTCGACTCGGAGTAGCCCGCGATCCGCATCCGCTGCATTCCTTCTTGAACCTTGCGCTTGTCTTGCGTGAAGTCGGTCAGGATTTCGGGCCTCAGGTCGTAGGCCACAACTGCCACCCAGTCGTCGGGACGCAGCGTCTCCACAAAGCCATAGGCGGCGGTCAGCGTCTGATACCAGGTTTCTGACCAGTACTGCTGGAACAGGTTGCTGAACTCGATCAACAGGCAAACTGTCATCGGCGCCTCGGATGGCCCGAAACTGACGATCTGCTGCGGCACGCCGTCTTCAAGAATCTGGAAGTGGTGCTGCGGAATCTGCGGAATGAAATTGCCGCGATTGTCCACCACGGCCACGTCAACGTTGACGACGTTGGTATCGGCCGTGAACAGCGGCTGGTCTTCGGGAATGGGCTGGCGAGGCCGGGTCTCGATGGGCGGCTGGCTGGGGTCGTTTACGGGAGCATCCGAAATCGGTCCGCCCGGAGCGGGTGGTCTTCCCGGCGGACGCCGCGGACCCGTCGAGATCGGCCCTTCTGTCTGCGTGAACGCAGTGTCGGCCACCACCATCAGCACGACCACCGCGGCAAAGAGTGTGAGAAAAACCGCCAGACCACGTCTCATAACACCGCTCCCTTTGGGGTTCCCGAACCTGCCCCTGTGTGTTTGGACGAAAAGCGCTTCGTCAAGTTACCTTTATGGTACTGGAGTTCCCACGGGATGGCGCGGCAAATTCCGTGTTTCCGAAGGACTTGGCCGCCGATCCCAGAAGGACGGGCCCGCGTCTGGCGAGCCGGCAACCGCGCTACTATCAGACAACTATGGGGAATGTGCCGGCAGGCGAGAGTTCATCCGATGGTACGGAGCCGGAGCGAGAACCCTCGCTGCCCACGGGCCGCTACCAGCGCCACATTTTACTTTGCGCCGACCAGAGCCAGCCCAAGTGCGCGCCCCGCGAAACGACGCTCGAGAGCTGGAACTACCTGAAACGACGGCTCGGCGAGCTGGGAATCGCTGGCGGCGAAGGCTGCGTCTATCGCAGCAAGGTCAATTGTCTGCGCGTCTGCCGCAAGGGGCCGATCGCTGTGGTCTATCCAGAGGGAACCTGGTATCACTCAGTAACGCCCGAAGTCGCCGAGCGCATCGTTCAGGAACACCTGATTGGGGGCGTTCCCGTTGAAGAGTACATCTTCGAGCGAAACCCTCTGTGTCAGGTCGAGCACTCCCCCTCGAAGTAAGTGCAGCTACTTCCGCCGGCCCGTCGCCGTAAGGCCGCGAGTTCCTGCCGGCCAGCCCGACGGAACGTTCCCGCCTTGCTGACCACAGTCTGGTTCCTTACCGCGCAAACACCGGCTGCACCCAAGCCCGATTCCCATTCGAATCCGTAACCCGCGCGCGAACATAGGCTTCGCCGGGCTTGAGAACGTATTCGGCGGGGTTATCAAAAGTACGGCTCAGCAGCTTGCCGTTCGCTCCAAGAAACTCTGTGGTAAACCGAATCTGGCTCGCTTCGGAAATTTTAAGCCGCAATCCCTTGTCGAGTCGCTCGACCTCCTCCAGCCCCACGCCCGTCGAGGCGTAGAAGTCTCCGTTTTCGAGGGCGTCCATCACGGCGCGAGTGGAGAGCTCGCGAGCCTTCACCATCACCCAGCCGCGGCCCGGATTCGAGTACTGCGGGCCGATGCTTTTGAAATGATGAGCGTCGTCGACCGCGACGCCGTAGACCTCGCGGCCGGCGGTCAGCACCACGTCCCACATCTCATCGAGGCTCTCGAATGCGCCGCCGCCCCAGTTGTTGACGGTCGGATGGCCGTTGTAAACCTCAAACAGCTTCAGCCCGTTTACCTGGCGCAGCTCGTCGGGTCTTACCGCCCAGTGAAAGTTCGGGTGATTGAGCGAAGGCATCGCCCCTGCCTGCCGGATGGCGTCGACATTCCTCTGCACGGTGTCGAGTATGCTGCTGCCGCCCAGTGGAAGAATGGTCGAGCCGACATTGAAGGCGTTGATGTGGATCGGCTTTCCGTCGTGCTTCGCGCTGACTTCCTCGCCCGGGATGAGCAGGAATTTTTCCTTCGCCGCGAATATGGCGTTGAGCCCTTCCGGCTCGGTGAGGAAGTCATGATCGGTGAGCACCAGGAAGTTGTAGCGATGTTCTTTGTACCAGCGCGCGACCGCGTCCGGCGCGCTGTCGCCATCGCTGTTGACCGTATGCGTGTGCAAGTTGCCTTTGAGCCAGCGCCAGCCCTGTTGCGGAGCGGTTTGGGCGGGCAGGAAGGTCCAAACGCAGGCCAGCGCAGCGGCCAACGAGAACCGGACGAATGCTGTTCCTCGAGATGTTTTCATGACGTTTCTTGGTGCCTTGACCCTAGCATAGCGTTGCAACGGCGAGGTTACATCACGCCGTGTTTTGGTCGAATGTCGCGGTCAACCTTGGGCGGATGCCGCGGAGCAGGGAGGCTTTCCAAGATAGCTTTCGAAATAGGCGGCGCTGCTGCAAATTCTTGGCGCGGTGGCAGGAATATGACTCCTCCGGCGCCACGACAATGCCGGAAACCTCGGCTAAGCGCTTGCCGCGCCGCTACTTCGCTCGATCCCCTTTCCCGCTTCTGTTGTGGGCTCGCGCGTGCTTGCATCCCAGCGGTCAGCAGCCGGAGAGCCCCATGATCCACCCATTCGCTCGTTTCAGTGCCGCGCCTGCCCCAGGAGAAACGCTGTGGGAACGGGCGGCGCTGCTGGAAAGGCCCGCGGTGGAATTCGCGGCGTTCCTGAAAACGACCCAAGATGCGCTGGCGTCGCCGGGTCTTGGTCTTTCGCCCCAGCAAGCCGCTTCGAACGTGGTCAGGAGCCGCGGTGAAGCCAGCCCTGCTGCTGAATCGCCCACGTCTCAGCAACAGGCCGCGCCGCCACAACCGCCGCCCTCCCCATCTGCCCAGGAACTACCCGTCGAAACCGCTCGCGGCCCCGAAGGCACCGCCGAAACGGTCGACTCCCCTGCGGGGCCGCCCCGCTTCGCCGACGTTCCCGACTCCGCCAAGTACCCCGGAGGGCCATACCGCCAGGCGCCAGCCGAGCACGGCGGCGAGTGGTGGTTAGTGAGCCCGTTTACCGGCGAAGAGCCCTGGCTGAATCAGGAAATGGCCGCTGTCAGCGCAACGGGCCCATCGCGATACGCCCTGGAAAACCTGCCTGTAGATTTTCGGCAGGCGTTTGGGGAGATGCCGGTGCGCCGCGGCGGAGAGAGCGGCGTCGAGTTCATCGGGCGGGTCTCACGTTGGAAGCAGGATCTTGAATTCTTCCAGCACACCGGTATTCCCGACGGCGTTGACGAGACCCAAGTCGAGCTGGCGTCAGCCGCCTACGAACAGTGGGGGATGGGGCGCCCGGTGTTCTACGAGGGCCGCTACGGCTGGTTTGCTCGCTTTCCCGACTCAGCAATCCCCGAGTTTGAAATGGACGCTACAAGCGCCGTGGAAACCTCCCACCTGGCGATCGCCCGATTCCAAGTCCGGCTGCTAGGGAAAGGTGCCGAGGTTCCCCAGGCGCATCCCTTCGTGCCGCCGCATTTGCTTCCCCAGGAAGCCTGAAACCCATTCCGTTGATCGGTTGATCTGTGGTTGATCCGCTCCACAGCGGCGTATCACGCTTGCAGCTCCAAATTTGGGGCCCGTCTGCCATAGTGCGCCTCGTTAGTGGAAACCTCACGCGCCGGTCGTCTACAATCTCAGCCAATGGGTTCTGATGTCGTTCTCATAGCCAACGGCGACCTGAGGCTGTCGGCCAACCAGATGTGCTGGCCGGCGCAAGCGGAAGTCGAATCAAAGCTCACCGCCGTAATCGAAGAGCTAGGCCACAAGGTGGTCCGGGGCCACGCGTACGATCCGCTGAAGAAACACGGATTTATCGACAGCCAAAAACGCGGCATGGAGGTTTTTAGGGATATCGACCCCACAACTCCCTTGATCGTCGTCGAGGCCGTCTGGCAGTACAGCCATCATGTCCTCCATGGTCTGTTTACGCACCAAGGACCGATCCTGACCGTCGCGAACTGGAGCGGCCAGTGGCCCGGCCTGGTGGGGATGCTCAATCTGAACGGCAGCCTGACCAAAGCCGGCATCGCATACAGCACCCTGTGGAGCCAGGACTTCACCGACAAGTTTTTTCTCGACGGCCTTGCCAAGTGGCTCGATGCCGGCAAGGTGATTCACTCCACCGAACACGTTCGAGACGCATCTGGCATGGAATTGCCGGAGAAGGCCGCCCAGGTTGGGCGCGAGGTGGCTACCGATCTGCGTCGCCGCAAGGCGATCCTGGGCGTATTCGACGAAGGCTGCATGGGGATGTACAACGCGATCATTCCCGACGAGCTGCTCCACCCGACCGGGGTTTTCAAGGAACGGCTCAGCCAGTCGGCGCTCTACGCCGCAATGCAGCAGGTTAGCGACGAAGAGGCCCGCGGCATTCGCGCCTGGCTCGACGCCAAAGGCATGGTTTTTAAGACCGGCCAGGACGAGAAAACCGAGCTCACCGAGCGGCAGCTTCTCGAACAGTGCAAGATGTACGTCGCCGCTCTGCGCATTGCGGACGAGTTCGGCTGCGACGCGATCGGGATCCAATACCAGCAGGGCTTGAAAGACTTGACGGCGGCTTCCGATCTGGTCGAAGGGCTGCTCAACAACGTAGACCGGCCCCCCGTAAAGGCCGCCGGCAACGGCCGCACGCTTCACGAGGGAAACGCGCTGCCGCATTTCAACGAAGTCGACGAATGCGCGGGCCTCGACGGGCTTGTCACCAACCGTGTCTGGAACAAGCTGGGATTTGACCCCGAGAACACGCTCCACGACTTGCGCTACGGCGAACCCTACACGCTCAACGGCCGCGAGGAGTTCGTCTGGGTCTTCGAAATCTCGGGATCGGTGCCGCCGCAGCATTTGGCGGGCGGATACAAAGGAGCGGTCAGCGAGCGGCAGCCGCCGATGTATTTCCCGCTGGGCGGAGGCACCATCAAGGGCG
>JBBDWJ010000117.1:0-6163 GCA_040902925.1 Bryobacterales bacterium | reverse complement strand
AAGCGCTGCTGCGTGCCGCGCAGTTGCTCGAGCGAAGAGCGCTCCGGTGCAAAATTCACACGAACCCATCGCAGGCCGACTTGCTTGAGGAAGAGCATGTCGTCATCGGAGAGATCATCGGGAACCCGGCGGGCGAGCTTGATGTTTCCGGCGGCATATTCGTCGATCTCGGCTTTGTCCGTGCCGGCGCCGGACGCGACCCGATGCGAAAGCGCGGCGGCGGCACCCAACGCCAAGGGAAGTTTCAAAATGTCGCGGCGATTCAACCGCGGGGTTCGATGCCGTGGGTAGCTTCCGTTTGCTCGCATGGATCCTCCTTCGAGCCGATCAGCGTCGGCGGGGCCATGCTAGCACTGCGTGAGTTTTGGCGGCAACCCGGAGGAGCTACCACTTCTGAGATCAGGAGGGCGCGGCTTATTGCCTTGATCCGGCAAGCGGCCAACCAACGGAGTTGCACATCGTGCTATTGCTGCAGCAATTCGATCGGTTCGTCCGGGCGGAAGATCGGCAGAGTCTCCAGCGCCTGCTTTTGACGATCGTCGAGCAAGGCATAGGCGGAGTCGAGCGACCCCTTTGAGATTGCGCCACCCTGTTCCAGCGCGGTGGCATACAGGGCGTCAAGCGAATCGCCAAACTCGGTCCCCTTGCTGAACTTGGGCGGCTCGCCGAAGACGCAGACTTTAATCGCATCGGTCAGCCGTTCGGCCCAGACGCGCGCCACGCGCTTGCCGTCGGTTTCTCCCACCAGCGTCAGATCGCCGGGCAGGAGCTCAACGATGCTGCGGCGCTCGGTGCCGTCCGGCTTCGAGATGACGATTTCGGGCAGCTCGCGGTCGATGTCGAGGGTCACCGTGCGGCCCGGCTGAGTCTGAAGCATCGCGACGGTCGTTTCCAGGTGCGACACGATCTGCTTGGCGCGCTCGGCGCCGGCGCCGCCTTCCATCGGATCGTCGATCAGGAACACGGTGATCTGATTCATCTTGATCGCAACGGGAACACCCGTAGTGACACCCTCATTCCGCTGCAGCGCATACGAAATCTCGGGCACAGGCAGCGTGCGGTCAACCGAGTTCTGCTCCAGGTAAGCCCACACCAGCAATCCGCCCACCACCACAGCGGCCACCGCCAGAGTGAGAGGCTGGAAAATCATCGCTTTCCAGGAATGGTCTTCGAGGTCCTCGCCAAAGACGATGTCTTGTTCGCCCTGCGGCGCGGAAGGATTGGCGGACGGAGTTGTGTTCGGCATAGCTGGTTGGCGGAAACTCGCTGTGTCTTATTGTACCGGGTGAAAAACACCCCTGCACGTAAAGATTCGGCCCACAGCCCCAAGGTTTCAGGGAACAGAAAAACTTGCCGGGTCGGCCGGTTATCGATCGCTCACGCGCTAGCCCGGGGAAACGGCACAAGCGCCCCTCAACCCAGAGCCCGGCGCAGCGCGCGAGTCTGTTGGAGCACGCTGTGAGCGGCGTCGAGCAAGTCTCGCGGCGTGGCGGATTCCAGTTTCCGCCCGGCCGTCGACTCCGACTCCTCTTCGGGATCTCCCAGCCCCGAGGCGCACAAGCCTCTCAGATGCACAAGAATCGCGTCACGCACTTCGGCGGGGTTATCGATGCCCCGAAAGTAAGCCCGGTGCAGGTTCTTCCCGGTCTGGCCGTGTTCCTGCGGTTTGGGAGATGATCCGCCGCCGCCCGCGGTGGAAACCTCGACGTCCGAAATCCCGAAAAACCGCTGCAGCGGCCCCTGGCGGATCGACACGTTCTGAATGTTCGAAAACGTCATCGTGCGTTCTTCGACTCGCACCAGGCCCTCGCGGATTCGCAGGCTGCGGTCGGTGATGATGTACCAGCGGTACTCAAAATCCAGGAAGACCATCAAAAACGTAAACGGTAGCTGCACGACAAAGCCGGCGATGGCCAGCATTTCGAAAACAGTCCAAATATCCACGATCGACAACGAGATACCGAACTGCTCGAACGGCGTTTGTTGTTGCTCCAACTGTTGCTCAATCTGTTTCACCGTATCGCCCGGCTCGAAGGATACAAACCACAACACGAGAAAGATACCGAACAGGACGCTGAGCTGCCGAAAGATCCACTCCAGCATGCGGTAGCGGAAAAATCCATACCCGGCCTGAAACACGCGCACCGAGCCCGGCGCGCCGAACGGAGCCTCGGGTTCAGCCGGAATTTTCAGCACGTTCTTGATCTGCTGCTTGAGCGCGTCAAGCATCGGACACACCTGTTTGAGACGAGCGGCGCTCGATCGCGAGCCGCAACGCCTGCAGCTCTGAGGCCACGCTGCGCAGCACGGCGACGAGTTCGTCGTCGGACGAATGCGCCGCGTCAGGCAGCGCTACCCCGTCCTGCAGTGCTGCCGCGGGCCGCGGCGGCGCAGCGCGATCGAGATGACGCGCGCCCCGCATCTTGCCGTAGAGATAGTCGCGCAGAGCGTCGTAAGCGGCGACGCCCTCGATCGTCATCTCCGCTTTGGAGCTGCCGCTGGCGGTCTGAATCTCGATCCGCGCCAGCCCGAGCCAGCGCTCGATGAGGTTGCTGTTGAGATGAATGTCCTGGATGCGGGCGTAGGTCAGGTGGATCTCGCGGCGGAACAGAACGCCCCACGACATCGACAGTCCTTCTTGGTCAATGCGGTAACGCATCGACTGGTAGCGAAAGTAAAGGACGATCAGAGCGACGAAAAAACCGGGCCCAAAGCGCAACGAAGAAATAACGTAATAGGCCAGCAGGCTGGGCTGTGGGCGCTCGATGGCGAGGATTTCCGCCTCGCTAGGCGTGGTGTGGGTCACGGCAGCATTCTAACTTACGAGGCCGCCGCGGTTGTGGTTCCCTGGAAAACGAGCACGGTTCAGGCAAGATTTTCCCAACCAAGCCGGGGGCGCGGCGTTTGATCCAGAAACCCGTCGAACACATCGGCAACTTTGTCCCACGTAAAGCGCGATTCGACCATCGCCCATGCAGCGCCCGCCAGCCGCTCGGCATCCTGGGGATGCTCGATTAAGTCGAGGCACTGCTCGGCGAATTCCGTGGCGCTGTCGGCGATGCGGATGTTCTCGCCGTCGGTGTATTCGAGCCCTTCGGCGCCGATGCTGGTCGAAACCAGCGGGCTCCTGGCGGCCATCGCTTCGTAGATTTTCAGGCGCGTGCCGCCGCCGATGCGCAGCGGCACAATCGACACGCGCGACTCCCACAGGTAGGGGCGCACATCGGGGACTGTGCCGGTCACCGTAATGCCCGCGTCATCGTCGGCGAGTTTTTGAATTTCCGGGGAAGGCTTGCGGCCGACGACCGCCAGCGTGGCTCCCGGGCGTCGCCGGCGAATCAGCGGCAGGATTTCGCGCACAAAATAAAGAACTCCGTCGATGTTCGCCAGCCAGTCCATCGAGCCGACGAAAACGAAATCGTATTGCTTCGGAACTTCTTCCGGGGGCGTGAAGTATTCAAGGTCGACGCCGGTGGGAACCTCCGACACGTTCGGGACGCCAAACAGCTCGCGCGTCCAGGCGGCATCCTGAGGCGAAACAACCACGACATGCCCGACCTCGCGGCACACCCGCCGTTCAAAGGCGAACATGCGGCGGGCTTGCAGTTGAAAATACGCGCGGTGCGCGGCGGTAGCGGCTTTCTCGGCGTGGCGGCGCCAGATGATCGTCTCGACGTTGTGCTGGAACAGCAGGCTATGCGGCAAATCCGGGTAGTGTACCGCCGGCATCAGGTGATCCACCACGGCGCGGTCGAACCGCTCGCGGCGTAGAATCTGTTCCAACTCGCGGCCGAAGGCGGGCACGCAAAAGCGTTTCACCGCCACGGGCAGCGGCGAAACCAGCCCGCCGAGCAGTTGCCCCCAAAAACGCGGCGAGCCCCGGTCAGGCGCGCGGTGCGGAAACGGATACGCGCGATGGCAATACTCCCCACTGCGCTCCGGCCCTTCAGGCAAGCGGGGATCGGCCAGCGCCGCAAAATGAATTTCGTGGCGGCGGTGCAGATGCCGCAGCATGCCCAGCGACCGAATCGAGCCACCCTTATTGGTGGGGTGCATGAAATTGGCGTTCACCCACAGGATTTTCATGAGCGGCCGCCCTGCCCTTCCCGCTCAGCAGAGGGAAATCTTTTGGCCTGTGCAGCGCTCGCGCAGAGCGCGCTGTCGAGCAAGCGAGGCCAGCCGTCGCGCGAACGCCCGGTGATGTGGATGTCGCCCCACACCTGCAGGTTGAGCAAACGCCAGATGCGGTCGGTCGCGTCTTCGACGCCGTTGCGGTGCCGCTCGAGCAAGCCCGCCAGCGCGCTGGCGTCGACAAAGGAAGCGAGCAGCCCGCCGGGCTCTTTGAGAAACGAGAACAGTTCCGACGCTTCAGGCCGCAGCAGCCAGTCCTTGAGAGGAGTGGGGAAACCCATCTTGCGGCGGTAGATGATCTCGCGGGGCAACAGATCTTCAGCAGCTTTCTTGATGATGTATTTGCCAACCTTGCCGCGCAGCTTGAGATTCTCGGGAACCGCGACGGCAAACTCCGCGAGCGGATGGTCAAGAAACGGCACGCGGCTCTCGATCGACGCCGCCATGCTCATTTGGTCCTGCTTCATCAGAAGCTCAACCAGATAGGTCTTTTGATCGGCGTACAACATGCGCGAAAGCAGCGGAGCGTCGCACCGGCGCCGCCAATGGCTGAGAAAGGCGTCGTAGGGCGTATGGGAGTTATTGGCCGCTCGCGCCAGCAGCGATTCCTGCTCCCGCCGCGAAAAAGCGGAGTAGAAATTGTCGAGGTAGAGAGACTCCAGATCGTCGCCGCGGCCAAAAACCGTATGTTGCAGCTTGCGGCGATGCTCCGCCGAAAGCAGGCTCGTATCCGCGATCGCCGAGCGCAGCGCGCGCCGCGAAAATCCGGGAAAAAGGCGATAGTAGCGGGCCCAACGCGAGTTCACGCGGTAATACCAGTAACGGCCATAGCCGCCGAATAACTCGTCGCTGCCCTCCCCGGTCAGCACGACCTTCACCTGCTCCGTGGCCAGCTTCGAGACGAAGTAGAGCGAAACGCTCGAAGGCCAGGCGATCGGCTCATCCTCGTGCCAGACCAGATTCGGCAGCGCCTGGAAGAAATCCTCCATGCTGACCGAGACCTCGTGATGATCGGTGCCGATGTGGCGGGCGACCTGGCGCGCCGGTTCGAGTTCGCTGTAAGCCGACTCGGCATAGCCGACCGCGAAAGTCTTGACCGGCCCGGAAGTCAGCCGCGTCATCAACGCAGCCAGGATGCTCGAATCAACGCCGCCGCTCAGAAACATTCCCAGCGGCACGTCGCTCATCAAACGCGTCCGCACGCTTTCTTCGAGGCGGCGGCGGCACTCGCTGATCCAGCCGGCGTCATCTTCCGGTTGGCCAGCCAGCGGTGAGCCATGCTGCGGCAGGTCCCAGTAAGGCTCGGTTCGCAGGCTGAGTCCCTCGCGCGCCTGCGTCAGCAAAAGCGTATGGCCCGGCATTAGTTTCCGGATGCCTGAGAACAACGTCTGCTCACCGCTCACGTAGCCGAAAGCCAGGTACTCGCTGAGTACGGATTCTTCGAGCGCGGGAGAAACCGCCGGATGCTCCAGCAGCGCTTTGATCTCCGACCCGAAAACAAACAGCCGGCCGTTGAAAAAGTAATAGAAAGGCTTTTTGCCCAGGCGGTCCCGGGCACAGAACAGCGTACGCGCCGTCTTATCCCAGACCGCGAACGAAAACATGCCGCGGAACCGTTCGACGCAAGCCGTGCCGAACTGCTCGTAGGCGTGCAGGATGGTTTCCGTGTCGCAGCGGGTTTTATAGCTGTGGCCGGCGCCTTCGAGCTCGCGGCGAATTTCGTCGTGATTGAAAATTTCGCCGTTGTAGGTACACCACAAATCACCGCGCTCGCTGGTCATCGGCTGGCTGCCGGCGGCGAGATCGATGATGCTCAGGCGGCGGTGGCCAAGGGCGGCCCATTCGTCCTGGTAAAATCCTGCGCCGTCGGGGCCGCGATGGTGCAGCACTCCCGTCATGGCTTCCAGCACGCGGCGCGATTCGGAGTTGGGAGTCGAGGTGACGGTGCCGGCGATGCCGCACATAGTGGATTAGAATCCGTCTCGCGCGGTCACGGCCCAGCTCGGCTCGCGCCCACGAGGGTAGCCACTCC
>JBBDWJ010000116.1:0-6203 GCA_040902925.1 Bryobacterales bacterium | reverse complement strand
AGTCACCGCGTTTCGCGCTATTTGGACTCGATATGAGCGAACTACCGGCCGCGAAACGCGGTGACTGTCCCCCTCCCGCCAGTCCTCCGCCAACCTCAGTTGCCTCCCAAACTATCGCGGCCGTCGGTGAGCCACTCCAGGTTGAAGCGCGCCACGGTCAGAAATTGCACGCCGCCTCCTGGCGCGGAGCCTCTTTCGTAGATGCAGTAGATGGTTCCGTCCGGGCCGCTGGCGAGATCGCTGTAGCCGCTGACTCCGGGTTCGAGGCTCTTCGCGATGGGCCAGGTTCCGCCGTCGTCGTAGCTGAGCTTGACGGTTACGTTTTGGCGCTTGTGGCTGCCCTCGGGACGGTTCGGGTCGCGCGGTTCGGAACTGTGCGGGTTGGCGAAAACGATACGGCCGCGGCCGCTTTCGGGCTTCGCCGGTAGACGCACGATGCTCGCCATGCAGACGGGTTCGATCAATTCGTCGTCAAACACCGGCTCGGTCCAACCGGCCGCTCCGTCTTTGCTATAGGAGATCGCCCGGCGGTGTTCCGGGGACTCGTTGCGAATGTTGAGCATGACGCGGCCGTCCGCAAGTTCGACAGCGATGGTCTCGCTGGGGTTTTTGAGCTGAGGGTGCCGTACGACAACCTCGCCGCGCCGCCAGGTCTTGCCGTGGTCATCGCTGTAGATCACGGCCACGATCGAGGGACGGTGAGCGTGGCCGCCGCTGCCATCGGAAAGCCACACCGGCACGACCAGCCGGCCATTTTTGAGTTGGATTCCGTGGCCCGGGCCAGTAGCAATGACCTTCCAGTCGTATTCTTTGCGGAACTGCTCGAAGACGGGCGTGATATCGACTGCGTGCGTGAAGGTCTCGCCGTCGTCTTCGCTGCGCATGCCGTAGCAGCGGGCGTATTCAACACAAAACACGACATGCAGCGCGCCGGCCTTGCGATCGACGATCGGAACGACATTGTTGTATGTCGTCTCGCCGGGATGGTCCAGGTTCTGCGCCACGGCGACCGCGTTTGGCTGGATGACACCGTCGATGCGCGCGACCACACGCTGCGGCGTCCAGGTTTTTCCTCCATCGACGCTGCGGCGCATCACGATGTCTTGCGCGCCCCAGTCGCCGCTGGTGCTCTTGCGCGCTTCGGCGAAGGCGAGCACGGCCCCGCGCGAGGTCACGGCGATCGCGGGCACGCGGTAGTGAGCGTATCCTCCCGCCCCGGCCTCGAAGATGTTTACCTGGTCCAGGAACGGCTCGGCGGCCGGCGAGGTCGAGAGGCTGACCGCCAGCAGACCGGTCGCGCAGGATGCGATGAGCGTCCGTCTCATACGATCTCCACCCAATTCCGGCTGCGGCTCGAAGTCAATGCAGCGTCGAGCACCTTCTGGCAGCGTAGGCCATCTTCGAACGACGGCGGCTCCACGACGCCTTTGCGCACGCAGTCGATGAACTGAAATGCCTGGTCGTAGCGGTAGGTCCAGCGTTTTTCGCCCGCGCGGGCGTCACGCGGCGCTCCGTCTATTTTCAGGAATCCCTCGGGAACCGCGATTCTTTCGAGGACTACGGTAGGGTCGAGCCCAGCCTTGCCGGTGGCCACTCGCAGCCCCCACGGGTCTTGCAGCGAGAACACGGCGGATCCCTTCGTGCCGTAGAGCTCGATCTGCATGTTCTCGGTGATGTCGGCGCCCTGGCCGGGGCAGACACGCGAGATTTCGAAGGTCCCCGAAGCGCCGCCGGTGAACTCGGCTAGGAAAGCGATCCAGTCTTCGACGTCGGAAGCGGCATCGCCCCGGAAATCCCGGGAGCAAGCAGTGAGGCGCGCGACGTCACCCGCCAGCCATTGCACCAGATGGATCAGGTGCGAGCCGATGTCGGCCAGCACCCCCGAGCCCGCCAGGTTTTTCGAAGAACGCCAGCCGAGCAGGTGCGTCGACAGCGCCATCAGGTAGGAGGCCCTCACGACGCGGATTTCTCCCAACTCGCCTTGATCGACGAGATGCTTCAAGTACCGCACGGATGGCGCGTAGCGGTACGTAAAAGCCGTCATGTGGACCCGCCCGGCCGTTCGCGCCGCGTCAAGCATTTCGGCGGCCTCGGTGCCGTTGAGCGCCAGCGGCTTCTCACACAGTACGTGCTTCCCCGCGGCGAACGCTGCCAGAGCCATCTCGCGGTGCAGATGGTTGGGCGTGGCGATCACGACGGCGTCGATACCGGGGTGAGCGAGCAGTTGCTGGTAGGAGCGGTAAACCGTCTCGACACCGGTTTTCTGCGCGGCGTCGTCGTCAACCGACGAGATAGCCGCAATCTCGACTCCCGGGCAAAGCCGCAGCCCCGGCAAGTGGACGCGGCACGCCACCGAGCCTGAGCCGATGATCCCTACGTTGACTGGTGCTTCGCTTGCCATGGGTAGCGTTGGCCGGGTCTGCGCAAAGGTGCTTAACGTTTGTAGCCCGCGGTCTGCGGACCAGGACGCACGACGATCCATCGCTCCCGGTGGAGTGGTCCGCGGCTGGCGCCGGACTCGGAACGGAGGCTATATCAACGAAAACACGCGAAGAATCGGGCGGCGACCCGAACATTATATAGCGTGCCAGGCATCGGACCGGCCTGCACGGGCCCGCGTTCGGCGTCCGCTGTTGCATCCAACGCGTGGCTTGGTCATACTAACCACGCATCGGCTCAGCCAGGAACGATCCGGGCGGGCTATCGGAAAAACACCCATGCAGGTTGACCGCCGTCAGGCTCTCCGTCAGTTCGCTCAGTTTTTGCTCGCTTCGCCGCTTTTGCAGAACGCGGTTCTGCAAGGCGCGGAAGATCCCAAAGCGGGCGCGCCGCCCATCGAAGACCTCATTAACGTCTTCGATTTCGCGAAGGCCGCGCAAGCCACACTCGATCCCGTGGCGTGGGACTACCTCGCCGAGGGCGCCAGCGACGAAGTGGCGCTGCGCGACAACCGCCGCGGGTTCGAGAACATCATCCTGCGTCCGCGATTTTTGACCGACGTCCACAAGATCGACATCACGACCGGGCTGTTCGGCAAGCAGCTTAATGCGCCGATTTTCATCGACCCGGCCGGCGGCAAGAACTGCTTCCTGAAGAATGGCGAAGAGGAAGTCGCCAAGGCCGCGGCGGCGTCCGGGCACCTGATGGTCACCAACGGCGGTATCGACGAGTTCCTCACTTCCGGCAACGGCCCCAAGAACTGGTGGCAGGTTACCACCGGCGGCGAGTTCGGCTCAAAAAATACGATGTTGAACTTCGTCGAGAAGCTCGAAGACATGGGCTGCGGCGCGATCTGTTTCACCGTGGACATCATGCTCGTATCGAATCGCGAGCGCAGCATCCACAACAAGTTCGTGCGGCGCTGGTGCGACTCCGGTATTCCCCGCGACGCGAACGGCAACCTGATCTACAAAGAAACCGATGCGGCGTGGGTGACCGGCGAGCACCCCGGCAGGCCGTTTCCGACGCCGACCTGGGAGACCGTGCAGCAGCTTCGCGATATGACCGAGCTGCCGATCGTCATCAAGGGCATTCTCACCGCCGAAGATACGGCCAAGGCGGTCGAAACCGGCATGTCGGCCGTCGTCGTCTCGAATCATGGCGCGCGCCAACTCGACTACGTTGGCGGCACGATCGAAGCGCTGCCCGAGTGTGTTGAAGCGGCGGCGGGCAAGATTCCGGTGCTGATCGACGGCGGTTTCCGCCGCGGCGCGGATATTCTCAAAGCGCTGGCGCTCGGCGCAACCGCGGTGGGAGTCGCGCGGCCCTACCTGTGGGGCCTGGCGAGCTACGGCCAGCGCGGCGTCGAGCGAGTGCTGCAACTATTGCGCGCCGAGCTGGCGCTCGATATGGGCATGGCCGGCGTAGCGAAGATTTCCGATATTGACCGCAAGCTGGTGCGTGTCCGTTGATCGGTTGATCCGTTGATCGGATGATCGGTTGATCGGTCACCCGTTCATCCGGGTGGCCCGTTTATCCGGGCGGGGGCAAAGGCGCCTGATGCACGCCCGCGGGGCCGGGTCCATGAGTTGCACGCCCGCCGGAAGGCCATCACGGATGAACCGATCAACCGATCAACCGATCAACGAGAGGTCCATCTGCGTTTATCTGCGTGCCTCTGCGGCTAAAATCCTTTCAGCAGGCGGTCATGGAGCGGGACCCTCCGGCGCGCATCGCGGGGATTCACACGTTGCGCGGCGAGTAGCGGCAGCCCTGTTGACCACGGCATTGCTGGCCGCGATCGCCAGCGGGCAAAACGAAGGCAGAATCCTACGCCCGGTCGACGGCGCCACGCTGCCCACCGAGATTGCGGATATCATCGCCACGGCGCCCGGTGGCCGTCTCGAGCTCGACGGCAACCCAATCGCCGCCGAAGAGCCATTCCCCAATGTTTTCCACGCGCGGATCAATACGCCGGCCGGGGAGCACCGTTTAGCGCTGGTTTGGGAAGGTGGCCGCAAAGAGATCCGCTTCTTCACCGGCGGCAACCCTCCCGCCGAGTTCAAGGCTTTTCAGCAGCATCCTCCGCTCGAAGCCGTCGAGTGCACGCAGTGTCACGGCGTCAGCCGCCGCGGGCGTTTTCGTTTCGAGGGCGGCTGCTTCACCTGCCACGCCGAGGACAACTTCACGAAAACGCACCCCCACGCCGTGCACGTACTTCAGGAATGCGGGCTCTGCCACAACGCCCACGGCTCGACCGAAAAAGGCCACCTGCTCTATCCCAAGGAAAAGGCCTGCAAGCTCTGCCACGGCTGATTCTTTTCGAGACCGATTGCGGATTGGGCGCGGAAATGGCCGCGGCTCAACGGTAGAAAAAATCGACCAGAATCAACGGAATCGCCGGAATGTAAGTCACAAGCAACAGGACTACCGTCAGGGCTCCGATGAACGGCAAGTTAGCCTTGGTCACGTCCCAGATGTCGGCCTTGGCGATCGAGCAGGCCGTCACCAGCACGCTGGCCACCGGGGGCGTCTGCTGGCCGATACCAAGGTTGAGCGTTACGATGATTCCGAAATGCACCGGGTCGATGCCGACGGCATTCACCAGCGGCATGACGATTGGGACAATCAGAATGATCGCCGCCGCCGAGTGCAGAAACAGCCCGATCAGCAGGAAAAAGACGTTCAGCAGCGCCAGCACGAGGTAGCGGTCGTCGGTGAGATCGATGATTGCCCGAGCCACGCTTTGCGGAGCTTGGATCGAGGTGAGATATTCGCCTAGAAGCGCCGAAGTTGCAACCAGCAGCATGACGACGGCGGTCTGAATGCCGCCCTGCACCATCGCTTCCCAGAGATTCGCGCGGTCCAGCTCGCGGTAGATGAACACGCCGATGAACAGCGATGCCGCCACCGCCAGTCCGGCGCCCTCGGTGGCCGTGACAAAGCCGCTAAAGATGCCTCCGAGGACGATCACCGGCAAAAGCAGCGCCCAGCCGGCTTCCTTCACCCGCCGCCAGAGATTGCTGAGCTGAAACGCTTCCTCGACCGGGTAGTTGCGCCGCACGGCCGTCGCATACGCCAGAGCCATCAGCAGCACGCCGCCGAGGAGGCCCGGAAGGATACCCGCAACGAAAAGCTCTACAACCGAAGTGCTCGCCATCACGCCGTAGAGGATCAAAGGAATCGAAGGCGGAATGAATACCGCCAAAGTCGAAGCGGACGAAGTGACCGCCGCGGCAAACTCTTTGGGGTATCCGCGGCGTTGCATCGCCGGGATGAGTACCGAGCCCAGCGCCGCCACGCCGGCGACCGCGGAGCCGCAGATCTCGGCGAAAAACAGCGCGGCCCCGATCGTAACCATCGACAACCCGCCGCGCACCCAGCCGAAGATGGCCGATGCCAGCGCGATCAGCCGCCGCGAGATGCCCGAGCTGTTCATCACAGCCCCGGCCAGGATGAATAGCGGAATGGCAATCAGCGGGAATTTCGTCGCGCCGTCGAACAGCACCAGCCCGATATCGGGCAGAGTGCGGGTTCCTTCGCTGGCGGCCATCGCGATGACGGCCACGGCGCCCAGCGCCACGCCAATCGGCACGTCGATCAGCACCAGCAGCAGCATGCCGGCGATCAGCAGGAGCACGTTCACTCGGTCGTCGCCTCCGCGCGGGTCGATTCGAGCTCGCTCCAGCTTTGGACGAAGTTCCCGATTTCAGCCAGTATGAACAGCACCGCGCCGATCGGAATCACCGACTGCGTGAACTGCT
>JBBDWJ010000115.1:3072-6203 GCA_040902925.1 Bryobacterales bacterium | reverse complement strand
GCAGGGATGGACCCTCCCCTCGCGGGTAGGGCTCGGATCGCCTGCGGCGATTTCCAGAAAGCAAACAACAGCCGCATACTGGAACCCCGCAATGCTTTTGTGCCGCGCGGCGCCAACAATCGTGCTGGCGATTGGAATACTTTTCTGCGCCGGAACGCTGCACGCGGCCTCGGCGCGCAAGCTCGTCAAGGAAGGCAATCAGGCATACGGCGAGGGCAAGTATGACGAGGCGCTGAAATCCTACGAGCAAGCTGCCGGGGAGGAGCCCGCCTCGGGGCGCATACCCTTCAACAAGGGCGCCGCGCTCTACCAGCAGGGCGATTATTCGAAAGCGCTCGAGGAATTTCAGAAAGCCGCCACCGCCGGCAGCACCGCGGAGGACCGCAATCTCGAAGCCCGCGCGCAATACAACGCGGGCAACAGCCTGTTTCGCATGAGCGAGCAGCAGAAGGCGGCCCCGCGGGGCGCTCTCGATCTGCTCGGGCGCAGCGTGAGCGCCTATCGCCGCGCGCTGCAGCTTGACCCGGCGCTGACCGATGCCGCGCACAACATTGAAGTAGCGCGGATGCAAATGAAGCAGCTCCTCGAACAGGCGCAGCAGAATCCTCAGAGCGGCCAAGGGCAGCAGAATTCGCAGGACCAGAATCTGCCGCAGCAGTTGCAAGACCTGCTCAACCAGCAGCAACAGGCTTCGAACGAAGGGGAAAAGCTTTCCGAAGAGCAAAAGCAGCAGGGCAACTCGCAAGACGTGCAGGACAAATCGCAACAGCTCAACGAAAAGCAGCAGCAGATTCAGCAGCAAACCGAGCAACTCGCCAAGCAGATGGAGCAGCAACAGAAGCAGCAGTCCGAGGGTAAACAGCAGCAGCCGCCCCAACAACAGGAAGTCAAAAAGAATCTCGACGAAGCCAGCGAGCACCAACAGCAGGCGCAGCGCAAGCTCGAGCAACAGCAGTTGCCGTCCGCGAACGAAGACCAGAAGAAAGCCGAGGACGCGCTGCGCAAGGCGCTCGAAGCAGCCAAAGGAAAGCCCGGCGTGCAGACGCCCGAGCAGCAGCAGGCGCAGGCCCAGCCGCAGCCCGAAGAGCAGCCGCAGCAATCCGAGGCGGAGTCCCAGGCGCCCGAGAGCGAGCAGATTAAGGAAGGGCAGGGTGATGAAGCGCCCAACGAGGCGGCGCGCGACATTCTCGACGAAGAACGCGCCAACCGAAAGCAGCGCCAGATTCGTCAGATGAAAGGGACACGGCCGGTTGAGAAGGACTGGTAGCCGATGAAGAGTTTTTCCTTTTCGGCGAAACGCGAAACCACGATGGCAGGGTTGGCCAAGCCGCGCTCGTCCATGCTGCGTCCGTCCAAGGTACTTCCGTCCAAACTACGTCCGAGCTGCGAATGGCCGCGCGCGGTGCGGGTGTTTTTCGCGTGGGCCGGTCTGCTCTCGTCGCTGGCATTCACGGCTTCCCCTCTCACGGCCCAGGAGAACGAGCTGTCGGTCAGCGCGGCAGTCGAGAAAACGCAGGTCTACGCCGGGCAGCCATTCGTGCTGCAAATTCAAGTCACTGGTAGCGACGAAGTGAAGCCGCCCGACCTTTCGGGCCTCGAAGACTTTCAGGTGCAGGATGCCGGCGGCGGCCAAAACAACAGCCAGTCGATTTCGATCGTCAACGGCAAGATCAGCCGCGTTGTGCGGCGCGGCTACACGTTCAACTTCCGTCTCACAGCGAAACGCACCGGCGAGCTGCTGATCCCGGCGATCAACGTCACCGCCGAAGGCACGGTTCGCCGCACACAACCGATACGCATCCGCGCCGTTCCGCCCACAGAGAACGAAGACTTCAAGCTGCGCCTCGAACTCTCCGACGCCCGCGTGTATGTCGGGCAGCCCGTCGTGTTGACGGTCACCTGGTACGTCGGCGGAAACGTCGAGGAGTTTGGCTTCAACATCCCGCTGCTCGAAGACAAACGCTTCGACATCACCGGCTTCAACGAAAACATCGATCCCAATCAGCAGGACGCCTACGTGCGTATTCCCCTCGGCAGCGATGTTGTGATCGGCCGCAAAGGCCGCGCCACACTCGACGGACGCACCTTCCTGACCGTGAAGTTCGAAAAGGTGCTGATCCCCAAGCAGGCCGGAACGATTCCCGTGCCCCAGGCGACCGTTTCGATGCGCGCGGTCCAGGGCGTCCAGCGCCGTGGCGGCAACAGCGTCTTCGATGAGTTTTTCAGCGATGGGATTTTTGGGCGCCGCGCCGTGTATGAGGATTTCGTCGTGCCGTCGAACACGCCGACGCTCGAAGTCGCCGAGCTTCCCGCCGAAGGTAGGCCTGCCGGCTTCAGCGGACTCGTCGGCCCGTTCGAGATCAAGACCGAGGCGACGCCCACCGACGTCAGCGTCGGCGATCCGATTACACTCACCGTCAAGGTCGAGGGGCCGCGCTATCTCGAAAACGTAGCCTTGCCGCCGCTCGAAAATCAGCCTTCGCTGGCGCGGGATTTTCGCATCCCCGAAGAGCGCGCCACCGGCGTCGTCCGTGGCAAGACCAAGGTGTTTACGCAAACGCTGCGGGCGACGCATTCGGGTGTGAGCGAGATCCCGCCGATCGAAGTGCCTTATTTCGATCCGCGGTCCGGCGTTTACGAAATCGCGCGCAGCGAGCCGATACTGCTGAAGGTCGAAGGCAATCGCATCATCACCGCGCAGGACGCCGAGGGCCGCGATTCGACCGCCGTGACGAAGACCGAGCTCGAAGCCCGCCAGGAAGGCATCGCGCACAACTACGACGGCGCCGACGCGCTGATCAACCAAGCGGGTTCGCTCGGGGTCTGGCTGAGCTCGCCGCTTGGCCTCGCCCTGCTCATCGTTCCACCGCTCGGCTACGGGGCGTTGTGGGGATTTCTCGTGACGGCCCGGCGTCGCGGCGCCAACCAAACCGGCCGCCGCGCGCGCCGCGCTATTCGCTATTTCAACCAAAGGCTCGCGAGCCTCGACGCCAACAAGAGCAATGGCCCCGGCGATCTTCATTCCGAACTGTTGGAGGCCCTGCGGAGTTATCTTGGCGCCAGGCTCGAACTCCCGCCGGGCGCGTTAACGTTTGCCGATGTTGCCGGCGTGTTAGAGCAGCGCGGAACCG
>JBBDWJ010000115.1:0-3062 GCA_040902925.1 Bryobacterales bacterium | reverse complement strand
AACCCTGGCAAAACTTCGCGCGCTGTTCGAACAGTGCGAAGCGGGGCGCTACGCGGGCGGCCTGTACGCATCCGAGGAACCATCGGCGATGATCGAGCGAGCGCGGCAAGCCGTGGGCCAACTGGAGCGCGAGTTGCTATGAGACGCCCAGTCCCAACACTACTTCTCAGTCTGCTTCTTGTGGCGCCAGGGTTGGGTGTCTTACAGGAGCTTCTGCTTGCCGCATCGTTGGGGGAACCGGACGTCCAAAAACTCTTCGCCGAAGCGAACGAATCCTTCCGCCGCGGCAACGAGCTGAGCCGCACCGATCCCGTTGCCGCGAGAAACGCATACCGCGCGGCGGTGATTCGTTTCGAGAGCATCGTTGAAGACGGCGGCGTCCAGAACGGCAAGCTCTACTACAACATCGGCAACGTATATTTCCGCCTCAACGATCTCGGCCGCGCCATTCTCAACTACCGCCGCGCGGAACAGTTTCTTTCCGGCGACGTGAATCTCACGGAAAACCTGCGCTACGCGCGCAGCCGCCGCGTCGATCAGATCGAGCAGAATCAGGAAGCGCAGGTCCTCGAGACGCTGCTGTTCTGGCACTACGATTTTTCACCCGGAACGCGCACCTGGATCTTCGCTGTTTTCTTCGTGGCCTTTTGGGCGCTCGCCGCGCTGCGGCTGTTTTTCGCCGAACGCGTTCCCAGAGCGGCGCTGGCGGTTTGCGGAGGCGTTGCCGCGCTATTCCTGGCGTCGCTGGTCTGGGAGATGGCGTCGAGCAAGGGCGGCGGTGGCGTGATCCTCGCCGAGCAGGTCATCGCGCGTAAAGGCGACGGCGACACCTACGAGCCCAGCTTCAACGAGCCGCTGCACGCGGGCACGGAGTTCGAGCTGCTCGACGACCGCGGCGATTGGTATCAGGTGGAGCTGGCCGATGGGCAGCGCTGCTGGATTCCCTCGGCGGCGGCGGGGTTGGTGCGCCAACCCGCGAACGAGAACCGATCGCGGTTGACGGTGGGTTAGTTGCGGCGGGGCGCGGTTTTCGACGGGCTAATCGTCGCCGCTTTGCGGCGAAGGACCGCCAGGAGTGGCGGTCCTCACTTTGAAATACGCCGGTGGCGCGAACAAACGCGCGTAGCGTCTAGCCGGTCGATAAACGCTAGTGCATGACCCGCTCGGGGTCGAACGTGTAGCCGAAGCCGCGCACCGAGTGCACCCAGCGGGGGCTCGATGGATCCTCGCCCAGCTTCTGGCGCAAACGCAGCACGCACACATCGACCGCGCGCTCAGCGACGTTGCGGTCATGTCCCCACACCTGGTCGAGCAATTCTTCGCGGGTGAATACGCGGCTCGGCCGGCTCATCATAAATTCCAGAAGCCGGAATTCCGTCGCCGTCAGACCGATCTTCGATCCCGAAAGCCGCACCTCGAAGCGCTGCCGGTCGAGCTCCAGATCGCCATGGCTCAGCAGCGAGTGCTCGCCGCCCTTCTGGCGCACCTGCAGCTTGATGCGGGCAATCAGCTCGCGAACAAAAAACGGCTTCACCAGATAATCGTTGGCCCCAAGCTCGAGGCCGATCACACGGTCGGTCTCCGCCGCGCGCGCGGTCAGAAAAATAATCGGCAATTCGTTGAGGTCGGGGTGCGAGCGAATCGATTTACAAATCTCCAGCCCGTCGGTGTGCGGCAGCATGATGTCGAGCACCAGCAGATCGGGCCGCGAATTCAACAGAAAGGAAATCGCCTCCTGGCCCGTTTCCGAACCCACCAGGCGAAACCCTTCGCGTTCCAGGTTGTAGCGAAGCAGCTCGTGCAAGTCAGGATCATCTTCGATCAGCGCGATCGTTCTCATGAGCACCTATGGTCCGTGGCAAAATGAATTCTCAACCAGCGGGCGCGTCAAAGGGCGCCCGGGCCGCAGTCCTAAACTGAGGGTACCCTGCGCAGATGAATCCTAGGTTACGGGGCGGTTAATGTTGTTTTAAGGGGAGAGACGCGTAAGCGATCACATCAAGTATGAGACGTGAGATGTTGGGGGCAGCGGACGCCTCTTCGCCGCATAGGTTACTACTCTAGAAACACTCAACCAGACTTAGGTCCGAAGCCACGAACGATCTCTAGCACTTGATGGATGCCACCACCCTCCGATTCCCCGGGGACATAGCCAGTCTGTTGCGGTGAGAAGATACACTGTGTTGCTTGAAGCAAAACGGCGTTCCTGATCTGATCATCGCTTCCGGCCGCCTTCGCGAAGGTTTGAAAGGTCGCGAGGGCGTTCTGTCTATGCCGGTTTATAACCGCGTTATGGCAGTGCGCGCGGTACGTTCTGCCGGCCCAGAACGTAGCCGATAGGAGAACAGAGAATACAACGATCTTGGAGATTGCGAGTTGCAGGCCTTGACTGGGCGTTAGAGCGCCGATCCGGTCGAAGTAGGCGATCAAGAAAGCCACGCCAACGATGAGCGTCAGCAGGGCAAGTAAAACTGTCGCTTTGAGCCATTGTGAAGCCGACTGTTCCTGACCGTCAGCCTCTTCTTTGAAGTGGATGGCGTGCTGTGAAACCCCCGCCTCTTGCGCGATCTTCCTCACTTCTCTAACCAACTCCTCGGCATTGGTTCGTGCAGACGTCAGCGATACCTCGTGCTCTATGGATCTGTCCTCGATTTTTTTCAGCGCCTCTTTCGCTTGTTCCTCAAGGCGCTTGAAGTCCGTACCCTTCCTCACCGCGAACGCCAATACAGGCGCGACTTGATGAAACACGGTGTCGTAGTGATCGCGTACGCCAGCTATCAACTGGTCTCTGACCGCTATCGGATTCTCGGGATATTTCTGAAGGGAAAATTCTCGGATCTGCTGGACCTGCTTCAGTGTTTTCTCTGCTATCGGCAGAAGGCTTGCGAGGGTCTGATGGGAAACATCGTCGAGGTCTGCTTCATTGAGTGAATGGAAAAGCCGAAGCGTGCGGGAAAAGAAGATAACGCCCGCTTCGAAGCTTAGGTCAGCGCCCATATCTTTACGCGCTAGCAGCCCGTGGCAGAATTGGTCATTTTCAGATGGCGGCTAAAACCGATGCT
>JBBDWJ010000114.1:0-6206 GCA_040902925.1 Bryobacterales bacterium | reverse complement strand
GCCCCAAGAGGCCGCAAACGTTTGTCCACCTAATTCGTGGACACTACACTAGCCTCGCCGCTAACGATCTCAGCCCGGCCGAACGCCGCCGGCAGATAGTACCGTGTGTCGACCCCATTGGGGCGCTGTTCCAGCAGATTCCCCAGATAGGCCGCGCGATCGAGCGTCGGCAGTTTCTCAAACTCCAACCGGGAGAGGACCGCTGGTAGATCGCGGCGCTGGTCGCTTGGCTGTATATTCGATGCCGCCAGCAGCGGCGAGAACAGCGCCAGCGTTACGAGTGCGAGAATTGCCGGAGGCAATGATTTCTTTTCCCAAGGAAGAGAAGCCAGCGCCAAGGCGCACCAGAGCGCGATAAGTATCTGCCATCTCCACGAGAACTGAATCAGGGCGGCGCCCGGCAGTTCGAGAAGCAGGCGCCCACCGAATTCGGTGGCGGCAAGAAGGGCGAAAGCCGCCACCCAGGGTAGGGCCCGCAAGAACAAGACATCCACCGGCGGGGTGTGCTGCCCGTCAGCCCCGCGAGTCGGCCGTTCAATAGTTTGGTTGCGAGTCTTGTTGCCGCGTAAGGCGAGTGTCAGAAGAAAAGCCAGCAGCGACTGGCCTATGACGATGTAGCGGCCCACATCGTTCAGGAAGATCCAGTCCTGTTGAAACTCGCCCCCTGCTGCCTGTACGCTCGCGCCGATCACGCTATCGAGATACAGGTGGCTTTCGACTAAATAGTTCAATCGGGTGTAGGAGCCGGCTTGCATCAGTGGCAGCCAATACCAGCAGGTCAGCGAAGCCGCGGCGAGAGCAGACACTCCGGCCCACGCCATCCTTCGCAAACCCAAGGCTCTGCCCAGTAGGGGAGAGATCACCAGTAGTAACAAGATGAGGAGATAGGCTGTTAGCGTGTGGGTGAGCGCCAAGCCAGCAGCCGCGACGGCTGTGAGGGCGGAATTAAAAACGGCGCGGCGGCCGAGCAGGGCCCGCTGACCCGCCCCAAGCAACAGAGCAGCCCAGCCCAACGCCGCGTAGTTGGGAAGCATCCCGCGGCCCAGCGCAACGAAGGTCACGCCCGGCAGCAGCAACACGAGGGCGGCCGCGAACAGGCTGCGGCGCCAGGAAAGCCACGTCCGCGCCAGATATAGAACGGATAGGACGATGCCCACTGTCGCTGTGAAGACGGCCAAGCGGAGCGCTTCCGGCCCCGAAACGCCGAGCCGCATCCAGCAGGCCGTGAGGAACGCGAACAGGGGAGGGTAAACCACGAACGCGACGCTGCCGCGGCCGCCATTGGCGCCGGCGGCCCAGCGTGGCGGAAAGTCGCTGTCGCGCCAGGCGCGGTCAAACTCTTCAGCGAAGTGCACGTGGTGGGATTGGTCAGCCAGCAAACCGAACGCGGGCGAACCCCACAGACACCACGCGTAGGTCCCCAGCACGCCGCCCACAGCAAGCACGGCCGCGAACCAGCCCGTCCAGTACAGGCCCTTTGCATTTCGGTCCATTCTATTTGACTGAGGCAATTCTAGCTCTCGACCGTGGTCAAGAACCAGAGCCGCTGCCGCGTTGTGGAGTGATCGCGGCGGTTTGCGATTGCCTCCGCCCGCCCTTGCCCGCTAGCGATTCCCCAATTGCGGTGCGTCGTCCTTCAATAAGGCAAATTCGAAGGGTTGCGTCCAGGTCGAAAAATAGCTGCGGTCCGTCAGGGGTTGATAGTCTGTTTGTAGATAGGCGTTGAGAATGACCCGAAACGTATTTACGGAGCTCATGGAATCGTACAGACTCTCATTGCCACCGTCACCCATGTGGATGGCGTTCAGGATGGCGAAGCGCTCGTTCATGTCCGTCGATTCCGCGTCGTATTGATTCAGACCGGACGCCGGGCCGTGGTCTCCCTGCAATACGATAACCGGAGAGATTGCTGAATGAGCCAGGATCGTATCGACCATCGCAATCATACGCTGGTTGATGTATTCTACTTGAGCTCTATACCCAATCCGATATTCCTCCCTGCTCGCTGCCGGCAAAGAGAGAAAGTCGATTCCACTCTTCCAGCTATATCTGCGAGGCGGATTGCTAGCTTCCCCATATTCGCCAAACACGAACGGAGGGTGCCCGGCAAAAACATGCAGGAACACAAACTTGGGCCCTTGGACCGAGGAGATTTCTTCCGTGGCATCGATGGAGTGCGCCATTCGCCGCCGGTGCAATTCATGCAACCCCGGCAGGCCGGCCTGCTCCAAAAGCCAAGACATGGGAGTCATATCCGCGACCGTAATCTCGAACAGATTTAAAAACCACCACTTGCGAACGGAACGGTGCGAATCGTGGATGGCGACGTCATAGAGAGGGCTCTGCACCTCAATGATCGAGTATCCGTGCTCTTTCAAGAACCGGACCAGCCGGTTGTTCCGGATAAGCCGGCGTGAGGTGCGGTGGTCCAGAGTGTCAGGGTCCAATCCCGCCAGAAGTACGTCCAGATAGTCGAGGTTCAGCGTCGAAGCGAGAGCAAGCTTTGTTTGGGCGTAGTTGCTGCGAGAATTGCCGGCGACATAGAAGTCTCGCTGCCGCAGTTGTTGGAGGAAGGCGGAGTTATCGAGGCCGTAAAGGCTGCGAAGGACGTCAGAGCGGCCGTAGCCGTCCAGAATGACAAAATAGATGTCCGGCAAGGGTTTTGCGTTGACCGCGGTTTGTGACGAAACAGGAGATCGAAACTCGCTGAGTTGCACCGGCGGCCCGGTGGAAATCCAGATGTTCGACAAGGGCAATCCAACCAGCGCCAATGAAGTGAAGTTCGCAATGCTGGTCCATGCGCTAAGGTGCTTCTGAGCCCGCAAGGTCAAGACAACGATGACGAAATAGGGGATCAGAATCAGGAAACCGCTGTTACCGATGAGTGTATGAACGGGCCCAAAGGAGTAGCAGGCCAGCAGCGTTACCGTGACAACCAAAGAAGTTCTTCGAGCATCGGAGATCCAGAATGACAGGCACATCCACAACATTGTGGCCAAGCCGATACTCACCATGCACGGCCGTAGCAACACCTCGGTGTCGTACGCGTTGACGTTGACGCTAAGGATTAGCAGGGGAGGGAACAGGCTGCATAGCGCGGGGTGTAGCCAATGGCTCCCGATCCGCCGGCCACGCGCCGTGATTGGAGTTTCGGGAGGTTTGGCTGCAGCGGTTTGTGGACCCGGCCCGGCCATGTTGTCACCAAGACGCATCGATTTGCCAACAAGTACAGGGGTGACTGCGCGGTAGGGTTTGGGCCGGCAGGGGCACTCCTGCCCGAAGCCGACGGCGTCGGACGGCGTCCCTTTCTTTCCGCTATGCGATGGCGACGCCATCCACCGCGCGGGCTTCGCTGTAGCCAAAAAACCGGCGGCGCTTGATCACTTCGGCGACTTCGGGCGGCACCATGTCTTCCCATGAGGCGTCGCCGCTCTCGATCCGCTTGAGTACGTCCCGGGAGAAAATGTGCAGCACGCTCTCGTCGTAGTCGCGTAGCTGTTTGATCATGCCTCGCTCGACGACGTGATGGAACAGATTCTTGAGATCAGCCGGGATCTCGACGTTATCGATCGTGAGCAGCTCCTGGCGGGCGGGGTCCTTTAACGGATACACGTAGATCCGCAGGTCCTTCTTGAACAGTTTTCCGAAGGCCTCGAGAACGCCCCCCTCCAGGGCCGTGTAATAGTGCTCGTCGAACAGCTCCAACAGGCTGCCCACTCCGAGTGTTACGGCGATGGGCTCGGTCGTATAGCGTTTCAGGTAGGCGGCCAGGCGGTAGTATTCGAAGTAGTCGGAGATGAGGACGGTCTTGCCGGCGGCGGCAATGACGTCCGCCCGCGACAGGAAGTCCTTGAGATCGAAGGCGCCCGAAGCCAGCAGGTTGCGCATCGTAATCTCGACCAGCTCGACGACGTTATCCTCCTTGCTGTCCAGCTCCCGCACGAACTGGCGGTGCGCGCAGCCCATCATGTTGATGTTGACCTTCGTGACCGGCCGAAAGCTGCCCCGTTGAACCAGAATGGGCCGCTTGCGGAGAAAGGCCGACGGCTGCAGCACCTCTCCCGACGCGCCGAACATGGCCGCGCCGCTGAGCCCGAGTTGCACCAGCTTGAGGCTCATGACGCGGTTGTCCACGCGCCGGAATTCGATGCCTGAGAACTCGATCATGTCGATCTCGATGCGCTCGGTGCTCAGGCCGTCGAGTAGTGATTCCACCATCAGCTCGGGCATGTGGTGCAGGCTGAACGCGCCGAACAGCAGGTTGACGCCAACGATGCCGAGCGCCTCCTGCTGCAGCGAGTTCTCGTGGTCGAGCATCCGCACGTGGATCGTGATCTGGCTGTCTTCATCCCGCGGATGGGCCTGGAATTTTACGCCCATCCAGCCATGGCATTCGTTGGTTCCCTTGAAGTTGCGCGCCGCGACTGTATCGGCGAATGTAAAAAACTTCGTGCTGTCTCCGCGCGTGGCGCTCAGCCGTTCCAGATTGAGGGCATGTTCGTAGTCGAGCATGCGCTGCAGCCGCTCTTGCGACACATAGCGCTGGCATTTGCCGTAGATCGCGTCGCTGACGGCCATGTCGTAGGCGGACATCGTTTTCGAGATGGTGCCCGCGGCGGCGCCGACCTTAAAAAACCAGCGCGCCACTTCTTGGCCGGCGCCGATCTCGGCAAACGTCCCATAGCGGGACTGATCCAGGTTGATCATGAGGGCCTTCTGGCGGGTGTCCAGATGCGGCTGCTGCTCGTTATTCAACATTGTTGTGTTCCGGTGTTTGTCTCGCGGTCCGCAATAGCCCGATCGCCGGCGATGGCCCCGATCGAGGGCGAAATACCGATTGAGGACGAAAGGCCGCTCGTGGGCGAGCCGGTCCTGCGGCCCGCCAGGATAGGCAACTAGAAAGATGATCGTCCGTCAGGTGGGGAGGTCTAGTCTCTCAGGCGAAAACCCTTAGTATGCGAGGGGATAAACCGTGCGAACCCGGGTAAATTGCCGGTCTTGAAGGCCTCTTGCCATGGAGTGCCCTTGAGATGACAATCGCAGCGGGCGGTGTCCCGTGTCCATTTCGTGCCGGATCAAACCGGCAGTGCGGGCGAACTGCCGCTTCGGCTATCCCAGGCAGCTCGCTGGTCGCGGGCTGTGAGCAGTTTTGAGCGGTTTTCCGAGCGTTTTTGTGCGCCTTTACGGGTTCTATCGCACCTTGATTCGATTGTAGCAGCGGGTTCCAAGGGTTTTGGAACCATGCGGAGGTAAACGGCTGATTCCACGTCGTTTGGGGAATCGAAACTGCTTGTGACTCACGCGACCGGCGGCGGCGTAACGGGGCGGCAGGGGCGCCATTTCGGCGTACAACGGCGCCTCCAGCTCCAGCGCATCGCGGCGCGTGTTTAACCTGTTCGGCCCGCGCTCCAAAGAGTTCGAGGCGAAAGTGCGTTGCGCCAATCTCAGTCCGCAACCTCAATGCGCAACCTCAGTGCGCAACACTATGGAAGCAGAGCCATCAATTTCGCAAGCCCGCCGCCAAGGCCCGAATATACGCCGGGTTGCAGCCGCAGCAGCCGCCCGCGAAGCCGACTCCCTGCGAGCGGGCTACGCGCCCGAACTCCTCGAAGCGGCTGCGCGAGATCTGGATCGTTTCGAGGTCGTCAGGAAACGCCGACATACGCGTGAAACAAGGTGTTTCGTCGGTCGTATGAAAGGCCGCCGGTTGAGCGGCCAGAGGCACGTCGACCACGGCGCGCATGGCGCCAGGAAGCTATCGGCGACTGGCACTACTGGCTGGCGCAAGGCTACCGATTCTGATTCACGCACGCTTGCCGAAAGCTCACGAACGGCCACAAGGAAGAACAGAAATACAAACCGAGGCAATAGTGCAGCTTTCGATTCAGGGTCTCCAACTCGGCCTGCGGCCGTGGCCTTGCGGGATCAGGCGACAACGACATAGACGATTCCACCGAATGAGGCAGGAAAAACACCAAGTAGACAGCCGTAGGACGAGCCATCGCCAAGCACGCGTCCAGAACCAGTTTCCCCGTATGGCGGCATTGTGAGGGCCAGGCGACCTGTGCAGATCTGACAGCACCTCCCCTCGGGTTGACCTTCTTGCCGCAACGCTTCAGACTGACTCATGGCGTATCCTCCTTGTTCCTTTCCACCTGACCTATGCGCGGCCGAGGGCCGGGGTGGAGGACCTGGACGCACTCAAC
>JBBDWJ010000113.1:0-6239 GCA_040902925.1 Bryobacterales bacterium | reverse complement strand
AGCCGAGCACGCAGAGGGCTTGGCATGCTGATTCTGTGCATAAGTCAGGTGATAGCTCTTTCGGCATATGGTGGTGACCTCAGCCTTGATGCATCAAGGGCCTTATTGTAGAAGAGGACGGACACGAACTTGGTCTACAGGCCTGTGTCTTCGAGTTTCTTGTTTGTTGGTTGCTCTGCTCAAGAAGGTCCTTATTCTAGTGCTGACTGCACTATCGTCTGATGTTTCGCATTCCCAAATCACGAGAACGCCCCAGCCGGCAGATTTGAGGGCTGCGCGATTCTTCTTGTCCCGCACTTTGGTGCGGGCTAGTTTAGGCTGCCAGTAGTCGAGATTGGATCGCGGGGTATGGGCAAGGCGGCAGCGGTTATGCTGGTGCCAGAAACAGCCATGGACGAAGATGACCTTATGCCGGCCCGGAAATACGAGGTCGGGCCGCCCAGGCAAATCATGTCTGTGGAGGCGGTAGCGGTAGCCCATGCGATGCACGAGGCAGCGCACTGCGAGCTCCGGCCTCATATCTTTGCTGCGGATGGCCCGCATATTCGCGCTCCGGTCCATTAGGCACTTTCCAGAGAGGCACGGATGGCCTCCTCTTAAACTTGCGGCGCCGGAAGGTTGCTTGGCGCGGTGAAAGCCAGTGCCACCTGGTCGATTGTTGTGGTGAACTGGCCACCGGCCTCAAGCGCACGTTGTTGTCCGGCAGGAACGGGTGTGCCGATGTCGTAGCACATGATCGTCAGCGAGCCAGGCTGAATTGGGTAGGGGCGCAGCCCACCGCCGAGGCGTTCGCTGATCTTGGCGTAGACGGGTGTTGGACAGACAAAAAACAATCCCTTTTGACACAGGGGTTCCTGCCGCAAGACATGGCCCTTGTAGATGATTTGCGGGAGAATGCGCTTGTTCACATTCTCCCAATTAAAGCCCGCGGTGCTCGTGCTGGAGAACGTTTCTTCTCTGAGATAGGTTTCTCTTTCGCTGCGGTAGTTGCCTGTTGTGTCAATCGACTGGACTTCGACGGCGACGAAATTTATCAGGTCACCCTCGGCACTGATGTGGGCGAGAACCCAATCGACGAAATAGGCTCCGCTTCTGCCTCTCGTGGGGAGTCGTAGTTCTTTGCCCCATCCTTTGCCGAAAACGGTGATGCACTCGCCGGTTGCATCGGTGATGGCGCTAGCGGAAACGAGTGGGATGACCGGACCGAAAGCTATGCGCGCAACGTCACGGAGAATCTCATAGTTATTGGCGTAGAGCCGGATGGGGCAGCAAATTACAGGGCCCCTGGTGCTGGGCTTGAGTGTGCAGGCACCGCTGATCAATCCGTCGCTCAGCGTCTTGGTGCATTTTCTGCCGCGAAAGGGGCACTGGAGGTCGCGGCGGGCTTTGGTTGCAGCAGTAGAACGGTCATCCGGTGCGTAGCCGAAAAATTCGATGATCCTGCTAGCCATGACGATGCCGTCCGCATGGTCGGGAGCGTGTGAAGAACAGCGTTTGCGCAGCCCGATCGAAATCTACCTTGGCATATCGTCTAGGGACTTGGCAAAGAGCCTCTGAAGGGCTAGAGGGCAACGGCGTAGCTCCGGGCCGGCTCCTGTTCGGCGTCGGAGGATGCGAGCCCATGAGCGGACAGGATAGCTTCCGCAACCTGCTTGCCCAGGAGCGGCGGAACGGCGTTGCCAACCTGAACGTATTGTTCGGTGCGTGGTCCGGCGAAATGAAACCAATCCGGGAACGATTGTAAGCGAGCCGCTTCACGGACCGTCAAGACACGGTCCTGCTCGGGATGGACGAACGATCCCCAATGAAGGTCGCATTTCGTGAGGATCGTGCAGGACAAGCCGCTCTTACGCAAACGGCCGTAGCGTTTCGTGTGGTCGCAGCGGCGGGCGAGTTTCATTCCTGCAGGAAGAAGCGCAAACGGAAGGTCGCGCCAGCTTCCGCCTTCGGGAATGTGTTTCATGCGCTTGAGGTTGATGGCGGCCAAACGCGGGGCGGCGTGGTTATATACGCACTCTGAACTGCCGCGCAGCAGCGCCTGATATGCGTGGCTCGGCATTGCGGCGTAAGGCAAAGGCTCGCCGGGGTCTTCACCATTGGACAGCGGCGGAAGGTCGCCGATGGCATCCCATACGGTAACGAAGGGCTGAAGATATGGACCGTGCGTTTCCTGCGGCCAGATGATGGGCTGGCGCGTACGGTTGCCGACAAAGAAAATACGCCGGCGTTCCTGCGGAATGCCGTATTCCTCGGCACGAAGCACGCGGGTCTGAATCTCGTAGCCAAGCGCGGTGAAGCCTGCAAGAATGTCGGCCATGGCGCGGCCATTGCCGGCCGATGTAATTCCAGTAACGTTTTCCATGACGACCCATTTCGGAAACAGGCCTTGGACTATACGCAGGTACTCGCGGAAAAGGGCGCTGCGGGCGTCGTGGAGACCGCGCTGGTGATTATAGACGCTGAAGGCCTGGCAGGGCGGGCCGCCGATCAGGCAATCAAGTTCGCCGCGACGAACTCCTGCGGCCCGCAGCAGGGAACGCTCTGATATGCTCTCGATGGGGCCGGGCAGAAAGACGGAATCTTTGTGGGTGGCTGCGAAGGTTTGCGCAGAGAAACTGTCCGTGTCGTTGCCGGCCAGGATACGGAATCCGGCCTGCCGGAAGCCTTCCGAGAGTCCGCCGGCCCCGCAAAAGAGGTCGATGGCCGTCCAGTCTCCCTTGGGCAGAGGTTTCTTGGGCGGTTCCGGGAATCGGAGCGGCATTTGCGAGCGACCGGCACGGCGGGCAGGGGCGCGGCGGACTGTGGACCGGGCAGACATGGCTAGGTAGTAGTTCGGCTGCGGAAGAGCGGAGCTTGAGCCTCAAGGTACTGTTCCACGGCGTCTCGAATCACCCAAGCCAGCGACACACGCTTGCTTTTGGCAAGCCGGTCGAGTTCCGTGTGCTGGCCTTTGGGGAGGGTGATCGAAAACCGGACGCTCGGAGGTGGCTTCTTCGCGGGCATGAGCGAACATCACCACTTTACACCATTCCGGTGATCCCGTGCTACTAGAAAAATCAAGAGGGCCGATCGGTGACACCCGAACGGGAGAGATCGGTGACGACGAGAGGTCGCGGACAACGACCGATCTCCGGTCCTCTCACCCGCCTCCGGATCGGCCGTCTCAGCCAAATCAGTCACAACCCAATCCGCATCATAAAATCAACGACATACGAGCGAAAACCCCCGAAAAGCTTGGAGCCGCGTGCTACCCTCCAACCAGAGCAAGCGTAAGGACGGAACGCCGGGCAAATACCGGCGAGGGGTCCCTGACGGGCCCAGGCATAACAACGGAGAGCGGTCCGAAAACCGAAGTCCATTGTTTTCAGTCCCGAAGCAGAAAAAACATCGCAAAAACCGCTCAAAACTGCTCACCCGAGCGCCCGCAACCAACGGCGAACTCGCCCGAGCCACCAACCCAGCCCCATCGCCGTACCAGAACGCGGACCTTCGCGGACATTTGCGGGCCTTTCCGGGCGAAGCATGCCAAAATCCGGGGCAAGCCATGCCGCGGCCGATTGGCCGGCGAAAGATCTCCCCGTTGCACCCAAACGGCGAGCGGCAACCGGCGAAGAATCGCCCTAAGGAAAATCCGGCCAAATCCGGCCAAAAGCCGCCAGATCCGGCCACGCCGAAGGTAATCGAGTCAGAGCGAAAGCGCCGGGATAAACCGGCAGGAAGCAGGGGATGTAAGAGCGTCGGCCGACAATAGCTGGAGGCTGTCCCCGGCCGCTGGCCTTTGAACCCCAGGATATGTCTCTGACACCATATGTCTTTCGTACCATACTAGGATGAAATGAGCTGGGTCGTCGAGATCGGCGATGAGTTTGAGCCGGAATTCGATGCGCTTGACCATGACGTGCAGGACGAGATTCTTGCCTTGTCGCGCCTCCTCCAGCAGTTTGGGCCAGGCCTGGGGCGGCCCCGCGTGGACACGCTCAAGGGCTCGCGGCACTCCAACATGAAATAGTTGCGCTGCAGCGCGGCGGACGGCGAATGGAGAGTAGCCTTCGCTTTCGACCCCAGCCGCAAGGCGATCCTACCCGTGGCTGGAGACAAATCGGGCGGCAGCGAAAGGCGTTTCTACCGCGGGTTGATCGGCAAGGCCGATAAACGTTTCGACGCCCATCTCGCGCGGCTCAAAAGGAAGTGATCGTGCCTGTAAACGTCAATAACAAGATACGCAAGTTGAGCCCGGAGCGCCGCAAGAAGGTGAAGGCCCGCGCCGGTGTGTTGCTGGCCGAAGAGATGACGCTGCGCGAGTTGCGGCGGGCGCGCCAGCTCACGCAGGTGCGCCTGGCGAAGACGCTGGGCATCACCCAGGACAGCGTGTCGCGACTCGAACAACGCACGGATCTGCTGCTGTCCACGCTGCGCAAGAGCGTGGAAGCCATGGGCGGCCGGCTGTCGCTGGTTGCCGAGTTCCCCGACCGCGCGCCGGTCGTGCTGTCTGGAATTGCCAACGATGTCTCGTTGGTCGAACCTTCCGGCCGCAGGAAATGACACTCGCATAGTGGCGGCGGCTCGGGCAGCCGCAGGCGCGAGTTCGACTACGCTACACGCGTCGTGAGGCGCGGCAGCGGTAAGCACTCCGCGCATTCGCTAACGGGTGCCTACCGCTCCGGCCGCTCTACGCTCGGACCCGACTCGCCTTCCCAGGCCACCGCCAGCCGCGTGCCTTCGATCGCGAAGGCGCTCCAGCCGGGGCGGTTCGCCACTTCGTCCACTACGTTCGAGACGACCTCGACCATTCCGTAGTCGTGCCACACGATCAGGCCTCCGCGGCGCACGTGCCGCAGGGCGTTGCCGGTGTCGGAGCGGACGTAGGGCTCCTGGTGGCAGGCATCGATGAAGACAAGGTCGAAGGGCCCTCCCAGCGTGCTCCAATCCAGGCGCGCGCTGTCGCCGAACACCTGGCGGACCTTGCCGTTGCCGGCGGCGAGCTGGCGTCCCATTTCCTCACGAGGCGTCAGGTTAAGCGGCACGCCCTCGTAGACGGCGGACGTCTTGTCGGCATGATCGGGAGGCAGATCGACGGTCGTGATCGTGCCGCGAATATTCTCGGCGAGGTTGAGAGCGGTGTTGCCGTCCCAGGTTCCAATTTCGAGGACGTTCCGCGCGTCGAGCGCCTTCGCCATCGTCAGCAAGGCGCAGAGCTCCTCGACAGTGATCGACATGCCCCAAAGGCGGTCGCCGGCGCGGCGGATTTTCAAATCTGTTTCGATCGCGGCCGGAAACAACTCTTCCAGAGGCCGCCGCGGCAACCGGCCGCAGACCCATTGGCCCTGCGTCGCATAGCGGCGGTCGACCGGCTGGAAGGCCGCCTTCCACGCTTGGAACGCAGTCAGCGGGGCGCTGATCGCGTTCAGCAAGACCGCCAGGTTATTTTTGTTCAGGTATCTCACGCGTGACAGGTAAAGCGACGCGAAGATTCGGGAGGGTTGGAGCGGTCCATCTCATGGATCATGCTCGAAATGCCAAGGGCAGGCCTGACTACGCCTGCCCCTGGACGGAATCTGCTGAAGGCCGCGCCTACCGCAACTCTTCCATAATCTCATCGAGCACCGACTGCGGCGGCCGCAAGTACTTCTCGCCCATGTGGGCCAGCGGTGTCGGGTGCAAATTAAGGGACTCGATGAAGTCCGGTTTCTTCGTATCGAGAAAGAAGACGCCCGTGAGGACTTCGCCGCGGCTGGCTGTTTCGGCGAGCTTGTTCACCGCGCCCATGCGGCTGGAAGGATCGTAGTCTTCCTCGAGCTTGCGAAGCATCAGATGCGAGCCATCGTGCAGCGTAACCTCTTGCGCCGAGCCGGCGGCGTACTCTTCCGCGATCTGAATTTCCTGGAAGAAAGGCACGAAGTCGATGGTCTGCAAATCGTGACGATGATCCTTGACGTAGGTGTAGCTCTTTGTCGAGCCCTGGTGGTCATTGAACGTGACGCACGGCGAAATGACGTCGATCATGGCCGTGCCGCGATGGCTGATCGCGGCCTTGATGATCGCCTGCAACTGCTTCTTGTCGCCCGAGAACGAGCGCGCGACGAACGTAGCGCCAAGCTCGATAGCCAGGGCGCAGGTGTCGATCGGCGGAATCTCGTTGGCAATGCCGCTCTTGAGCGTCGAGCCGACGTCGGCGGTCGCTGAAAACTGGCCCTTGGTGAGGCCGTAGCAGCCGTTGTCCTCGATGATGTAGATGATCG
>JBBDWJ010000112.1:1391-6263 GCA_040902925.1 Bryobacterales bacterium | reverse complement strand
AAGCGCGCCGCCGGGCGTCGCTGCGCACGCTGGGCGTGGAACCCGACGCACACGACGATCTGGCGGTCGGCTACATCGTTACCGCGCAGGAAGAGGAGCGAAGCCGCCTGGCGCGCGAGCTTCATGACGACCTGGCCCCGCGTATTGCCCTCGCCGCCAGCGAAGTCCAGGCTTTGCGCATCGACCCCGCCGGTGCATCGGAACGCGCGCTACGCCTCGAAAGGCAGCTAGCGGAACTCGCAAAAGACTTCCAGCTCTTCTCGCGCAGGCTCTATCCGACGGCGCTCGACCGCCTGGATCTGGCCGAGGCTATCGAGTTCGAGTGCCGCAGCGTTGAAGAGCGCAGCGGCCTCTGGATCGACTTCGAAAGCCGCAACGTCCCCAGGACACTTCCAAAGCTGGCCGTGGTATGCCTCTATCGAGTTTGCCAGGAGAGCCTGAGCAACGTGGCAAAACACTCCAGGGCCGAAGAAGCGAGAGTCGTGATCGAAGCCGGTGACGACGGTCTGACGTTGACCGTGAGCGACTCCGGCATCGGCTTCGATTCCAAAACCACAAAAGGCAACTCCGGCATCCTCAGCATGCGCGAGCGCGCCCGGCTGGCCGGCGGCCGCTTCGAAGTGCGCTCACGGCGCGGCGTTGGCACCGAAATCGTCGCATTCATTCCAGTGGCATGGACGGATGAAGGCTTGGCCCACGCCGCCCACGCATAAGGCTGCGACTCTGTATCCAAATCCAACAGCGCAAGCCCTCGGACCAAATCCCCGCTAACGGAAATTCGCAAATGCGCTGAGTCACGGGAAGCCGCGCTTCCGCACATTTACAACCCTTTGTATTCGACTCGATCAACCCGCGGCCTACGCCTCAGGTAAGGCCGGCGGTTTACCGCCGGTCCCCCTTTTGCCTTTTGCCTTTTGCACTTTGCCTTTTGCCTTGCTTCGTCTTTGCCCCGCCGCGAGTAAAATCGCCAAACTCGAGACCTGGGACCTACGCCCCAGGTCACGAGCATGCCGCCTAATGCGGGCTGCAAATGATTCGCGTCGGGTTCGCGCCCGCGGGCCACGCCCTTGTGCTAGCTCGAACGCGTTGCGGTCAACGGCCGCACGCCAAGAGCGGTCTCCACATCCGCGATGTGGTTGTGGATGGTGATCTCCGACGAACCGGCATACAGAAGGCCAACCGCGTTGAGGTTCTGATCCATCAACAGGCTGCCCGAATCACCGCCCGCCGACATCGCGGTGGTAATGATCTGATGGCGGAATACCGCCAATCCCACGCCGTAATTCACGATGACCGTGGCATTCACCGACAGCACGACCCCCGTGGTGACTTGAGTCGTGCGCCCGGCCTTGATCACCAGGCCCCCAACGAACGCCTGATTGATGCCAACCGGCATCACCTGGCCGATGATGGACGACGTTACGTTGCGGCTGGCAATAGGCCGCGCCACCGCGGCGTCCACCAGGTTGTATCCGTTGGGGAAGCTGAACACGATCGGCTCGAACCGCTCGAGCGTGGCAACGGCGTCGGAAGGATAGATGCCGCCGTCGAATGCGCCCGGCTGCAGAATCAGGTCCCCGGGCTTGGCTTGGTTGGTGTTGGCCAGCACGTGGTTGTTGCTCAGGATGAGATAGTCGCCGGGGCATTCCTCGCGCGCCGGCCCGCAGTGGCAATCCTTTTCCTGCTTGCAACAGCAGCGACGGATGTCGCGGACCAGACAGCCGAAGGTTCCGGCTGTGATGTCAAAGTGGCCAATGCTGTACCCCGGCAACGCGGGCCGCACCTCGGCATTGAAAACGTGCGGCACGAGCTCGCCGACCTCGACCACATCGGTCGGCACGCCGTCGATCTCGGCAGGCACCGTTTCAGCCTTGGCCACCTTCGCGTTGGCCACCTTCTTGTCGACCAGAACGGTGAGGCTCCAGGTCTTGGTCGGCTTGCCGGCGGTCACTTTCAGCGACGGGGCGACGCCGACAACGTTTTCCAGGACCAGCAATTCCTGCTCGTGCTTGTCCTGGACCTCCATGATGCGAGCGGTCTGCTCGATCTCTTCCATCCGATCGACCGCACCCGGTTTGAAAAACTTCTTCCACGGATCGGCGGTCTTCTCCGTGGCGGACCGCTGCGAGGCGGTGAAGGTCTTCGTTCGTGGTTTCATCGGTGTTTCTCCTTTTTCAGTTGAACTTCAGACTTCAATCGTGTCCGGAGCCGATGCCATCAATGCAGGCCGCTATCGTACTTGCGGCCTGATCTCTTGGGTTTCCACAATGTCCACGGGGATGCCTTCGATCCGGCGAGGCAGCGCTTCGCCCTTTTTGAGCCGGCTGCGAGGCACTTTCCGCGAAACATAAACCACCAGACAGGGCTCGCCCGTAACTTTGCCCTTGGCCGTGCGTACGCCGGGTGCGACCCCGACGACGTTCGGATAGCCCAACAGTTCGGTTTCGTGACGAGCCATCACCGCCGAAACTTTCGCCGCCGCTTCATCGGTTGCTAAACCGGCGGCTGGCTCCGTCTCGCGTTGCTTGCTGGCGGAGAAGAATTCCTGCCACATCCGGCGCTGGCGTTCTGCCGCCTTGCGTTGATCTTCGGACCAGCCAGGAAGGTGCTTTCTCATGGCGTTTGCCTCTCGTGCCATTGTGGCGTAGTCGTGTTCATAAAACCGCCGCGCCGGCATTACCCGCGCACCGTGGTTGTAATCTTCGGGGAGTGAGGTTTGTCGAACAACCTGCTGTGCTTTCATCGACCCTGTTCCCTCTACCAACGACAGGCGCAAACCGCCGTCACCAGGGGTCACAGCGAGCTGACTATCGCTATCAGGAAATGTTCGAACGGGCGCGGGGGGTGGAATTGGCTTGCGAATAGCAGCCGCAAGTCATACGACGGACTTCCGCGGCGCATACTACTCGCGGCAAATGATCACGGCCAAACGCAGCTTCACGGGGCGTATATCTATCCGTGCTCGTAGCTTGCCCAAGACTGTCGCGCGGTACGTGTTCGAAAGAAACGCGACGGCCTCGAGCCGAAAGCTTTACGCACTCCAACGGGGAATCCGGAAGCGAGAAGATGGATTTGGTGGCGCTGGCGGGTAAGAAAATCGGGGTGGTAGCCAGGGTCCCGAAGAGTGCCTGTCCCGAGGCCCTCCGGGCCTTAGGCCCCACCCCTTTTCTCGCGTACAAGGTTCGTTTGTTAGACCCAGACACCCGATGGGTTGTTACGCGGCGTGCTGTTTTTTTGTCGAGTTTTTCGAGCCGCTAATCGTCGCAAGAGAAGTTTGGAGCCATGCGCTATGCTGGAAGCGGCAGGTCTCGGAAAATGTATCGTTTAGGGGCGAAATCTTCCGCTTCACAACGGCCGCTCGCGGAGTGCCCAACACACTGGCAGCGTACGGAGGGGCACTCTACGGCACAAGTCCTTGGGAACTCCTTGGGAAAAGCGAAAAAAGTAAATTCGCCGAACGAACCCAAATCCCATTTCCGGGACAGGGTTCCCCTGGCCGTTCCCCTGGGCAGAGGGATTCCCGAGCAGACACGGCAGCCAAGGCGGATAGGACTCCAAGGACAATTTCCAAGAACAGACAGGGGTGGTGAATAGACAAAGACGGACAGATAAGATTGTCTGTCCCACCCTGGCAAACCCACCGACGCGCATGGACCTCTCCCCCTGGATCGAAAAACTCCGCAACGGTGACCCGCGAGCCTTGGCGCGCGCGCTGAGCGAAGTCGAAGACCGCGGCCCGCGGGCCGAGGCGCTGCTACGCCAGTTGTTCCCGCACTCGGGAAAATCCTGGCGCCTGGGAGTAACCGGCGCGCCCGGCGCGGGAAAAAGCAGTCTGGTCAACCGCCTCGCGGCTCACCTGCGCGGGGAAAAAAAATCCGTAGCGATCCTGGCGGTCGACCCCACCAGCCCGTTCAGCGGCGGCTCGATTCTCGGCGACCGCATCCGCATGCAGTCCCATCACGCCGATCCGGGCGTCTTCATCCGCTCGATGGCGACGCGCGGCGCGCTCGGCGGACTCGCCCCCACCACGATCGACGCTATGGTCGTGCTCGAAGCCTCCGGCCACGACGTCGTGATCGTCGAAACGGTCGGCGTCGGCCAGGCGGAAGTCGATGTCGTCAGGCTCGCCGGCATCGTCAGCGTCGTGGTGACGCCCGGCATGGGCGACGATGTACAAGCGCTAAAAGCCGGTGTGCTCGAAATCGCCGACGTGCTGGTACTCAACAAAGCCGACCAGCCCGGCGCCGATCGAACGCAGCAACAGCTCGAAGCCATGCTGTCGACCGCCCACAACGGGCATCCGCCGCCGATCGTGCGCACAGTGGCTACCGAAGACCAGGGCATCGGCGAATGGCTCGCGGCGCTGCGTTCCAAAGAGCGTCCCGAAAACGCAGCAGCCGCCTACTGGCGCGAAAAGCTGCTCGCGATGCTTGGCCAGCGCCTGCTGGAGAAAATAGTGGGCGAAGTCCTCACCGAAGAACAATTGTCCGAGGCGGCGAACGAGGTCGCCAACCGCCGGCGCAATCCCTACGATTTCATCGCCGAGGTTGTCGCCAAGGCCGGCTTGTCATGAGTGCAGCAGAGGAGCATGAGTGCCGGGAGATAGGCAGGAGTGCGAGGAGATTGTCATGAGCGGAAAGATCGACCACATCGGTATCGCCGTCGAGTCGCTTGAGGAAGCGCTGAAATTTTATCGCGACGCCGTGGGGCTCGACGCCAAGGAATTTGTGACCGTCCCTCAGGAGAAAGTACGCGTCGCGATGCTGCCCGCAGGAGAGCCGCGCATCGAACTGCTGGAAGCAACCGCCGAAGACTCGCCGATCGCCCGCTTCCTCGCAAAACGCGGCGAAGGTCTGCACCACATTGCCATGA
>JBBDWJ010000112.1:0-1381 GCA_040902925.1 Bryobacterales bacterium | reverse complement strand
TGCCTGACCTGGAGGCCGCCGTAGCGCGTCTCAAGGCCGCCGGCAGCAGGCTCGTCACAGAGCAAATTCAAACCGGTGCGGAAGGCTACCGCTACGTATTCGTTCACCCCAAAAGCGCGAACGGCGTTCTGCTCGAGCTGATTGGATGAGGGCGGTTGATCGAGCCGTTGATCGGGTGTTCCGATACCAAGCCTGCGGCAATGGCCACCGTAACTTCGTCCTGGACCGGGTGGAACGAGAATACGCTGGACTTGTCCGGCAAACTCGCGGATCAACCGATCAACGGATCAACGGATCAACCGATCAACGGATTAACAATTGGGTAACGGATCAACCGATCAACGGGTCAACCGATGAACGACTAACTGTCGATGTGCTAACATTCAGCCAAAGCTCAAACTCGCAAGCGAGGATGAGAAAGGAGAAACAATGGCAAGTTCACTACCGTACTTTCTGTTCGGATTGGGAGTCGGCGCCGCCGCCGGCATTCTGTTCGCCCCCAAAACTGGCGAAGAGACGCGCGAAGAGTTGCGCCAGCGGGCCGAAGAGGGCCGTGAGTATTTGAAGCGCCGCAGCGGCGAGGTTCGCGCCCAGGCCGAGGAGGCCATTGATCGCGGCCGCGGGGCCATTCATAGCCAAAAAGATCAGCTCTCGGCGGCTCTGGATGCGGGACGCCGCGCCTACCGCGAAACCACCGGCCAGGATCCCTCCGTGGCCGCTTCGGGTTCCTAAATAGGAGCGTAATCGAGATTCGAGATGCCTAGCGATCTGCTTTTGCTCTACCTCAGGATCATGGCGGTGTTCACCGGGATCGCCGCGGTGGCGCTCGTGATCCAGATGCTGTACCTGTTCGGCATGTACCGCTCCATCAAAACCTTGCGCGAACGCGCGACGGCGTTCATGGACCGCTGGGAGCCGTTGGCTGACCAGGCGCAGAGGACCCTCGATCAGGTGCGCGGCCAGAGCGATCAGATTCTCAAGAAAGTCGACGGTCTCGCCGATCAGAGCAAATCGCAGCTCGACAAAGTGGATAGTTTGCTGACCGATGTATCGCAAACCACGCGCCTGCAGCTCGAGCGCATCGATCGCGCCATCGCCGAGACGGTCGACCGCGTCCACCACACGACCGAAGCGCTGCAAAAAACGGTTCTCGTGCCCGTGCAACAAGCGCGGGGCGTGGCCGCAGCACTGAGCGCCATCGTCGGCTCGCTGAACGCCCGCCGCCGCCCCACCGTCGATCGAGCCACCCTCGACGAAGAAATGTTCATCTGACCGCTAGTGAGGACCGGTACTCTTGCCGGTCCTTCGCCGCAACGCGGCGACCATCCGCTAGTGTAGTGTCCACGAATTAGGTGGACAAACGTTTGCGGCCTCTTGGGGC
>JBBDWJ010000111.1:12167-39129 GCA_040902925.1 Bryobacterales bacterium | reverse complement strand
CAAAAGCCGTTCCGCCGAAAAACCCAAGTCCGCTGTCGAACCCTTGCGCGACGACGCTCAGACGCGCAAAGCGGCGGCGGCCTGTGACGGCATCCTGCGCGATATTCCGACGGTCTTTGGGAAACTCGTGACGCTGGCTGGGCTGCAAACCAACGGCGCCGGGCAATACTATCACCCCCAGCTCGACGGGAACTTCCCGCCGGCGGTGGTCAGCTCCCTGTTCCGGCAACGGCACGAGGACGCTTTTTCGCAATGGCTCAACCTCAGCCTCGAGGAGCAGCACAAGCAGTTGACGGAGTTTTTCTGCGCCCTGTGGACCGTGGGAAGGCCGCGCCTGCCTGAGAATGTGCGCCGAGCCCTGGCGCCGTCGGCGGCCGCGGAGCCCGAGCGTATTCTGTTTCTCGCCGATCTGGAATGCACCATCAGCGTGATCGAAGCCGAGCACGCCGAGCAGAACACTCCGCCTGTTACACGGAGTCGTGACTAGTCGGTCCCGCTTTCGAGATCGTAAAAGCCTTCCTGCCCAACCAGGTAAATCAGATCGAGCGAGCGTGGCGTACCGCCGCGGCGCTTGAAACCGCCCGTCGCGCCGGCAATATGAACGGCGCGCGAGTCGTACGACCAGTCGTACTCGAATGAACGGCCCGAGCCCTGGTCGGCCTCGCGAAGCGAAACGATGGTCGTGAGGCGGTCCTGCGCGAAATCCCACAGATGCATGCTGTAGTAGCCGGCGCCGATCGCGCCCGACCGCAGGAGAATCGCGAAGCGCCGGTCGGGCGAGGGTTTTAGAGTGTGGCCGGAGCCCCAGTACTCGAGCGTCCCAGTCGAGACCCGGCACACGTAAAGCAAAAACTCCGGCCGCAGCGTGGGGTCAGCGTAGCTTTTCAGGTAGCGCGAAAGCTTCTCGATCGGGGGAATGGCCCAGGGACGCCAGCGCCCGACCACCAGAAACAGTTCGCCGCCTCGCGAGAGCAACGTCGGGCGCTCCAGAATCATTTCCGAAGGCAAGTCGAGCTCGCGGATTCCCTGCCCTTTGATCTGGCTCCGCGGCTGCCGATCTTCTGGCGGCTCTCCTGGTTGACCCTCGTCCGGCTGTTGGATTTCCCGCGCCAACCCGCTTTCCGCTTGCCGGTCCCCCGCGCCTTCCGCATCGCGGCGCCACAGGTAGAAGTGCTGTTTCTCGACCCACGTTTGGCCTTCGTGGGTGGCCAGCACGCCAAGGTTTTCCGGCGGAACATAGTCGCTCCAGAAGGCTTTGCCTTTTACGCCCTCGATTTCAGGGAACGTTGGTTGATCGGCAGTTTCCCGGCCACGAAACTCGTCAATATAGCCCGCCACGGGCGAACCGGGCTCGATCGGAAGCCAGAGCGGGGCCTTTTCCTCCATCCCCGATCCCCAGCTTCCCGGCCCGATCACGGCCACGCACGACACATGAACGGCCAGGGCGGGAAAAACCACGGCCATCAGAATCGCCGGAATCCATTTTCTGCTGGGCTTGACCGCCATCCGTTCGCCACAAGCCCGTGTGCCTCCAGAAACCGTGGAGCGGCTAAAGAGACGGGCCAGTGCAACAGGATACCGAGAAAACTCAGCGACTGTCGGACGGTCGAATAGTAGAGAGGTCAGCGAGGCCGTTGCGGCAGGGCCAGCAGGGTCCAATTGCCGCCGGCCTTCCAATCGCTTTCGAAACTCCGGCGGTCGATGCGGTCTAACTTGCGGCGCGCCGCGTCGTTGACGAAAACCACTCCCTGCTTCTCGTCGAGGCCGGCGACCACGACGTAGCGGAGCGGCGCCTGGCTGCCGCCATTCCGCACGCAAACGATGAGCGGCCGGCCGCGCGCGACATGCCAGGCGAGGTCTTCCCAGCCGCCCGCAAATACATAGGCGTCGAAGCGTTGGCGGCGGAAATACTCGCCGATGCGCGACCCGGCGATGCCGTTCGTTTGGTCCGAATAGATGCTGTTGTAGATCGTGGCGGCGTCCGATGCCTTGCCCGCCGCGCCAAGCCCCTTCGCGCCCCAATACTGCATCACCATCGCGGTGGCGGCGGCTTCGCTGCCGTTCTGGTGCTGGGCGACAAAGGGTACGTCAATCCACTCCGCCCGGCATGTCAGAGCCAGCAATAGGCATCCAACCGGAATGAGCGGAACGACTCGAATGGGGATCACGGGGTGGCGTTCTACGTCGCGATCAGCACAATGATGGCGGCGGCCAGGGCGATGACGATATAGGTCAGGTGTTCGTTCGACAGGGCGCCGGCTGCGATGTCGCGTTCCAGGCGTTGAATCTGAGAGGCAAGCCGGGCTACTTCTTCGTCACTCAGAAACCCCACCGCCTTCTCCACTTGCGCCACATCCAGGGTGGATGCGCCAAGCACCGCGCGGGAGGATTCCGAATGCAAGAAGCCGTTGATTTGCTCAAGCCCGGCTTGCCTGCTCATTTGAGCGGAACGAACCTGCCGGTGTAGGTCGGCTACCGAAACCACATGTTCGGCCGCCTGCAAAGGCTGCCAGAGGCCGCCTAACGCCGCCAGGGTGATGACCAGCACTGTCCGGAGAATGGTTATTACCCTGCGAACCTCGTTCCGCCCGGTGTACTTCTGGTAATACATTGGTTCCTAGGCTACAACCCACCCAAGTCATACGTCCATACGCCAAAGACCCGATCTACCCCTTAGGAACGGCCTGAAGTCCTAGGGAAATTGATCGGCTCACGGGAGGCCTGGCCGGGACACTTGCGCCCGCCTGGGTCGGACGTCTGCCCGGGCGTCTGTGCCGGGGTGTGTCTATCGGGCGTATGTGTCAGAATTGAAGCCCTCATCCGGTCTGTTGCGGCTTTATGTCTTCCCTAATGTCTTCCGTAATCGAGCGATTCGGCGAACTGGGCGAAGGCCTCTCGCGCTTTACCGAGCGCTGGGTTCCCAACTCTTGGGCGGTGTGCATGCTGCTCACGGCTGTGGCTTTGGCGTTGGCAGTCGTCGGCGCGGGCGCCGGCGTCGAAGAAACCGTGCTGGCGTGGGGCGGCGGCATGTGGAGCCTGCTCGAGCTGGCCATGCAGTTCACCATCATCATGGTGATGGCGCACGCCTGCGTGGCTTCCCGGCCTGTCTATCGCTGGCTCGACCGGCTGGCGTTACTGCCCAATCCGGCAAAGCCGCGCCAAGCCGTCGCCGTCACTGCTGTATTCTCCATGCTGCTGGCGTACGTGAATTGGGCGCTGGCGCTGGTGGCGGGGGCGCTGTTTGTCCCATTTCTGTGCCGCAGGAATCCAAAGGCTGACGTGCGGGTGGTGATTGCGGCGGCGTATCTGGGAGGGGGCACGGTGTTTGGAGGCGGGCTTTCGAGCTCCGCGCCGCTGATTCTGGCAACGCCCGGCAACCCGCTGCTGGAGCCATCGACCGGCGCCGCCGTACTCGACCGGCTGATCCCCGTAACCACCACGCTGTTCAGCGGATTTAATCTCGCCTACACGCTGGTGATCGGCGCCGTAGGGCTGGCTACCGTCGTCGCGCTGCATCCGCGGCGTGGCGCGGTGACTCTGTCGAACGAACGGATCGAAGCGATCCTGCCCAAGCCGCCCGCCGCCGAGCCGCCCATTTCCACCCCCGCCGATTGGCTCGACGCCTTCCCCGGCTGGATCTGGCTGGCTATCGTGCTGATCGCGTATCCGCTGGGCCACTCGATGGTCACCAAGGGCTTCGGAACGAGCTGGACCATTAACGCCTACAACATGGTTTTCCTGATTGCGGCCTTGCTGTTGCACCGCCGGCCTATGTCCTTCCTGCACGCCTGCCGCGAGGGAGTCGGGGCAACATGGGGAATCATTCTACAGTTCCCCTTCTATGCTGGAATCTTTGGCGTCATGAACGGTACCGGCCTGGGCGCCTGGCTGGGCGCGCTGTTCGCATCCTCCGCGAGCACCGCGACGTATCCTCTGGTGGTCTACGTGTACTCGGCGGTTCTGAACCTGTTCGTGCCGTCGGCCGGATCCAAGTGGTTGATCGAAGCGCCCTACCTGATCCCGGCCGCCGAGCAATTGCGCGTTTCCATCGAGACCACGGTGCTGGCCTACGCCTACGGAGACTCGACAACCAACCTGATCCAGCCGTTTTGGGCAATTCCCATTCTGTCGGTAACCGGCCTGCGCTTCGGCGAGATGGTGGGCTACACGTCGCTGGTAGCGCTGGTTTGTTTCCTGGTCAGCGCGGCGGCGATGCTGCTGATACCGGCGGCGGTTTGATGGTTGGTGGCGGCGGGCAAGGACTGCCCAAACCAAGATTGTGCAGCCACCAAGGCCGGCGATTTGCGCCGGCGGACAGGCGGGAGCGCCTGTCCCTACTTGGGCGGCTTCCGCCGCCTTCCTTGATGAGAACTCCGTTACCCAAACAGCTCGTTGACTTCGCGGCTAGCCAGCAACTGTGTTGGCGAGAAAATTTCGATGTAGTGGAACGGCCGGCCCGAGGGCGTTGCCTCGATCGTCTTGCCCCAGTCGATGCCCATCGCCGAGTAGATCGTTGTGGCGATGTCTTCCATGTAGATGGAGCGCTTCTGGCTCCAGCCCGTGTCGGCGATGCGGGCTCCCTGCTCGTCGGTCGCGCCGAGTACTTGCCCGCCCTTGACTCCGCCGCCGGCGAAGCATCCGGTGAAAGCGAACTGGTGGTGGTCGCGGCCGGCGATGTTGGTGAGCGAGCCGGGCGTGCGGCCGAATTCTCCCATCGCGATCACCAGCGTCTCGTCGAGCACGGACGTTCCGTCGGGACGCTTGGCCGCTTCGAGGTCATCGAGCAAATGGCTCAGGCCGAGGTCGAGCTCGCGAGAGAGACGGTAGTGGTTGTCCGCGCGGTAGATGTTCGAATGGTGATCCCAGTCGGCCTGCGTCAGAAAAACGAAATGCGTTCCGGCGTCGGCGACGACCAGATTACGCGCCAGCGCGAAGGCGGTGCCGGTTTCGGTGTTGCCGTAGCGCTCGCGGTCCGCGGACGAAAGATTGAACACGCCGGCGCTGCGCGGATCTGACATCAGGCTGACGGCGCCTTCGTAATGGTTGTGGTAATCGCGGAAGGCCTTTTTCTCGAGAGCGGGGTCGGTCCGCAGCCGCGCGTCGAAACGCTTGAGCAAGTCCCAGCGGCGGTGAAACTCGGCTTGCTCGGCCTCGGGCGGCGCAAGCGCCGAAAGGTCCGATTCGGTGTTGACGTGAAACCCGCCGTAGGTCGCCGGCATGAAGCCCGGGCCGATCAGGCCGACCTGCGGAAAGGTGTTGAAGGCGACGTAGGGCGGCAGCGAATCGCTGGAGCGCCGGCGCGACGCAAATTCGTGGGCCACGACTGTGCCGACCGGCGGCACTTCCGGCGCTAGCGCGGGGTTGTGCTGGTGCGCGGTCTGCACGTAGTATTGCCCGCGGCCATGCTGGCTCTCCCAGGCTTCGAGCGAGCGCACGAGCGCGAATTTTTCGCGCCGCTCGGCCATTTTCGGGTAGAGCGACATCGGCCACTTGCCAAGGCCGGGCACGTCACGGATTTCGAAATCCTGGGGCGTCCAGGCGCCTTCTTTGAGATCCCACGAATCGACGTGGCTGGGGCCGCCTTGCAGCATTACGAAGATGCAGAAGCGCGCGCTGCCGCGCAGCTTGGTTTTTTCCGCGGCCCGCGCTCGCGTCTCCACGAGCGGCAACAGGTGGTAGCCAGTCATCGTCAGACCGCCGATGCGCAGCATCTCGCGCCGGGTTAGGAAAAGATCTTCGAATCGCTGCATATTGCTGATAGGGCGAGTCAACGTTTTTCACGCCACGCAGGCGCATACGGAAAGCTCGACTGGTGGATGGCGCGAAAAGCGGTGATTGTGTCCCCTCCCTGCCCTCGCTAATAGTTAAACAGAAATTCCACTTTGTTCATCAAGACCCACTGCAAGTCTTCGCCGCCATCTTCGCGGCCGCGCTCGGCTAGCAGCGTCAGGGCTTGATCCTTTTCCGCCGGGTCCGGGTCTCTGGTCAGAAAGCGCCAGAACAGGCGGCTTGTGAATTCTTCGTCGCTTAGGTCCTTTTCCCGCAACATGCCGGCGAGATAGCTGCCCGGCACGGGCTTGGCGCGATCTTTGACCAGCGCGCTATTCATCATCAGCGCCGCCTGGATAATCGAGCCCTCGCGGCTCGGCTCGTTATATTCGCGGTTGGACTGCCCGAACGATTCGAGGAAGAACTGAATGTCTTTGCGGAACTGGCGGTCGACCGACCGCGAGGCGCGCGCGTCGTAGGGCCCGCGGGTCTGCACCAGGTATTGCACGGTCTTGTCGGTGCGCGGGATCTGAATTTCCGTGACGACGCCGGTCGCTTTCACGATCGAGTCATAAACCTGCTCGGCCGGCAGCCGCCGTACCAGCTTGCGCGCGAACAGGCGCGCGTATTCGGGTTTCCATTCGCCCGGGAAGCGCGACGAAAGCTGGTAAGTCGACGATTTCGTGATCGTCTTCATCAGATGCTTCAGGTCGTAGCCGCTGCGTTCAAAATCCTCGGCCAGAGCTTCGAGCAGCGCGGGGTGCGTCGGCTGCGCGCTCCAGCCTTCGGGCAGATTGTTGGGATCCAGCCGCGCCAGGTCGAATTCATCGACCGGATCGACGATGCCCACGCCCACCAGCTCCGCCCAAAAACGGTTGACGGTGGCGCGCGCGAACTGGCGATGCGAGGTGAGGATGCGCGCCAGCTCTTCGCGCAGCGGCTTGCCCGGTGCGGGCTGCTCGCCGCCGAGAATGAAGCGCGGCGGCACCTTGCCTTCGCCGGTGCGCTGGACGCGCACGAAACTCTTCGCCGCGGCCGAGTAGCCGTCGCGCTCTTTGTCGTCGATCAGGTATTCGTCCTGCGTGTTGCGCAGCTCGACCCGCCGCAGCACCCGCGTGTTGCCGAAAAACGCGGCTTGCGCGTAGAACTCATCGCGCTTGCGGGCCGTCAGCCACACGTTCATCTTTTCCAGATGCGCCGCTCCGTCATGGCACGAGACGCACTGCAGGTTGACGCCCATGAAATGCCGGAACGCGTACACCGCCATGTCGTCGGCGCTGTCTTCATGGGCCGTCTCGACGCAGGAGTCCGCAAAAACGACCCAGCGCACGAGATAGCTTGCCGGGCCGACGTACCAATTGCTGCGCGCCTCGCTGGTGAGCATCTCGCGCACCATCTCGTCGTACGGCTGGCCGTATTGCAACGCGTCGTAGACGTAGTCGTGGAAAAGATTGCGCCCCGGAACGCCGATACGATTCTGGCTGGATCGCCACAGATCGAGCAGCCAGTAGGTCCAGCGTTCGCGCCACTGCTCGCCGCCGACGAGCTCATCGATGATCTTGTCCCGTTTGCCGGGGTCGTCCGAGGCCACGAAGGCTTGAGCAGCCACGGCGTCGGGCAAACGCCCGGTCATGTCGAGATGGATGCGCCGGAAAAACGCCGCGTCATCGGCGAGCGGGGCGTGCGGGACACGCTCTTCCTCGATTTTCGAAAAGATCTGCTCGTCGATAAAGTTTTTGCGCGGCACCGGCGCGGCTTCGATTGGGTCCGCCGAAAACGACTCGGTCAGCCGGGAAAGTTCGGCTCGGCGGCTGGGGGCTTCGATGGGCGGATGATCGGCCGGCGGCGGAGCGGGCTGCTGGGCGAGGCAAAACGACGCCAGGACCAAGAGGCCAAAAGACAGTGCAAGCGCTTTCGGGGAAGCGTACATGGCTTTGACAGGCACCTTATTCTACCTCGCAACCGTACGAAAACAAACCGCAAATTCACCGCAGGTGTCTGATCCGCGCCTCACCCAACGCGTTAACGGGGGATCACGAACCAGCGATGCCCCGGGCCAGCCCGAAACCGCCTTTCCGGGGTCGGCCCAGCGAAGTGATCCGTGGCAGGACCGGCAAAACTCCAGGACCGTGATCCACCCAGCCTACGGCGGATACCCTAACAGCCCAGTATCGCGGCGTGCGCTTTGGCTCAGGCATTTTCCGGAACTCCTGCGTCCTCAACCGCCCAGAATCCTCGGGAGCCGCTCAAAGGGCATGATAGAATTTGAGTTTGTGCCGGTCCGTTCGCTGGCTCAAAGTCTTTCGATCCGCGGGCACCGTCCGGCGCGTTGAGTTATAGAAGTACTAGAATTCGCGTTTTCTCAAATCTGTGGAGCGGCTTGCGTTCGATCCTGCTTTTTGGCCCGCCTGCCGATGCTGGGTGAGTTTCCCAACGTTTTCCAAGGTCGGCAAGATGATTTCGGGGCTCCACGAACCGGCTCTCGAGGATAGTCAATCCTCGGGCTGGGCTAAGTGGCCAGCCTATTGCAGGCGGAACCGAGCAGAATGATGGCCTCAAGTATGAATCTCCCCTCCTTAAATCTGGCGGACCACGCAGCGAGCGGCCGCTCAGTTACCCATCGGCCGCGACCCGGCAGCGGAACGCTGCGATGGATGCGGCTATTGGGCGTGCTATCGCTTGGGCTGCTGAGCGGCGTCCCCGGCGCGGCCCAACAGTTGAACCCCAGCGCTTTCCGTGTGCTCGGCCAAGCGGATCTGCGTCAAAACGGGCTGAACGGCACGAACGGGTCGGAGCTATTTGCTCCCTTGTCGCTGGCTCTCGATGCCCGTGGCGGCGAGCTTCATTTGTATGTTGCCGATACAGGCAACAGCCGCCTGCTGGGCTGGCGCAACGCGAACGATTACGCGGCTGGCAAAACGGCGGATATCGCTCTCGGCCAGCCGAATCTGAGCGCCACGGTGCCGTTGGGCATCGGCAACGGAGGCTTCAACGGGCTGGCTGGAGTCGCCGTGCATCGCCAGACCGGCGATGTGTACGTGGCCGACACCGACAACCACCGCGTGCTGCGTTTCCCGAGCCCGTTTGAAAACCCCGACCGCGTGGAGCCCGACAACGTCTACGGACAGCCGAACCTGTCCTCCCGCGACGCCAACAGCGGCGGCTTGAACGAGCGATCGATGCGGCAGCCGTCGGCGGTGGCCTTCGATGCGGCGGGCAACCTGTGGGTCGCCGACCGCGGCAATCATCGCGTGCTGCGAATCCCGGCCGGCTCACTGGACGTGATTGGGCCCTCGGCTGACTTGGTTCTTGGGCAAGCGGATTTCCAGACCGCCGGGGCGAATCGCACTTCCAACGCCGTCAGCGCGTTGGGCTTCAACAATCCCCGGGGCCTGGCGTTCGATGGACAGGGCAGTCTCTACGTTTCCGACTTCACCAACGCGCGCATTCTGGTTTTCCCGCTGCCGCAAGCGATCGGGCAGGCCGCGGCGCGCGTCTTCGGGCAGCCCACGTTCGAGACCAGCGGCGCACCGCCGACGCCCTCGGCTTTGACTCTGCGCGGCCCCGTGGGGATCGAGGTCAGCGCCGCCGGCGCCCTGTTCGTCAGCGTGCCGCTCGATCACCGCGTGATGGTCTACAACAACGTGGCGCAGGCCCCGGCCGGAGCGGTCGCCGACCGTGTTTTGGGCCAGATCGTGATGACCACGGCGACTCCGAACATCAACACGCATCCGCGCGCGGGCGACAAGGGCCTGAACTCGCCCAGCGATGTCGCGGTGGACGCGGACGGTAACGTTTTCGTCGCCGACACCCTCAACCACCGCGCGCTGGCTTATCCTAACGGGAACAGCACGGCGCAGCGGGTATGGGGGCAGCCGGATTTCACGCGTAACGCCCCCAACGGCGTCGAAGCCAACAGCATCAGCGGCGCCTATCAGATGGCCGTGGATTATACGAGCGAGCCGTTCGCGTTGTACCTTTCCGACACCAACAATCACCGCGTTCTGATCTGGCGCGACTCGACGCGTTTCACCAATGGCACGCCGGCCGACCTGGTCATCGGGCAGCCTGACCTGACCACGGCAGTGGCGAATGTTGACACAGGGGTGGGCCAAACTCCCTCGCCGACTTCGCTGGCGGCGCCGCGGGGCATCGCCCTCGACCCGGCCGGGCATCTGTTTGTGGCCGATGCGGGCAACAATCGTGTGCTTCGATACCCGCGGCCGCTCGATCAGAGCGGTCGTATTACTGCCGACCGGGTGCTCGGACAGAGCGACCTGTTCAGCTCGGTTTCGGCGGCCGTGAGCAGCCGCTCGCTGCGGACGCCGTCGGATGTGACGATTGACCCGCAGGGCAACGTGTTTATCGCCGACAGCGGCAATAACCGCGTGCTGCAGTTTGCGCCGAATCCGCCGAATGGCGCGGCGGCGGTTCGCGTTTTCGGCCAGCGTGATTTCACGAGCGGCTCGGCTCCGGCCCCGGTATCCGCCGAAACCTTGTTCCAACCCCAAGGTCTGTTTGTCGATCTGTTTGGGTTTCTTTACGTCGCCGACACCGGCACTAACCGCGTGCTGATTTACCCGAACGCGACCGAGGCGGCGGAAACCGGCGCCAGCGCGTCGACCGTGCTCGGCCAATCGGGGTTTGGGACCGCTGGAGGAAGCGGCGGCGCCGCCGGCCTCAACACGCCGCGCAATGTCGCCACCGATCCGAGTGGTAAGATTTACGTATCCGATAGCGGAAATAATCGCGTATTGGTCTTTGCCGAAGTCGTTTCATTGCCGATCTTTGGAGCTCAGGCGATCGGGTTTTTAGGGCAAAGCGGCCTTAACGGCGGCGGGGCCAACTTCAACAGCTCCGACGGCAGGGCGACAGCGCAAGGGATGTTTGCTCCGGTGGGGCTGTTCGTGGACCGCAACTCCACTCTTTACGTCGGCGACACCGGTAACAACCGCGTGCTGCACTTTCTTAAGCCCGGGGTGGCGGTCAACGGGGCTCATTTCCTGCAACTGGTTCCGGTGCCGCCCGGAGCGCTGGTTTCCCTGTTCGGCCTCCGTTTCTAGACCGAGAGCGAGCAGGCGACACAGACGCCGTTACCGCGCGTGATGGCCGGCCGCAAGGTCGAGATTACACCGGGCCTGGAAGCGCCGCTGCTGTATGTGTCGCCGATGCAGATCAACATGCAGGTTCCGTACGGCACGCCGACTGGATCGCAAGGCATCGCGGTGCGGCGCGTGGATAGCAACGAACTTTTGGCGGGTGGAGTACTCTCAGTATCGGAAGCGGGCCCGGGATTCTTCACCGCGAATCAAAATGGCGTGGGGCAGATTTTGGCTCTGAACCAGGACGGCACTCAGAATGGGCCGTCGAACCCGGCGGCGCGCGGTTCGGTAGTGTCGCTATTCGGCACCGGCCAGGGTCCCGTGAATCCCGCCGTGGCCTCCGGTGAACCCGCGCCGGGTTCGCCGCTGGCAGTAACGGTCGCCGCCGCGACATCCGACGGTGTCACGTGCCTGACCGTCCAACCGTCGGTTTGCGTGGCCATTGGCAGCACGTTTGGCGACGTGCTGTTTTCAGGTTTGGCGCCGAATTTCGTCGGACTGTGGCAGATCAACGTGCGCATTCCCGAAGGCGCGCTTACCGGGGACGTGCCGATCCGCGCCATCGTGCGCGGTGTTTCCAGCAACTTGCCGACACTGGCGATCCAATAGGAGGAAGCATGCGAAGCGGACACCGATCGACTCCCAGGCTGCTGCTGGCCGCGGCGCTGTTGGCGCTTGTGTTCGCCTTGGCGGGCTGCCTGCGCTCGCCCGAAGAGAAGTACGCCGAATTCATGAAAAGCGGCCAGCAGTACATGGAGCAGCAGGACTACGCCAGCGCCGTGCTGCAGTTTCGCAACGCCATTCAAGTGATGCCCGAAAATGCCGAGGCCCATTATCAGGCGGCGTTGGCGGAGCTGCGCAGAGGCCGCGGCTCACCGGCATATCAGTTGTCGAAAAAGGCGGAGCAGCTCGACCCCGGCCACAAGGAAAACCAGATGCTGCTGGCGCAACTGGTGCTGCTGATCAGCCAACAAGAGCCCGAGTTCGTCGGCCAGGCCGAGTCGCGGCTCGAGAAACTGCGCACCGCGAATCCGCAGGACGCCAACGTGCTCTACATGCTGGCGGCGACCAAAGCCCGCGTCGGCAACAGCGAAGAGATGGAAGAACTGCTGATGGAGGCTTTGCAGACGTCGCCGCAGCACCTGCAATCGTCTTTGGCGCTGGCGCAGGCAAAGCTTGCTGAGCGGGACTTCAACGGCGCCGAGCAGGTTCTCAAGAAAGCCGTCACCGACGCGCCCGACTCCGTGCATCCGAAGCTCGCCCTGGGCCAGTTGTATCTGATGTTGAACCGGCCCGAAGACGCCCGCGGACAGTTTTCTAAAGTACTGGAAACCGATCCCCAAAGCGCGCAGGCGATGGTTGGCCTTGCGCTGATGGCCGAACGCGAGGGCGATACAGCCGAGGCCGAACGGCTGATGCAAAAGGTGTCGTCCCTGGAAGACAAGCGTTATAAGCCCTTTTACGGGCGGCTTCTGCTGCAGCACGAAAAATGGGGTCCGGCGGTCGACGAGTTCAAGAGACTGGTCAGCGCCGATCCGCGCAACGCCGATCTGCGCGGCCTGCTGCTGATGGCCTATCTGAGGGCCGACCGCGCGCCCGAAGCCGAAGCGTTCCTGAAACAGGCTGTTGCCGACTATCCCGAGGACCGCGTCGCGCGTAAACAGCTTGTGGGACTGCTCGTGTCGCTGACTCGCTCGACCGAAGCCGAAGCCATTCTGGACGCCGCCATCAAGACGAACCCCAAAGACGTGGATGCGTTGCTGCAGCGCGCCGAGATCTATTGGCGAAGCGGCCGCATCCAGCAGGTCGACCAGGACCTTGCGAATGTTTTGCAGGTGCGGCCGAATTCCCACGAGGCCCATTTCTTGCAGGCCAAGCTGCATCAGTCGCGCAATCAGGCCCGTCTGTATTTGCAGGAACTGCGGACGTCGATCGAGCACGAGCCCAATTTCCTGATCGGGCGGCTGGAGCTGGCTGAGGCGTTGCGCGCCTCCGGCGACGCCAAGGGGGCCTTGACGCTGCTGGACGAAGCGCCAGAACCCAACAGGCGCGTCTTGGCCTATACCGTCGCCCGCAATTGGGCGTTGATCCAGACGGCGAATCCCGAGGCCCGCAAGATGGTGGATGCGGCCTTGAAGGTTTCGCAGGCGCCCGAAATCCTGCTGCAGGATGGCGCCTTGAAGCTCGCGCAGGGCCAGAATGCGGCGGGCCGCGCTTCTTTTGAGTCGGCCCTGCAACAGGATCCGCAGAATACGCGGGCGCTCGGTGCGCTGGCGCAGTCCTATATCGCTGAAAAGCAGATGGGCCGCGCCACCGAAGTGATCAAGAAATATGTCTCCGAGGCGCCGAAATCGCTGGAGATGCAAAATTTTATGGGCTCGTGGTTCAGCCGGACCGGCTATCGCACCGAAGCCCGCCAGGCCTACCAGGCGGCCTTGGCGATCGACCCCAATTACATTCCATCGCGCCTGGCTCTGGCGCAGCTTGAGATGGCCGAGGGCAACGCCGCGGCTGCCCGCGAAGGGTTCAAGGCGGTTCTCGCCGCCGAGCCCACCCATGTGAGCGCCCTGGTCTACCTCGGCATGGTCGAAGACGGCGAGAAGAACTACGATGCCGCCATCGCGAGCTACCAGAAGGCTCTGAGCCTGTCCCCCGAGGGGCCGATGGCCGTAGTGGCGCTCAACAACCTGGCCTACCGCCTTTCGGAAACCCGCAACGCGCTGGACGAGGCGCTCAACCACGCCCAGCGCGCCAAAGAACTGGCGCCCGAAAATCGGCAGATCGACGACACGTTGGGATGGATCTACTATCGCAAGGGTATCTACCCGGCCGCGCTGGACTACCTCGAATCCGCGGCGTCTTCCGATTCGGGCAAGAAGAGCGCCTTGATTCAGTACCACCTGGCGCTTTGCCAGATCAAAAGCGGGGACGCAGCCCGCGGGCGGCAGACGCTGGCGCTAGCCAAAAGCCTGGACCCCAAGCTCCCCGAGGCGGCCGAGGCCGATGGCCTGCTGCAGCAGCTTGCGGGCCAATAGCCCGCCCTCGCAACATAGATTAGGCACTACAGATTAGGCACTGGTGCCATCGCCGCAGGCGATCCGAGCCCCACCCGCAAGGGTGGGGTTAACTCCGCACCGCAGTTGCGGCAGAACCCCTTTTGACTTTTGCACTTTGCCTTTTGCCTTGCTTTGTCTTTGCCCCGCCGCGAGCAAATGGCCAAACTCAAGGCCCACATGCAAAGGTGGGGGACCCGATCGGCCACGATCGAGCCGCATCGACTATTCGACACTCGCTCTCCCCAAAAACCCAGCCCATCTATTTATCTATTATTTATAGCTAAATTCATTGAAATTTATCTAAAAATACCATAAGAATCGTTTTGGGTATCGTGAATGATCATGATTGACAATAATACGATCCGGCTGATTGCTGCGGTAATGGCGGTACTGCTGCTGGTGGTGATGTCTTTGCGGCGCCGTCGCCGGCGGTCCCTGACGCGGAACCGTTTTCCGTGGTAGGTACAGCCGGCTCGCAACGTGGCTCAAGCCGCGGCGGGCGGCCGGCGGGGCATCACGTCCAGGTCAGGCCCTAGCACCGACGGGCTCACGCAGGCCGTGCCCAGCGGTCGAGGAACGACTTTCCACTTCCGAAGGTCTGGGCGCCCCGTCCAGCGGCTTATCCCGTCAAATATCCATCGCCGCGGATCGAACCGCCTCGATCTACGCTACACTTCTGGGGCGTGATCGAAGCCCCGCCCGCTAACGCGCACAGGCCTATGACTCCATTTCGTACAGCTTCGCTGCTTGGGCTCCTGTCGCTGGTGGCCTCGATACCCGGCGTGAGCCAGACCGCAACCCTGCCCGGCCAGGCGCAAACGATCGAGGCCCTGCGCCGCGCCGCCGGGTTTTACCGCAGCCAGGTTTCGACCTCGGGCGGCTATCATTTCCGCTACGCCGCCGATCTCTCCTACGGGCGCTCGGAGCATGCCGAGGGGCCGACGCAAATTACCGTACAGCGCGCCGGCACGCCGCTGGTGGCGCTGGCGTATCTAGCGGCTTTCGATGCGACCGGCGACAGCTTCTATCTGGACGCCGCGCGCGACGCGGCCCGGGCGCTGGTTCGCGGACAGCTTTGCAGCGGCGGCTGGGACTATATCGTCGAGTTCGACGACGCCAAGCGCGCCGAGTATGGATACCGCGCCGACGGCTGCAAGGGAACGCGCGGGCGCAACCCCACCACGCTCGACGATAACGTCACGCAGGCCGCGCTGCGGGTTTTGATGCGCGTGGACCGCGCTCTAGAGTTCGGCGACGGGGAGATTCACGCCGCCGCTGAATACGCTCTGGATCACCTGCTTGCCGCGCAGTATGCCAACGGGGCCTGGCCGCAGCGTTTTTTCGAGCCACCAGTGGCGGCCTCACAAACTCCCCAGCGCGCTTCTTATCCCGAAACGTGGCCGCGCACCTGGCCCGGCGCCGACTACCGCGGCTATTACACGCTGAACGATAATTCGCAGGCCGACATGATCGACGCCCTGCTCGAAGCGGCGCGTATCTACGGCGAGCCCCGCTACCTCGAAGCAGCCCGGCGCGGCGGCGACTTCCTGCTGCTCGCGCAAATGCCCGACCCGCAGCCGGCCTGGGCGCAGCAGTACGACGAGCAAATGCAGCCGGCGTGGGCCCGCCTGTTCGAGCCGCCTTCCATCACGGGCGGAGAGTCGCAAAGCGTGATGCGGATTCTGCTGACGCTATACCGCGAGACCGCGGACGCCCGCTACATCGAGCCGCTGCCCCGGGCGCTCGAATACCTTCGCCGCATCGTGCTGCCGGAAGACCCCGACCCGCCGCTGCGCAAGAAACGCATCTGCCCGGCGGGTACGCCCTGCCTGGCGCGTTTTAACGAGCTGCGCACCAACCGCCCGCTTTACATCACTAAGGGGACGCAGGTGCGCGTGCCGGGGCAGGCTACGATCCGGCCCGACGGATACGAAGTTAGCTACGACGATTCCTCGACTATCGAGCACTACGCGATGTGGGTGAACGGCTCGTGGATCGGGGAGATCGCCGACGAGTTGGCGAGCATGCGGCGTGCTGATCCGGCAAAAATTCGACGCCCGGATCGGCTCAGCGGGCTTTCGCCATGGCAAGATCGCGAGCGCGATCCGATTCCGGGCGATGCGTTGCCGGGCGACGCACTGACGGAAAAGGCCGCCGGCATCATTGCCGCACTCGACGAGCGTGGCGCCTGGACAGAGCCCGGCACGATTGGCAAAGCCGATAGCGTCGTCAGCGTATTCGCGGCCGAAGACATGGCTGTGACAGTCGGCGGGCGCTCCTTCACACTGAAAGAAGGCGAGACCATCGAGGTCTTTCGTGGCGGAAAACCGCCGATCGAGCAAGTCATTGCCTCATCGACGTTCGCCTCGAACGTCGAGACGCTCGTCGAATATCTGACAACCCTGCAATAGCGGATTTCGTTAGTACGGACCGGCGCCGCTTGGCTACTGCGAACCGCTGCCTGACGGCGCCAGGGGCTCATGCTTTTCGGTCACGAGCGGCACCGGCTTGACCGGCTCGAACAGACCAAAGGTAAAGATGTCGGTTTGCGTCGTGAGCGTCACGTATTGTTTGCCGTCGACGCTGAAGGTGATCGGGGAGGAAAACAAGGCCTGGCCGACGTTGTAGTGCCACAGGTGCTGGCCATTGCGGGCGTCAACGGCGACGATATGATTGTCGTCATCGCCGAAAAAGACCACGCCTCCGGCTGTCGATAGCGTGCCGGCCCACATCGTCGTCGGTCCCGTCATCGGATATTCCCAGACGCGCTCGCCGGTTGTGGGGTTGAGTGCGCGCAAGTAGAAGCGGTTGCCGTCGCGCGGCGGGCGCTCGCCCCCGGTGCCCGCGAAACCGACCATCGGCTCCGGCTCTTTCGAGGAGCTCGTATAGATGTCACAGCCTTCGAGCGTCACCACGTAAAGCAGCCCTGTTTCCGGATTGTAGGAAGGCGACATCCAGTTGGAAGCGCCGCGCACCGTCGGGCAAGCCTCGACGCCCTCCGGCCGCGGCTCGCGCCCCGGAATCAGAATCGGGCGGCCCTTTGCGTCGATGCCTTCTGCCCAATTCAGCTTGTCGACGAAAGGCGTCGCTTGCAGAAATTCGCCGCTCACGCGGTCCAGCACATAGTAAAAGCCGTTGCGGTTCGCGTGCACCACGAGCTTGCGCGGCCGGCCCTTGAAAGGCAGATCGAGCAGCACGGGGAATTCCTGCGCATCCCAGTCCCAAACGTCGTGCGGCGTGAATTGGAAATACCACTTTAACTCGCCGTTGTCCGGGTTCAACGCGATGAGCGAGTCGGAATACAGATTGTCGCCGGGGCGGTCGCCGCCATAGAAATCCGGCCAGGGGTTGCCGGTCGGCCAATAGATGAGATTCAGCTCGGGGTCGAATGTGCCGGGCATCCAGGTGCCGGCGCCGCCCCACGCGAGCGTTTTCTCGCCCCACGAATCCGCCCCCGGCTCGCCTTTGCCGGGGATGGTCCAAAACCGCCACAGCTCCTCGCCGGTTTCGGCTGAAAACGCCGCTAGAAAACCTCGCATGCCCGAGTCACCGCCGCTGACGCCCGCTAGGATGCGGTCTTTGACCGGCAGCGGCGCAACGGTGCAATGGTAGCCCTGGTCGGGATGCGCATATTCGCGCTCCCAAATCAGCGCCCCGGTTTTGCGGTGAATCGCGACCAAATGGCAATCGCTGGTGGCAAAGAAAACCTTGTCGCCGAGGATCGCCGCCCCGCGGCTCTGGCGGCGCATCTCGACATGCTCCTGCCGGTGCAGCCAAACGCGGCGGCCCGAGCGCACATCGATCGCATGCACCTCGTTGCTGTTGGTGACATACATCAGCCCGTCGTAAACGATCGGCATCGTGGATAAACGCCGGGCGTCTTCGACGTGGTAGGTCCATTGCGGAACCATCGAGCCGGCATTTTCGCGCGTGATCTGTTTCAGGGGACTATGGCGTTGGGCGGCGTAGTCGCCGGTGTAGGTCAGCCAGTTTTCGCCGGGTCCATCGAGCAGGTCTTCGTAGCGGACTTGCGCGGCGATCGGCGCGGCCAGGGCGAGCGCGCCGCACAGCAGCGCGGTGAGAGAACGGAGCGTGACGCACTGGCTAGTTGTCTTCATTTTCTCTCCTCGGGCCGTCCGGGTCTTCCCGCGCCGGTTCGCGAATCACCTGGCGGCTCAAGAAAGCGACGAGGTCATCTATATCCGTGGCGGTCAGGCGGCTTGCGTAGCCGGCCGGCATCCAGGATTCCGCCCGGTAAACCACGCCTTCGATCGAAGCCTTGGGTAGCAGATGGAGTTCCCCATCGGTCCCCATCAACTGCATCGAGTAGTTATTGAAATTCCTAGCGACGCCATCGATCTGCTTTCCATTCCGGAGCTTCACGACGACGGGTGTAAAGCCGTCGCTGATTCTCTTGCTCGGATCAACGATCGCCTCGCGAAGCTGAACCTGCTTGCGGGAAGCGCCGGCGTCGGAAAGGTCGGGACCAAGCAATCCGCCCTGGCCGCGAATCATGTGGCACTTGGCGCAGCCCGCTTTGCCGAAGAATACTTCGCGGCCCGCCGCGGCGTCGCCCGGCAGCGGCTGATCAAAAGCCGGCGCGCTCAAGTTGCGGACAAACGCGGCCAGTTGCCAGATGCTTTCGTCCGGCAGCGGCGAGGGAGGCATGTCGGTGCCCGGAATGCCTTTTTGAATCCAACTAAAAAGCTCAGCGCTCGAGGCCCGGCGCGTGTTGGATGCGTCGATCAGGCTGGGCCCGCGGCCGCCTTCGCCGTTCGGCCCATGGCAGCCGCTACAAACATTTCCAAACTGCGTTCGGCCTTGCCCGATTGCGGCCGGGTCGTGCATATAGCGGGCGGCGGGAGAATCCCCGGCGGCGGGCTGCGACCGGCGCCCATCATGCTGGGCAAACAACGGAACGGCAACGATCAATGACAACAGCAGGTAGCGCATGGGCGTGAGGTTTGCCGTCCGCCGTCACGGCGCACGACATGGGTCTGTGGATGGCTCCTCGGCGTTGAGGGGAGGGTTGCTATCTAGTGTAGCGCTTCGCCTTGGAGAATATCAGCAAACAAACCGGAGGGCGTCGGAGCAGCGAGGGCAGCGCACACCCGCCTACTCACTCACAAAAAAACCGGGGGCGTCGATTCAAAGAACCGACGCCCCCGAGTTGTTATGGGCAACTGTCAATAAAAGCCGACTGTTGGTATGACCAAGGACGCGGCCGGCCCGTCCAAGAAACTAGGGCGTCATGTCCTGCTCCTGGATGAACATGGTCCACTCCTCGGTCCAGTCGATTTCACCGAACGCGCCGATGAAGTTAGCCGACTGGTCGAAAAAGCCATCGTCGGGCGGCTGCACCCAATTGGCGCGATAGACCGGAGAACCCAGGGCCGGGCGGAAGTCTGGCGCGCTGTATTCGAGCGGGTTCACTAGCATGGGGTCGGCGATGGTGACGTTCAGGGCCGTGCCGCGTTGGCCGGTGATGAAGGGGACGGTTTCTTCGTGAACGTTGCCTTCGAGAGTGTTGGCGGCGCCGGAGGCGATGCCGTTCATCCACATCAGAATGCCGTTCATGGTGAGGTCGCCGCTGTCGAGATTGGCCAAGGTGGCGTCATCCTGCAAGCGAATGCCGTGATCGACCCAGTTGTAGATGAGCTGGTTGTTGAACGTACCGGCGGCGCCGCGGCGCAGATAGATGCCCGCCACGCTGCCTTCGTCAACGCCCTGGTCGAACTGGTTGCCGGCGCCGACAAAGGTCATGTTATAGAAGGTAGGCTTGTTCAAAGGCACGGCGCCGAAGTCGTTCTCATTGTTATCCATCTCATAACCGCGGTTGCTGTTGTCGAGATTGGTCAGGCCCAGGCCGAACTGCACGCGGCCGGTCCAGCCGATCTGGCCGTCAAAGTGGTCGTCGCGAGGATAGGTCGAGACCAGATACTTGCCGTCGTTGTTGCCGCTGAACCACTCAAACGAGTCGTCGAGGCCATAGTGCGCCTGCAAGTGGTGCGCAACCGTCTGGGTGCCACAGCCACCCCAGGTGAAGCTGTTGATCTCGTCGTTGGGCCGCAACTCGGCGCCCGAGAACTCCAAACGCACGTACGACAGCGTGCCGCAGTCGTGGGCCGGGTCGTCGCCGCCGTACTCGGTGTCGGGATCGGGCGGCAGTCCTTCGATATTGCCGACGCCGTTGGGCCAATTGCTCGGCGCGCGCCCCAGCATCACCAAGCCGCCCCAGTCGCCGCCGCGGCGCTGCCCGAACGGCAGGGAGCTGGTCATGATAATGGGCCGGGCCCGCGTGCCCGCCGCCATGATGCGGCCATCGTTGCCGACGACAATCGAGGAGGGCGGCTGCGACCCGGGCTGGCCGATGACGAACGTGCCGGGCTCGATCGTCAGCGTCGCGCCGTCGCGCACCAGCAAGACGCCGCTAAGGTTGTAGGCTTTGGTGTTGACCAAAGTGCGGTCCGAGGTGACATCGCCGACTAGCTCCTCGAAACCTTCGACGACACCGATTTTGAAGTAGGCCGATTTGACAACGCGGGTGCCGGTGAAGTCGCGGGCCTGCAGCACCAGCGTGTGCATGCCAAGCTCATTGGGCACGGTGGCGTTTCCTAATACCTGCTTCTCGCCGGCGGGCAAACGCACGATGTCGAAACCCTGATCGATGCTATTGCCGAAAATGTCGCTGGCCGTAGCAGAGCCGCTAGGCAGATAAGTCTTGACGCCGGTCTGGTTATTGATCCGGTACGCCACCAGCGTATAAGGGTAAAGATCGCCGTTGGGCTTGATCGTCCAGCGCACGGTTACCTGCTGGCCCGGCGTGTAGACGTACTTGTCACTCCAAATCCACATCGCCGCCGGACTCGTAAACTCCGAAACGTTGTTGAGCGCTCGCTCGGCGTCGGAAACGCTAAGCCGGGCGAATTTCATGCCGCCCGCCGCCTGCAAGCCGAGGCTTAGGATGCTCAGGGCCGCCAGCGTGGCTAAGATTCTGGTTCGCATGGGTTGTTCTTCTCCTCGTCGAAGATCATCCTGGTCTAGAAGAATGAAAAGCTGGTGCCGACGCTATAAGTGCGTCCCAGCCGGTAGCTCCGCTGCAGAATGTCGGCCTGGGTCCATTGATAATGGTTGTCCAGCATATTCTCAGCGGTGAAACGGATACTCCACTTGCCGTTTTCTTTCAAGTTGAACTGATAGACAAAATCCAGGAAGGTGTTGGATTCCTGGTAGATGTCGGGCAGTCCCACCGCGCCCACGTCGGTGATGCGGCGCGAGACGTAGTTGGCGTAGAAGCGCGCGTTGCTGCGCCATTGCGGCCGCGCCCACTCGGCAATGATGTTGTAGATGTAGCGCGACTGGCCGGTCAGCCGCCGCTCGAGCGAAGTCAGCAGCAGGCGTTGGTCTTCACCGATCTCCACGTTGGAATCAACCATGGTGAAGTTGGTCTGCAAAGAGAACTGCGCCAGCTTTGGATGCAGAAAATCCAGCCTGCGCCGGAACTCGACCTCGACGCCCTGATTCTGCGCGCCTTTGGCGTTGATATAGGTCTGCCGCAGGTCGCCGGTGGTCGGCTGGATCGTGACCTCGATCGGATCGGTGAAATCCTTGTAGAAATAGCTCAGCGCAAAAAGCTGGTTGCCGCCGAAGAACCACTCCCAGCGCGCGTCGAAATTGTCGATTTTGGCGCGCACCAGATTGGGGTTGCCGGCGAAGCTGAAGCCGCCGAGCACGTTCACGAAATCAAACGGCGACAGCTCACGAAAGTCGGGACGCGACAGCGTGCGGCCGTACGCAAAGCGCAGGTTCTGCTGCGGCGTGATGGAGTAGATCACGTTGACGCCGGGCAGCGGGTCGCGGTTCTTCAACTGGGCGATCTGTGGAACCGCGCCGGGGATCAGCGGATCGATCGTCTCGACGCGAATGTCGGCGTCCTCGACGCGTACGCCGGTGATGATCCGCCAGCGTGAGCCCAAAGCCAGATCGATCATGCCGAAGCCGGCGTAGACGTCCATGTCGGCCGTGTACTGGTCGGTGCCGCGGGTGTTTTCGCGAATCTGGAACAGCGTCGGCGTGATGTTGTCGGGCCCGAGCAGCTCGTTGTTCGGCGCGTCAAGATCGATTTCCGAAAGCCGCAAAGGAATGTAGCGGAAGCGCCGCGCGGCAAACTCGCGCTCGCGGAAGGTACCGCGGAAGCCGAACTTGATGATCGCCGAGACGCCGCCGCCGTAGAGCGGCTTGCTCCATTCGACGAGCGGCTCGTAAATGCGGTCTTCGAGCGTGTTCGAGAAACGCGTCGCCGACTGCGGCAGCGCCAGAAACGGCGTGGAGCCGTTTTCGTTGAAGCTGCGCACGATCTCCCGCAGATCCGGCTCGTCGCGGTTCGAGGTCGAATAGGTGAACTGCCACTTGAACAGGCTGTTGCCCAACTGCTGCACCGAATGCTGTCCCTCGACGCCGGTCGAATATAGGCCGCGCTCGATCCAGCGCATGCGCTCGTTCTGAATCATGCTGTCGATGCGCCCGTTGAGGCCGCGAAACGTGCGCGCTTCCTTGTCGGTCTCGCGCGTCAGCGTATTGCGAAAGATGAACTTGTTGGCCGGCGTCAGCGAATAGGCGATATTGAACACGCCGCCCATGCGCACCGATTCCTGATCGGCGATGAAATCGGGATAGTCTGTCAGGATGCCGGCTTGGCCGCCACCGGTGTTCACCAGAAACCGCTGCAGCTCGCTATAGCGCTGCGGCTTGTTGGTGAAGGTGATAGCGCCGACGATGCCGAGCTTGCCGAAGGTGCCGCCGCCGGACATGTTGTAGCTCATCGAGGGCCGCATCGAGTCGACCGGCTCGGGCTCCCAGTTGACCGGGAAAGCGCGGCCGAACTCCTGCAGCTCTTCCGGCGTGTAACGGCCCGGGAAAATGCGGTCGTCGGCGGGTATGATCGACGGGATATCGCGAGTGCCGTCGTCGAACCCGAAAAAGTCACGACTCCCGCCGCGGTAGGTATCGCCCCGTCCAAACGTAGTGCGGTCGTTGAATCCAAAACTCATGCCGCCGGTGAAGGTCGGCGCGGTCGGAAATTCCACGGTCTGCATCTGCACCAAGCCGCCCGAGAATTCCCCCGGCAGGTCGGGCGTGTAGGTCTTCAGCACTTTCAAGCTGTCGATCAGATTGGCCGGGAACAGATCGAGCGGAACCACACGGCGATCGGGCTCGGTAGTGGGCAGCATGGCGTTGTTGAGCATGGTCGTGCTGTAACGCTCACCCAGTCCGCGCACATAGACATAGCCGCCTTCGACCACCGACACGCCGGTCACTTTTTCGAGCGCGCCCGCGGCGTCATCGGCCGTAGAGGAGCGAATCTCTTCGCCGCTGATGCCGTCGCTGACGACCGGCGCCAGCCTGCGCTCGGCGATCATCGTGTCCGCGGTGGCGGCGACGGCGTCGATACGTTCCACTACATCCACGGTCGTCACTTCTCCGGCGACGGCCATGACGGTGCTGCCGTCAACGATTCCGCCGGCCTCGACCACGATGCCATCCAGCGCCGCGGCCAGATGGTTCGGGCTGCTGATCCGCACCGCGTAAGTCCCCGGCGGAACTTTTAGCTGATAGCTGCCATCAAGGCCTGTCACGGCTTGGAACTCGGCGTGTCCTTCTACTTGCACTGTTGCCTGCCGTATCGGTTCGCCGTTGGCGGCGTCAAAAATCGTTCCCGTGATCGTTCCGGAAACGGTTGCGTCCTGCGCCGGCATCGAGCCCGGCGCAAGCAGCGCTATACATACGAAAATGCAAAGAAACAGGTAAATCCGATTGCCCATAAAATTCATTCCTCAAACCGCCGCGCTTGTGTTTGCTTGTGGCAACCTTTCTCAGAGACCCGGCTTGCGGCCGCTAAAAGTCTCAGGAAGGCTGTCCGTTTCCCCGCCGGGTCTCATTGAGCCCGACGGTGGTCGCGACTGGCTCCTCATTGCAAACTGCTGCTATTCCTCCACCCAGATCGACACGGAATTCGTGCGCAGATTGCCTAGGCTGGCGTAAACCGGCACGAGTCCCGACACGAACGACTCGTTGGGAACGACGGCGTTGATCTGCCAGGCATTCACGAGTCCGGGCGCCAGGCCGCTGAACTGCAGCGCCGCCTCCGCCACGGATACGAAAACCTTGGTCTCGGTAGCCGTGGGAATCAGCCGGTCCAGCGGCGCCTCGGCGCCGTTTTCCGGCAGCTCCTCGAAGTCCGCGCCCACACCGAAGATCTCGATCGACTGACCGCGGCGCGCCGGATTCTGTTCACTGTTTACGGTCCTGACTCCGTCGTCCGCCACGTTCAAGATGGCGCCCGGCTTCGCCGCATCGCCAGGGTTGAGCGACAACAGCCCCGGGCTCACCTCGAAGACCTGCACGGTGCCCTCGAACGTGTTCATGCCCGAGACGGCCACGCGCAAGGGCTGGCGTCCGGTCGGCGTTTCGCGTGGCACCAGGAAGTTGATCTGCCCTCCGCCGGCGAAGTTCATCGGAGAAGCCACGTTGTTGATGAAAATCTGCACTCCGCCGAGCACCGTCGGGAACGGAACCGAGGTCGCAAACGTGTCGCTAACGCCGACGGAAGCGAAGTCGCCAAAAGCCGTCGCCCAAGCCCCGGGAGCCACGGGGAACTGCGGCTCAAAACTTGCGGCGTTTACCACCGCCACGCCGCTTTGAGCGCACAGGGGAAGACTGAGCAGAGCAACAGCCAGACAAACGAGGGTGATCTTGATCGTCATTCTTCGTGCTTTCATGGATTTCTCACCTGCGGTGGCAGCCGCCTTCGTTAGGGCGGCGCCTTGCGCGGATAGATCAAACAAATCGAAGGGTTTACAAACCGGTCATTGCAAGAATGCTCAGGTTATCGAGGCGCAGTTACTGAGGCATGAACGTTCTGTGAAGATACGGTTAAACTCGTAAGGTTTTCCCCTGGCCTTTCCGATTTGTGGTTCATTGCAAATGGATGATCAAGTTGGCCGCGCCGGCTTCGCCACGCGCCTTCCAGAGAGCACTGCGTCGAGGCAGGCGGGTCACGAGCGCAAGAGTTTACCGAGGGGGAGTGCAGAATGGGCCGACGGACCAGCCGTTTACGGAGCCGACTCGCAGAAGCTGTAACCGATGCCGCGCAATGACTGAATGAAACGAGTTGTATCGGGCCGGGCTTCGAGTTTGCCGCGCAATCGCACGATGTAAGAGTCGACGGTGCGCTCGAGAACCGAGCGCTGCTGTCCCCACACCGCATCGAGAAGGCGGTCGCGTTCGAACACCTGGCCGGGGGAGCTCATCAGGTGTTCGAGCAATCGAAACTCCGTGGCCGTCAGGTTCACCGGTTCGCCGTGCAGAAAAACTTTGCGGCGGCCGCGATCGAGGGCAAGCGGGCCGGCCTTGAGAAGGTCCTGGCGCGGGCTCCGCGCGGCGAGCTGAATTCGGATCCGCACCAAAAGCTCACGCACGGAAAACGGCTTGACGACGTAATCGTTGGCGCCCAGCTCGAGGCCCACGACGCGGTCCGTCTCGCTGGCGCGTGCGGTCAGGAAGATGACCGGCGCTTCCCGCAGGGCCGCGTTGCTCTTGAGCGCCTGGAAGACCTGCAAGCCATCCATGCCGGGCAGCATGATGTCGAGCAGGATCAAATCCGGCCGGGCATGACGGCACAGTGGGAGCGCCTCGGCCCCGCTTTCGGTGGCAACACAGCGGTAACCTCGTTGTTCGAGGTTGTAGCGCAACAGCTCCCGAAGGTCGTTATCGTCCTCGACTATGGCAATGGTCTTCATCGGCAACCAACAAAGTCTTTCTAGTTAGAGGCTAGCAACTGTTTTGTTACAACAAAGTTACGAGCGAATGAAAATCAGGAGTCATGGCGGCAGGCTCCCATCGCCGCAGGCGATCCGAGCCGCATCCGCAAGGGTGGGGCCACATTATCAAATTGATTGCCGCGGTACGAGCAGGGAAGCTGGGCACCCCTATGCGCGCCCTGTTCGGATCACGGCGATTTCGGAATCCACGAAATGATGCAGAACCGGCACCCAGGTTGAGGACACGACCCTCCCAAAACCGTCCCTGCCAGGCCCGCGGAAACCGGTTACAATCAATGCGGGCAGGTTCCCGCGCCGCCAAGTCTGCGGTCTCCAAGTTCTGTCGGGGCAGTGTCCCGGTGTCCCGCCCGATTCCAAAAGAGGGGAGTGCAACCGTGATACCAAGAACTTTGGTTCGCCAAATCGAACAAAACGCCGACAAGCTGGCCGCCGACGTGGTGAGGACGATCAAGTCCGACCGGCGGGCCGCAGCTTACCATCAGCTTTCCGATCAAAAATTCGAGGAGTACGTCCTCGACCTTTACCAGAACCTGGGCCAGTGGCTTCGCAGCCGCACCTGGAGCGCCCTCGAAACGATCTACGAACGCAAAGGCCGCGACCGCTATCACGACGGCATGCCTCTGTCGCACGTCGTTTTCGCCTTCACCGAAACCAAGGTCATGCTGCTCGAATACATTCGCAGCTCGGTCGAAGGCGATCAGACCGATCGCGACATGGAACTGCAACTTGTGATCACCATCTCGCAGTTCTTCGACCGCGTGATCTACCACATCGTGATGGGATACGACGACGCGCGGCGGGCGGCTTTGGCCCACCCGAAGATGAGCGATGCCGAGCTATTGGCGCTCAAAAAAGAGGCACAGGGCGTTCGTCCCAAAGGACTTCACCCGGAACTCGTGGCGGAGCTTCCGATGAGCCGTAGCGGAGATGTAGGTGAAGTTTCCGGCTAGGGCAGAAGCCGTTTGGCCCGCCCGGTGAAACCGGGCAATCTTGAAGTGAGGACCGGCACTCGTGCCGGTCTTTCACCGCAAGTGGCACTCGACACCCCGCAATCATTGCCAACCCGCGAGCGTTGGTCTCTCGAACCGGCGGCGCTAGCTTTGGGCTAGGTGGGCTAGCTTTGGGCTAGGTGGGCTAGCCTTGGGCTAGGTGGGCTAGCCTTGGGCTAGGTGGGCTAGCCTTGGGCTAGGTGGGC
>JBBDWJ010000111.1:0-12067 GCA_040902925.1 Bryobacterales bacterium | reverse complement strand
TAGCCTTGGGCTAGGTGCCGTTGCGGTTGGGTTTCGCCAGCCAAGGGATCGCGTTGCGCAAAATCTGCTGCCAACAAGCGATGCGCATGATTGCTTAGCCCCGCAGGGGCGGCGACGTATCTAAGCGGGAGTCCAACAAGCGATGCGCACGATTGCTTAGCCCCACAGGGGCGGCATGCCAGTAGCCCGGGGCGCAAGCCCCGGGATCTGCACACGCCCCACCACCCTCCCTGCGCCACGAACTCCAGCGCCCTTCGCTACCATGCGTAGGAACACTGCGGTGGCAGATAGGCGTCCGTTCCCGGCGTTTTCACAGCACCAGCACCAGCACCAGCCAACATGGCCCGATTCCTCGTCACGATTTTCCTCAGCGCCTGGCTGCTGTTTCAGGTGCAGCCGTTGATGGCCAAATACATCCTGCCGTGGTTCGGTGGCGGCCCCGCGGTCTGGACCGCCTGCATGCTGTTTTTTCAAGCCCTGCTGTTGGCTGGATACGGCTACGCCCACTGGTCGAGCGCCTGGCTCGCGCCGCGCCGCCAATCCGTAGTCCACCTTGCGCTGCTGGCCGCCTCGCTGTTGCTGCTGCCGATCGGGCCTGATCCCGAGGTCTGGAAACCGCTGGCCGCCGAACAACCAACGGGTCACATTCTCGCTCTGCTGCTCGCCAACATCGGGTTGCCGTATCTTCTGCTCGCTTCGACCGCCCCGCTGGTGCAGCGCTGGTTTCATGCCGCCCATCCGGTGAAGACTCCTTATCCGTTGTACGCGCTGTCGAACGCCGGCTCGTTGTTGGCCCTGCTCACTTACCCGTTTGTCGTCGAGCCGGCACTGGCGCTGGGCAATCAGTTGGTCGTGTGGTCGTGGTCTTACGTGGTGTTCGTGGCGGTTTGCGTGTGGTGTACCGTGCGTTTCGGATGGGCTGTGACGCCATCCTCTGCTTCGTCGTCGGAATCGTCGGCGGATGCGGCCGTCCCCGGCATCAGCGGCGAGGGCGATCGCAGCCCTTCGTGGGACACCGTGGCATTCTGGCTCGCTCTCTCCATGTGCGGATCGGTGTTGCTGCTCGCAACAACTAACCAGGTTAGCCAGGAGGTGCCTGTCATTCCCTTTTTGTGGGTATTGCCTCTGGCGATCTATCTGCTTACTTTCCTGCTCGTCTTCCAGAGCGAGCGCTGGTATGACCGGCGCTGGTTCGCGATCGCGGCAGGCGTGATGGTGCCGATAGCCTGCGGCGCGATGGTCATCGGACTCGCCGTCGACTTGTGGGTGCACCTGGTCGTAAATTCCGTGGCCCTGTTTGTCTGCTGTATGGGCTGCCACGGCGAGCTGGCGCTTTCGAAACCGCACCCCGCCTACTTGACGCTGTTCTATCTGGTGATCTCCACCGGCGGCGCAATGGGCGGCGTGTTCGTGGCGCTGCTGGCGCCCGCGCTGTTTACTACCTATGCGGAATACCCACTCGGGCTCGGCGCCAGTTGCCTGCTGATCGCGCTCGGCTGGTATTGCGGCCACGCCTGGACCGCCTATCGAGGCAAGCCTTACTGGGTGATCGCCCCGCTGGCGGGCCTCTCGATGGGCTTCCTCGTTTCCGGCGTCACCTGGTTGTCGGATGCCGATCCGCACGTCCTGGCGCGCTTCCGCAACTTCTACGGCATCCTGCGGGTTCAGGAGCAAACCGACGTCAACGGGCCGAAACGTCTGCTGACCCACGGCCGCGTCACGCACGGTTTTCAGTATCTCGACCCCGGCAAGCGGCGCTGGCCGACATCCTATTTCGGACCTCAAAGCGGTATCGGCCTCGCGATGCGCCACCATCCGCGGCGGCAGCTCGGCGAAGCCGAGAGCGTGCTCCGGGTTGGCGTGATCGGGCTAGGAGCGGGAACCATCGCCGCGTACGCGCAGCCCGGCGACACAATGCGCTTCTACGAGATCAACCCGCGCGTCGCCCGCGTGGCGGAGCAATATTTTACGTTCGAGCAGGATGCCCCGGCCGCCATCGAAGTCGTTCTCGGAGACGCCCGCGTACAGCTCGAGCGCGAACTGGCTGAGGGACAGGCGCAACGCTACGACATCTTCGCCGTGGACGCTTTCAGCAGCGGCGCCATCCCAACGCACCTGCTCACTGTCGAGGTTGCCGAAGTGTACCGGCAGCACCTCGACCCCGATGGGCTGCTGATCTTTCACATTTCGAACCAGGCCGTGGATCTGGTCCCGGTCGTGCGCGGTCTATCCGAATCCCTCGGCATGAGCGCGACGCTGGTTGAGACGGAGCCGGACGAGAGCCGCGGCATCAGCCACTCGACCTGGATGATCCTGACACGCAATGAGGAATTTCTCCGGCAGCCCGATGTCGTTACGGCAGCCGAGTCGTCGCCTTCCATTTCTTCCGAGCCGGCCCTGGCATGGACCGATGATTTCGCGAGTTTGTGGCGGGTGCTGAAGTTCTAGCTGGCCCGTGATCATCAGCCGGGCCATCACGGTCAGGGGTGCGGTACACGATCGGCCTGTCTTGGGCCTGTTTCAAGCAGGCCAAGCCGGTGCGCGCTAGCCGGACAGCAACTTAAATGCCGGTGCGTTCGCGCAGCGCCTTGACGGCTTCGCGGCCCAACTGCCACATCGACCAGGCAGCCGCGCCCGCGACCGCTCCGGCGATCGCGCCGGCAACGGCTCCGGTCAGCGCTCCGGCTCCTACGGCCTTGCCGCTGTCTTTGAGCAAGGCTTTGGGTGTCAGTGCGTGAAGCGAGTTGCCGTTTGCATCGCGCATGGCGATCGATTTATGGTTGTCTTCCATGGTGTGCTACTTTCCGCGGGCAGATTCATCCGCTCGGCAGCCCTGTCCGACGAAACGCAGCGGCAGGCAGCCGCTAGGGGATGACGGCTTCGGCGCCTTTCTTGATTACCCTGCCGGTCGCTTTAGCCCCGCTGGCAACACCTTTGCCGACGGTCGTCGCGCCATCCGCGGTAGCGCCGGCCACGGCGGTCGCGCCCTTGGCGGTAGTCTTCCCCACAGCTTTCGCGCCATCGGCGGTGGTCTCCGCAACAGCGCCGGCGCCTTCTTTCACGCTCTTGGCGCCTTTTTTGACTCCGTCGGCTGTCTTACCGAGAATGCTCTTCTCGTGCTTGGCCTCTTCTTTTTTCGCGGTTTCGGACTCGCCGGGAGCGGCGGACAAGCTGCCCGCCAAAACCACGGTCAGACCCAAACCAAGAACCCAGATTCGCTTCATAGGGTCGTTTCCTCCTCGCGGCGTACGATGGCTCGCGCCAACCGGCAGATGAGGATCAACGCCACTCCAGGCTGCCCTTCAGCCAAGGGTGAGCCTAATTCGAGTGTAGCGGACCGCCCGCCGGCACACCAATCCGTCGCCGCCTACCCCTGTATGACGCTCGACGGTGGAAATTGGGTTCGACGGACCGGCTTTTTGCGCACACCTCCCCTCCAGACACCAGCGCCCGGCGTAAAGCCGCTAGCTGAGGACGGCAACTCGCGCGGCTGAGAAACCGGCGCCGATCCGATTACTGGCCCGGGCCGGCGACAACATTTTGCGGTTTGCCATCAAGGAAGGCGAACACGTTATCAATCGAAAGCTGTAGCCCCGCCTCCAGCGCCTCTTTGGTAACGCCCCCCGAGTGCGGCGTGATCACGACGTTAGGCAAGCGCGTCAGCGGATGGTCTTTAGGCAGCGGCTCGGTTTGGAACACGTCGAGACCGGCGGCGATCTTCTTCGATTCGAGCGCCTCGACGAGCGCCTTCTCGTCAGTGATCGCGCCGCGCGCCGTATTGATGAAAATAGCCGACGGTTTCATGAGACTGAACTCGCGCGCGCCGAGAAAGCCGGTCGTGTCGGGCGACAGGCGCAGGTGCAGACTCACCACGTCGCTCTCGCGATAAAGGTCGTCCAACTCAACCATCTTGACGCCTAGCTCCGCGGCGAGCTTTTCCGAAGGGTGCATGGTCCAGGCGATGACCTTCATGCCGATGCCGCGAGCGATGCGGGCCGTCTGGCGTCCGATGGCGCCGAGACCAATGACGCCAAGGGTCTTGCCGTGAAGCTGCGTAATGAAACCCCGCGGCCAGCCGCCTTTCTTCGTAGCGGCATCGATCTCGGGAATGTTGCGAGCCACGGTGAGCATCAACGCCAGCGCGTGCTCGGCCATCGCGTAGGCGGAGACACCGGGCGTATTCGTCACGGTGACGCCGAGCCGCCCGGCCGCGCCGAGGTCAACGTGATCGGTGCCCGTTCCCCACATCGAAAGCATCTTCAACTTCGGGCATGATTTCAGGACTTCCTCGGGAAACGACATCGACGAGCGGATGTTGATGATGAGCTCGGCGTCCGCGATGCGCTTGAGCGCCTCGTCGCGGTTCGCCGGCAGCGAGTCGTAGTAAACAACTTCGGCGCGGCCAAGCAGGTTTTGATAAGCATCGCTCGGACCCATCACGGGCGGCGCGTCGTCAGGAATGATAATTTTTGGTTTTGGCATCAGGATTCGATGAAACAAGCGCTACGCGGAACTCTCGGCGTCCCGCGGCTGCAGGAACCAGTCTAGTTTAGCGTCGATCGTGCGGTCGATGGGTAACTGCGGCGCTTCGGGGTGCGTTGTCAGAAAGCGGGTCAACAGGTAGCGCTTCATCGTTTCGGTCAACCCGGCATACTCGCGTTGGCCGGCAAGATTGTTGAGCTCGGCGGGATCGTCCCGAAGATTGTAGAGCCGCAGATACCGCCCCGGCATCGGGTCATGCGTTTCGTAGCCGTCCTGCCGGTGGCGCCGGCCCGAGCAGTAAATGAGCTTCCAGTCCTCGGTCTTCACGGCCGCTTCTTCGTTTTCGAGATATTCGATAAAAATGACGTCGCGATGGGACTCGGTCTCACCGCGCAGCAGCGGCGCGAGGCTGCGGCCATGATTGACCGGCAGCGGATCGGCTTCGAGCAGTTCGAGCAGCGTCCGCGAAATATCCACCGATTCCGTCATCGCCCGGATCGTGCGGCCGCCCTCGAAGCGCCCGGGGAAGCGCATCATCAGCGGCGTGCGCGTCGGCTCTTCATAGAGGCTGTGCTTTTCGAAGCGGCCGTGGTGGCCGAGGCAATAGCCGTGATCAGCGGTGTAGACCACCCAGAGTGTCTTCGTCGAGACCAGCCTCGTGCAGCGCGCGGAGCACGCGGCCCACGTTGCGGTCGAGATATTCGACCGAGGTGTGATAAGCAGCGTTGATACCGCGCTTGTCGCCGTCGCTGAGCTCGCGAAAAATCAACGGAATGAGCGGCTCATCATCTCGCCCGACCGGCGGTATCGGAAACGCCGACGGCTCGAAGCGGTTCTTGTCTTCGACAGGAAACGCGAACGGCGAGTGCGGCTCGTTAAAACTGGCCCACAGCGCGAACGGATGGTTCTTGTGCTCGCGAATATATTCCGCCGCCCGGGCGGCAATAAACGTTCCACGCAGATCCTGCTCGTAGCCCGCGTCGGGTAGCTTGTCGGCGTTGAGCCAAATACGGGCCGGGTCGCGAAACGGCCGCCACGGCGGCTTGGTGGCAACATCGGGCGCCACGGGCCTGGCGTTTGCCGTTTCGCCGGCATGCCACTCGTACGCTGCCTGATCGGCCTTCGCCCACTCGAAACCGTGCAGGCCAGGCTCGGGCGCGCGGTTCCAGTGCATCTTTCCGATCACGCCTGTCGAGTAGCCGGCGGCGAGAAGCTGCTTGGCAACCGTTGGCTTGTCGGGCGACAACGGCGTGCGCAACACGGTCACGCCCGCGGAGTGCGGCAATTGGCCGGTGAGGATCGACTGCCGCGACGGCGTGCAAACCGGCGAGTTGCAATAGTTGCGGGCGAAGCGCACGCTCTGCCCGGCCAGACGGTCGAGGCTCGGCGTGCGGGCCAACCTGCTGCCGTCGGCGCCAAGCGCGTAGCCCGCATGGTCGTCAGCCATCAGGAACAACAAATTGGGTTTTCGCGTGCGGCTCGCTGTTTGAACGAACGGGGCAGCGCCGGCACGGGGGATTCGGTGATTGGCCATGCTTGTTGTCTTCTCGTGGCGCTCGCCACGGGGGTTCGGAGACGTCCCGTAGCGGAAGCTGCGAGGCAGCGTGCGGGGGCTCGCGATCCGAGCCTTTGTTGTAGGGGAATGCGTCGGGGAAACGCAAGGTGCGGTTGAGGAATGTCAGCCACCCCCGCGATTGGTGGCGCAATTGGTGGGACTGTCACCCGGCCCGTGATTTAGTTTATCGGCCGCACAATGCCGATCGCGGGTGGCTGTCGCCTTGCGCACTCTGCGAGAACGTTGGCGGTGAAAGCCCCTGCGGCGCCCTCGGGCGTCAGCGAGGCACATAGATATAATCGCCCTGGAGCAGCGGTCCCGGAATGTGCGCGATCAAGCGATAGCTCTCTCGAACCGCCCGCAGATGCGCGTCGGGGAGCGAAGGAAGCTCGGGATCGTTCCACGGCTTTGGACCGTTGACGTCTTCGTAGAGCAGCACCACCCCGAACCGCCCTTGCTCGAGATCGCGCAACACCGGCTCGGGATCGACCGCCCCTGCATCGACCAACAGGGTATAAATCAGCGGCTCGACCTCCAGACGCTTGCCCGCCTGAAGCAGCGGATCGATCTGCACCGAGAGCACCGGCCCACGGCTATTTTCAAGATAGGGGCTAAGGGCGGCCACCTCGCTGCGGCGAAGGGTCTCAAACAGGCTGCGCTCCAAAACGGTCCTGGCCGCAAGGCCGGCGTTCAGGGTCAAGTACAACAGCACGGGAATCTGCAACAGCGTGACCCAGCCCGGGTCGCCGCGCAGCCACAGCGGAAAAAAATCCAAGCGGTGAAGGCTCCACCCGGCACAGAGGCAGAGCGCCACCATTGTCTCGATTTGATAGTTCAGATCCGAGCCGACCTTAGGCGCAGTGAGCGCCATCACGCCAGCCGCCGCGGCCAGGTAGACGTGAAAAGGATGAAAACGGCCGCGGCGCGGGCCCATCCAGACCGCCGCCGCAAGCAGCAGCAAGCAGCCCGCGACCGGCAAAAAGTAATCCAGGTGCTGCCAAGCCTTATGCGCGCTAAAAGGGTTAAGGTTCGCGAGCACGGCGTTGTCGAAGAATCGGCCGGCCGTCAAGCCGTTGAGAGCCAACGCCAGCGCGAGCCCGCACAAGCCCGTGCATGCCGCGAACCACGCGCCTCGGCGGCGATGATTCAAAAAAACCAGCAGCGTGATCGCAGCCCCCGCCGCAAGAAAAGTTTGTTTCGTGAAAATGGCGAGCACGATCCAAACGCCGCTCTGCACGAGGGGCACAAGCTTCTCACAGGCCTGGTAGCGCGAGTACGCCAAAAACGCCGCCAGCGAAAAACACAGCCCGAGCATATCGACCTGACCCACCGTGCCCCAATAAAGCACGTTGGCGCTCGAAGCCAGCAGTATGGTTCCGGCGAAGCTCGCCGCGCGGTTGCCCGTGTGCAGCATCAACAGCCGCCATGATAGAAACAGAACCGCGAGCAGCGCCGCCACCGAGATCAAACGCCCCGCCGCAAGCACCGGCAGTCCCAGGCGCTGCAGCGCCGCCGACAACGAATAAAATACCGGACCGTACGGGGAAATCGTGAACGGATACTGCTGCAGGTCGTAGTAGAGTCCGTCACCGCCGGCGAGCATCGCAGCGTGCATCCCGACGATCGACTCGACCTGCGTCAGCTCATGCCGCGCGCGGAGCGACGTCACCACATAGCCCGCCAAAAGCAGGCCCGCCACGGCGGCCGCCACCGTCAACACGCGTCGAACGGCGCGATCCGACCCGTCGGCGCCTGCCCAATAAACCGCGGCGCCGCTGGAGGAAACCGCCACCCTGCCATATCGGCCGGAGGCCGCGTCTATTCCCTCGCCCGGTTGTTCCATAAGGTTCGAAAGGGCGCCTCTATTCCAGGCGCACGCTAAACCGGATAGCCCGGTTCTGTACGGCCGAGGGTCAGCGCCGGCGGCTCCTGGTCCTAAGCTACGGGACGCTTCGTGCATGGAGTCATAGGGGATTCCCCCGATAGGAGCGTCTTGAATCCCCGAGCCTTGGAGCGTGGCCCGGCGCTCCCGCAGTTCCCACCGCGTGCTGTCCCGCTGCTCCAACCAAGCGAATGAAACAGCAAGCCGTCCTTCACCCGATTCCGGTTTTTCTGCCGCTGACCAACAGCGCCGTGGCCGGGTATGCCGCCTGGAGCGCACGCGATCTATTACCCGGCTCCCCCGCCCTGCCGCGCGTCGAAACAGTTTCGATGGATGCGGCGGCCAAGCCGGATATCTATCACCTCATCCTCGACGGCCACGGACACGAAGACGTCTTTGACGACGATTTCGACCTACGGCAACTCGGATTTGGCTTGACGGTGTTTCTGCAAGGTTCCTGCAAGCGAAGAGATTCTCGGTCGCTGATGCAAGACAATTTTGACGAAAAGTTTTCCGCGCCAATGGCTGTCGGATTGTCGCCTTCGGCAGTGTCACGGCGTCCTGGCGCCGGAAAGACGCGTTGGGCATCCCGGGCTGCCGGGCGAGTTCCAGGAAGCGAAGCTCCAAGCAGCCGGAAGCCCCCCATCACCACGGATCATCCGCAACTGCCTGTTATCTAATCGCTTACTCGTGACCCATAAATGTCTTTATGCGGATAGCCGCCTTGCGCTCGCCCCGATAAACCTCAAATCACTCCGGAAAGAGGAGTTTTTTTCTGCAAAACAGCAATGTCCGCCTCTTCGTCCGATGCAAACTAACCATCGGTCTGGTCTCGCGTTTCCGTCTTCCCTGTGCGACAATGTACCGATCGATTTGAGCCTTTACAACTGCTGACCACGACGTCAAAAGTTTCAGGCCATGAGGCCCGGCTCAAACACGGAGTTAGGAATAGAAAATATGTGAGGATCGGTTTACTGCCGGTACGGGGTAACCCCAGCAGTAGCCCGGATTGAGAATGGAGATCGAATGGCGAAAGAAACAGGTGTAGTGAAGTGGTTCAACGCCGCCAAGGGCTATGGCTTCATTCGACGCTCTGACGGTGATGATGTTTTTGTGCATTATTCCGCAATCCAGATGTCGGGATACCGAACGCTGGAAGAAGGTCTGGAAGTGGAATTCGAGGTTCAGGAAGGGCCGAAAGGCCCGCAGGCAGTCGACGTAACCGCACCAGACACGGCGGCAAGCGCGAAGGGGGCTGAAGGCGACTGAAACCCTCGGCGTAAGCTACCGCCGGTATCCGAGAGTGAGGGGCGACCGCTTCTAAAATCCACTCCGCATCGAGCTGCTAAATTGCGGCACGGGGGAGCTGCTTGTTCGGATAAGGAAACGGGCAATTGGGTTTCGCCTCCAGGCGCGTTACACTTGTAACGCGCTTACTCTCTCCTCAATCGAAACTCGCTTAGCTTTTTACATTTTATGGCCGCGCGCAACCTCGAAACCTTTGCTGAGATTCGAGCCCTGGAGGGTCAGGATGCCGGTGTCAGCGAGTGGATCACCGTCAGCCAGGACCGTATCGCCCAATTCGCCGATGCGACGGGCGATCACCAGTGGATTCATCTCGACGCGGAGCGCGCCGGGCGCGAATCTCCGTACAACTCCACGATCGCCCACGGCTTTCTCAGCTTGTCGTTGCTCCCCGCCATGGGGCGCCAGGTGATTCATTACGGCGATGCCTTCAAGATGACCATCAACTACGGCCTCAACCGCGTGCGATTTCCATCGGCGGTTCGCTCGGGCGCGCGGGTTCGGGGACGCTTCCGGCTGCTCAGCACGAAAGAGTTTGAGGGCGGGCTGCAACTGGTGTGGGCGGTCACCGTCGAAGCGGAGGATTCCGCGAAACCCTGCGTCGTGGCGGAATGGCTAACGCGAGTTTATCGTTAGCGCGAGTTGGCGAGGGCGGCAGCGCAAAGCCACCGCCCCTGGCCGGGCATTACTCCGAGAACGCGGCGTCAAACGCGCGCGATGAAGGCGCGAAATCAACCCGCTTGGTGAACGCGCACGCTTCTTTGGCTCCTGCTTCGCGGTCCATGCCGCTGTCTTCCCATTCGATCGAGAGCGGCCCCTCGTATCCGTTGTGGTTCAACTGCCGGATGATCTCGCCGAATTTCACGCCGCCGTGGCCCAGCGAGCGAAAGTCCCAGCCGCGATTGGCGTTGCCGAAATTCAGGTGCGATGCAAGAATGCCGCTGCGGCCGTCGAGCTGCAGCGCCGCGTCTTTCATGTGCACATGGTAGACGCGATTGGGGAACTCGCGAAGGAACTGCACCGGATCGACCATCTGCCAGTGCAAATGGCTGGGGTCGAAATTAAATCCAAAAGCCTCGCGGTGGTTGACGGCTTCGAGCGCGCGGTGTGCCGTGTAAATGTCGAAAGCGATCTCGGTGGGATGCACCTCGAGCGCAAATTTCACGCCGCACTCGTCGAACACGTCCAGGATCGGCGTCCACATCTTGGCGAAGTACTTGTAGCCGTCATCAATCATCGCGTCGGAAACCGGCGGAAAGCTGTAGAGCATGTGCCAGATCGAAGAGCCCGTGAAGCCATTCGCGACCTTGATGCCCAGATTTTTTGCGGCGTGCGCGGTGGCCTTCATGGACTCGACGGCCCAGGCGCGCTTCTTGGCGGCCTTGCCGGCGCACTCTGGCGGCGCGAAACCGTCCGAGCGGCTGTCATCGTTGGGGTCGCAAACCAACTGGCCCGCCAGGTGGTTGGAGATGGCAAACAGCTGCAGATTGTGCTGTTCGAGGATCTTTCGCTGGCGCGCGCAATAGCGCTTGTCCTCGGCGGCCCGGAAGACGTCCATGTGGTCGCCCCAGCAAGCCAGCTCCAGGCCGTCGTAGCCCCAAGCGGCCGCTTTTTCCGCCAGAACTTTCAAGGGCAAGTCCGCCCATTGTCCGGTAAACAGCGTCACGGGTCTGCTCATGTTTGCTCCTCCTTGGATCGTTTGCCGGCAGGCAGGCCGCCCGTCTATCGCCGCGTGGCGATGCGTGCAAGCTTCATGCCCGTTGCAGGCTTCATGCCCATGCAGGCTTCATGGCCGCGCAGGCCTCATGTCCGTGCAGGCATAGCGCGGCGGCTTGCAAAATCGCCGCATTTTCTCGATGTGGAGTCAGAGAACCTGCCGATGCATCAAGCGAGTGTAGCAAATACGAGCGTGCTTACCCATCGCTGCCTGGGGAACACGGCGCACCTGACGGCTTCAACCGCGATCGAACGCGCGATGAGATGGGAAGTTGGATTTTTCGGTGTAGGGCGAGCCCGCGCCGCAGCCACGGCGTCACGCCGGCTGTGGAAGACGCCGCTACGATACGCCGCCGATCACCAGAATCGAGAAGGGGCCCGTACAGCGGCGGGCCCCGGGGGAAGAACACTCAACTGTCAACTGAAGGAAAAGGATCAGCCGCGCCGCAGCCTCAACTAGCCGCCATCGCGATGACGCTGCCCATTCTGCTGAAGATGACGCTGATGCTATCGGAAATAGGGGGCAGCAGCGCACCCGCGGCAACCGCGATGAAACCGGCCAACAGAGCGTACTCGACCATGTCTTGGCCGCGCTCGTCGGCGATCCAACGAAAAACAGTTAACAGCTTGCCCATTGGTTTCTCCTGGGATCCTAAAAAGGAAACGCCGGCAAGTGCTCCGCGTTTTGCACGCTATTGTCGTACTGTTGCCCCGCGCGTGAAAGAGAGATCTATACCCGATTTTCGCCCCGGTTTATGTCGTATGCCGACGGCGGTATAGCCACTAAGGCCCGTGACCCATCGCCGCGGCCGCCAGGGCTTCCCCAACGACTCGCCGGCTGTCGCGAGAACCAACGGCTGCCGCAACGGGGACGGCTGATTGCCGCAAGGGAAAGCAGCAACTACTTCGCACCGCCCTTTTCCCGCAACAGCTCCTCATAAATCTCGATCTGTTGAGCAGCGCTCCGCCCCCAGTTAAAACCGGATTCAACCAACAGCCTGCCCTGCCGTCCCAACTGCCGGCACAGATTCTCGTCCGCTAACAGCCTCGCTATAGCGTCGGCGAACTGCGCGGGGCGTTCGGCCAGCAGCAAGTGCTCGCCCGCGTTAACGCCAAGGCCCGTGCAG
>JBBDWJ010000110.1:17822-39288 GCA_040902925.1 Bryobacterales bacterium | reverse complement strand
CTGATGGTAGATCTCGCTGCTGACGACCACAGCCGGCCGGAATTTCGTGACTCGCGCCCCAACCAGTTCGGCGACCACCACGCACCCAGGTTCGAGGTGGCGGCTACTCGCCATCGGGCAAACGATCCACGGACGCGCGGCTGTACTCGCGCGCGTCTTTCTCCGACCAGGAGTCCGACCAGTCAACTCGACCGCGTTCCGCCGCAGCCGCCAGGCGGTGGGTGAGCGCTACGACCTGTTCGACCGCCGGCCGCGGAAGCCGGCGAAGGTCTTCTACCAATGCAACCTCCTGTGGGTTCAGTTCCATGGTAAACGGAGCCCTCATTATAGCGAGGCTTACCGAAATCTGATTGTGTCGGGCAAGCTTCGTGAATCGATCCGGCAGGCGTAAACCAAACGCAAAATGGGAAGCAACCGTAAGCTGATTGCCACGGGAGTAAATTCGCGGGCGGACTCCTCGATCTTTTGCCGTGGCCCGCTTGGTTTCCGGTGCGCTCTTACCGCTGCGCAGTGCGCGGCCTGTTGCCAACGAGTTCGTTGATTTCGCGATAGGAGATGGAGTTTTCGAGCAGGCTTTCCCAAGAGCCGCCCGCCAGGATGTCGCGCGCCACCTCGCGGGCCCGCGTGTAGCAGCCGCGCATGAATGCCGAGCCGGTTGAGACGCGGGCCACTCCCAGGCGCTGCAATTCGGCAACGGGCGGCGCGCCCGGCCCGGCCAGGATGTTGAGCGGGCCGTGGATCGCGCTCACCAGGGCGGCGATGGCGTTCGCATCCGTCACCGCGGGCACGAACAGGCAATCGGCGCCGGCCTCGCGATAGGCGTTGGCGCGGCGCACCGCTTCGTCGAAGCGGCTTTCGGGCTCGCCGGCCGAGGCCAGGAAAACATCGGTGCGGGCGTTGATGACGAGCGGCACGTCTTGGGCGGCGGCCGCTTCGCGCATGGCTCGAATTCTCGCTACCTGTTGCGCGATCGGGAACAACGGGTTCGTCGGCTCTCCCGTGGAGTCCTCGATGTTCAGGCCGACGGCTCCCGCCGCCAGCGCCTGGCGCGCGGTTTCGGTGGCGTCCTCGGGCGCGGGCCCGTAGCCGGCCTCGACATCAGCGGTGACCGGAACGGCGACCGCCCGCGCGATCCGGGCGACGGCCTCGATCATCACGCCGCGAGGAATCCGCTGGCCGTCGGCGTAGCCGAGCGCGTTGGCGATGCCGGCGCTCGTGGTGGCGACGACGGGCGCGCCCGCTGCTTCGACGAGGCAGGCGCTGGCGACATCCCAGGCGTTCACAAGCACTAGGATTCGCCCTCCCGTATGGAGTGCGAGGAGGGCTTCCGCCTTGGCTTTTTGATCCATCTTGAGACTCCCCATCGGGCGCTCTCCCTAGGATACGGGATCAGCGCGCGTTGACGAGGCGCGGGCCGTATTCGATTCGGCGATCGGTGAGTGGTTCGGCTTGCGGTTCGCGGATGTTCGGGGGGGTGGTCAACTCGCGGATCGACTGACCGGCATCCGCCGGTGAATTTGAGGATCGGCTCCGAGATCAGGCGTCGCGCTGAGGGGAGCCTAGTTAACCGGGTCCAGTGGTCCACCCATCAGCAGCCGCACCGCGGAAAGCAAGGGAATTAGGAGAGTCAGCCCGGCAAGGATAATACCCACAAGCATCCCGACGCCAGCCCAGGGCGTGCCCGGCATCACGGTTCCACTTTCCTTGTTGGTATGCAGAACCAGCCCGCCGATGACGATCGGGGCAACGGCCAGCAGTAGCGCGATCCCGGCCAGCGTCTGGATAACGGCCAGCATCGCCTCGGGGTTGACCGCCCACAGCGACAAGAAGACCACCACGATGATGCTGTCAAAAACCGACAGGCCCGCCACGGCCAGAACGATGCCGGGAAGGTCGGTCGATGCTTTGCCTTCGACGGCCGCGGGTTGCCCCGCCGCTGCGAAGAAAGCTTCCTGATCCGGGATTTCAGCGCCCAGGATGGCGTCGTCGGGGGAGTCAGCGAAGGGGAGTTCCGCACCGCCCCGGATTGCGGTTTCCGAGCGATTGTCGTTCATGCCGAGCTTATTATGGACCAACAATGAGCTCTCAAAGCCCGCCCCCAGTGAGAATAGAAGGGCAAAATAGGCCGTAAACCTTACCGATTCAGGTCGCCGGAGAGCATTGCCCAACAGGCGGGCATTGGGCGCGGGGTTGTAGATCGGTCAATACACCTTGGCTGAATTCGTCATATAACTCCGCGGCGGAAATGCTACGAAGCGGACACCTCGGTCCACCTGGTTGCGTGCGTCAACCGGGTTTCGGATGATTCGCAGCCCGCAGCGGAACGGTTTGGGAGAAGGTCGCCACGGGTGGACAAATACAGAGTATTCCTCGATTCAAGAGTCAACCTGCTCGAGCTCGGCCGCGTACGGCTCTTCGAATTCTTGGGTCAAGACCCAGAGCAGAGAACCGGACAGGAGCACGGCCAGGAACATGCTCGCGATTGCTCGCGATAAAGAAGGCGCAGTTCCGAACGCGGCAGTAGGCCGCCGCGCTAACATGGGGATTCGCCCCCAGTTCCCGGCACTCCAAAACCCTAAACTATGACTACTTCGACTCTTCGTGCTGCTAACGGCGGAGGAAAGCTCCTGCCGCAGGTTCTGCGCGCCATGATGGGCGGCATGCTGATGGGCATGGCGAACCTCGTACCGGGTATTTCGGGCGGCACGATGCTGCTGGCCGCCGGCGTCTACCCGCAGTTCATCGAAGGCATCGCGGAAATCACGACGCTGCGCTTCCGCAAGCAGACCTTGATTGTGCTGTTTACGATCGGGGGGGCGGCGGCGCTGGCGATCGTCGTTCTGGCGGGCCTCATCAAGGGCATGGTGCTGGACCACCGCTGGGCGATGTATAGCCTGTTTATCGGGCTGACTCTGGGCGGCGTTCCGGTGGTTTGGAAGCTCTTGAAGCGAATGACGGCCACGGCGGCCATAGGCTGCTTGCTGGGCATCGCGGTGATGGCCGCGGTGACGTTCTGGCAGCCCGGAGCTTCGTCGGCGGGCCCCAACGACCGCGCCTATGTGGCCTTGTTTGTGGCAGGCCTGGCCGGCGCGTCGGCGATGATTCTGCCCGGCGTCTCGGGCGGCTACCTACTGCTGGTACTGGGGCAGTACATCCGGATTCTGACGGCGATTGACAACTTCAAAGCGGCGCTGCTGGCGCCCGGCGGCCCGGACTGGAACGGCGTCTTCGAAAGTCTGCACGTCGGTATCCCGGTTGGGCTTGGCGTGGGGTTGGGCGTCATCGGCGTCAGCAACGCGATCCGCTATCTGCTGGCGCGATACGAAAAGGCGACGCTGGGGTTTCTGTTGGGGCTGCTGCTTGGGGCGGTGATCGGACTATGGCCGTTTCAACAAACTCGCGCGCCGCAGCCGGGCGAAGTGATCAAAGGGCGTGTCATGACGGCGGAAACGATCGCCGAGCTGCGCCCGGAGGACTATCCCGCGGAGAACTACCGCCCCACCGGCGGCGAGGCTGGCGGAGCGGTAGCGTTCATCCTGGCCGGCTTTGCGGTGACGCAGTTGGTCGCCCGCGTCGGCTCCGGCAAACCCGACTCGATGCGTGCGAATGACGCCGCGGCAGGATCTGCGCCACAATAGCAGACCCGGCGGCCGTGGCAGCCGGCCCAAATCGTCTTCCCCGAAGCAGTGACCCGCGGCGATCTCCATGGATGAATTACTGGAACAGTTTGTAGCCAACTTGCATGGCGGCCTGCTGACCGTGCTGATCATCGCGAGCCTGGCGGTGCTGGCGAAGTCCGCCGATTGGCTGGTCGACGAGGCCGTCGTTCTTTCCGAGCGGTCGGGAATTCCCAAAGTGGTGGTTGGTGCAACGATCGTGAGCCTTGGCACGACCTCGCCCGAGGCGGCGGTTTCGGTCGTGGCGGCGCTGGAGGGCAACCCCGGGCTGGCGCTGGGCAATGCCGTCGGCTCGGTCATTTGCGACACCGGTCTGATCCTGGGTATCGCCTGCCTGATCGCGCCGCTCGGCCTCGACCGGCGCGTTGTCAACCGCCAGGGCTGGATTCAAATCGGCTCGGCGGTGGCCCTGATCCTGGCGTGCTTTCCTTGGGGCGCGCCGGAAACCGTTTTCGAAACGGGAGGAACGCTGCCCCGCTGGGCGGGCTTCGCTTTCCTGGCCGCTTTGGTCGTGTACATCTGGCAATCGATCCGCTGGGCGCGAGTGGAAATGACCAACATCTCGCTCGCCGAGTATGAGGAGGATATTGGGGCCTCCACCGCGGTGGTTGTCACCAAGTTGCTCGGCGCGCTGGCTATGGTGGTTGGGTCGGCGACGGTGCTGATTCCCGCCGTCGAGGAAGCCGCCCGCAGAATGCAGGTGCCTGACAGCATCATTGCCGCGACGATGGTCGCGTTTGGCACTTCCCTGCCCGAGTTGGTGACGGCCGTGACGGCGGCGCGCCGCGGCCATGGCGAGCTGGCCGTCGGAAATGTGATCGGCGCGGATATCCTGAACGTGTTGTTCGTCTCGGGCGCGGCGGCGGCGGTAACGGCCGGAGGGCTGCATGCCGGTCCCCATTTCTTTATCTTGCTGTTTCCGATCATGATTTTTGTATTGCTGGTGTTCCGCATCGGCGTTATTTTCTCCGGGAACGCCATGCGAAAACCGTTCGGGTTCGTGCTGCTGGCCGCGTATGGGATTTACCTGCTTCTCGGCTATTGGGGACGCAATATCCAAGGTTCCTGAAGCCGTGCGGCCCACAGAGCCCTTAAGCTCAGGCGGCGCCTCCGTCTCAACAAGAAGTAGTGTTTTAACCCTGTGTTCGCAGGGTTGCTATTTCAGAGATTCCTCGTTGGATCGGGTAGGCCTTGCGCTACACTACGGCTGACTCTGCAAACTTCCGAATGCGATGTTTGACCCGAAAAGCTACGGTGTCGAGATCGAATCGATTCTGGCGGCACACGAAGGGGGTGACCGCTTGATGCCCCTGGCGCCCTCGGAGCCTTTGCGGGGCGCGGCACTCAAGAGGCTGCGCCAGATCGACGGCCGCCAGTTGTTCGGCGAAAAGACCGTCGCCGCGGAAGACTTCGCCGATTGCGTCCGCAGCGCGCTGTTTCTCTATCTTTCCGACCTGGACCAGTCGCACACGATTTCGCAGGATGTCCCGACGGCGACTGGTAGCTTTCTGCATGGCGTGATGCACCGGCAGGAACCCGATTTCGGCAACTCGAAATATTGGTTTCGCCGCGTGGGCAGCCACGAGGTCTTTCCCCGCTTGCGGGCGGGCGCTCTGACCATGCTCGCGGGGAGGGAGGGCCCAGGCGCCTCGGCGGCAGAGAGTTTACATCGGCAGATCGAGAGTCTCGTGAATTGGGATCCTTTCTGGTTTATCGATCAGTGTGAAGCCGCAAGAACCGGCGCAGGGGATTTCGAGAAAGGCCTGCAGGAAATCCAGCGGCTCGAATGGCAGCTTCTGTTCGACTATTGCTATCACAAGGCGATCGGCGACGAATAAGTAACAGCCCCGCTTCGTTTCCGATCCTGCTTCCGGTACCACCAGGGTGTCTGACGAATCCCGACAAGCAAACGCCGCCTTCTATCTGGGAGTTGATGGCGGGCAAAGCCACACCAAGGTTGCGGTCGGCGACAGTCGCGGAGCGATTGTAGGCCGCGGCACGGCCGGCCCCTGCAATCACGTGCGATCGGGCGAAGGCCGGGAAAAGCTGCGGCGGGCGATCACCGAAGCGGTTTCCGAAGCTCTCGAGCCGCTCGATTGCGCGCTCGCTGAGACGCGCTTTGCGGCGGCGTGCTTCGGCATGAGCGGCGGACCCGAAGACAAGCGCGAGCTGCTTGGCGAGCTTCTGGCGTGCGAACGTATGGAAGTTACCACCGACGCTGCGATTGCGCTCTGGGGAGGCACGGGCGGCCAGCCGGGCGTCGTCGTAATTGCCGGGACCGGCTCGATGGCATTCGGCCGCAACGCCTTGGGCAAGACGATGCGCGCCGGAGGCTGGGGTTATCTTTACGGCGACGAAGGCGGCGCGTTCGACCTCACGCGCAACGCGCTACGCGCGGCGCTGCGCGAGGAGGAGGGCTGGGGGCCGCCGACGCGCCTGCGGGCCGCGCTGCTCGAAGCCGGGGGCGCAGCGGATGTCAACGATCTGTTGCATCGTTTCTACACCGATGAGTTTCCGCGGCAGCGCGTGGCAGCTCTGGCGCCGTTAGTGGATCAAATCGCCGAATCGGGAGATGTAGTCGCGAAGCAGGTCTTGCTCGAGGCGGGGCGAAGCTTGGCGGACTACGGCGCGGCCGTCCGGCGACAGCTTTTTGAACCCAGCGAGGCCGTGCAAGTAGTGCAGGTTGGAGGGGCATTCAACAGCCGGTTTGTTCAGGAGGGATTTCGCGCGGTGCTGGAGGGCTCTTGCACCGGGATTGTCGCGCCGCGGTTTGATCCGGCGGCTGGGGCTCTGCTTTGGGCTTATGCTTTGGCGGGGGTGGATGTCGATCTTGACCGCTTTGCAGTCAGCGCCGAGCAGGCGTGAGATAGCGAGTGGACGCTGTGGCCTCGACCAACGCTTGGCTTTGCGGCGACGGTTATGTTTTGAGTTGACCTGACGGAAGAGGAAATTCGGTGAAGGCTGCGTTGCTTGAATCCGCGATTGTTCATTTGCGGCGAAGCGATCCCGTCATGAAGGGTGTAATTCGCCAAGTGGGGCCGTGCGGGCTTCGGCTGAGGCGCGATCGTTTCCAGATGCTGGTCCGCTCGATTCTGTCGCAGCAGATTTCCGGACACGCGGCGCGAGCGATTCGGGAACGGCTGGAAGCGCTGGTGGCGCCTGAACCATTGACGTCACAGAATCTGGCGGCGTTGTCCGCCGAGCAATTGCGCGCGGTCGGCATTTCGGCGCAGAAGGGTGCGTATCTGCTTAGCCTGGCGCAAAGGGTACGCGACGGCGAGCTGCGGCTCAACACATTGGGGCGCCTTGCCGACGAGGCCGTCATCGAACAGCTCGTGCAGGTCAAAGGCATCGGCGTTTGGACGGCGCAGATGTTTCTGATTTTTTCGCTCGGCCGTCCGGACGTGCTTCCTTGCGATGATTTGGGCGTGCGGCAGGCCATTCGAAAACTCTACGGACTGGCTGACCTTCCGGACAAGGAAACGAGTACAAAGATCGCCCTGCCCTGGCGGCCTTATGCGTCGATTGCGACTTGGTATTGCTGGCGAAGTTTGGAATTGCCCGCTGAGGCGGTGAAGGGGCGCAAGAAGTAGCCCACGCACCATTCCGGTAGCCGTGACGTTCCAACGACGGGTCCCATGACCAACGGCCTGACCCTCATGACGACCCTGCCGGGGCTCAGGATTACTTCTGCACTACTTCTCCAGGAAAAACCGGCCCACGAACATGGCGTCGATGCCGGAGGCGAAAAAGCTGCGCAGCGCCGCGCGCGGGTCGCAGACCAGCGGCTCGCCAAACAGGTTGAACGAGGTGTTGTAGAGGACCGGCAGCCCGTTGACGCGGCCGGCGGCGTGGAGCAGTTCCCAGCAGAGCGGGTTATCTTCGCGGTGTACCGTGTGGACACGAATGCGGTCCTCGTCGAGCAGCGCGGCTTCGAATGTTTTTCGATGCTCTTTGCGTACGCGGCTGACCGTGGCGAGAAACCGCGCGTTGGCGCCGGTCTCGAAATATTCGCCGGCCAGCTCGGCCGGCACCGACGCCGCGAACTTGCGGAACGACTCGCGGTGCTTGATGTACACGTTGAGATTTTCCGTCGAGTACGTATTCAACGGTGACGCAAAAATGCTGCGGTTGCCCAAGGCGCGCGGGCCGAATTCCATGCGTCCTTGGAACCAAGCCACGATCTGATGGTCCGCAAGCCGCTTGACGGCCGTGTCGATCAGCTCGCCGTCGGTCATCAGATAGTGGAAGCGCAGCTTGCAGTTTTCGAGCACCTTTTTGATGTGCTCGCTATCGTAGTCGGGCCCCAGGAACATGTTTTTCAAGGGGTGCCGTTCGGACCGGCGCAACACCTGGTGCCAGGCGTGAAGGGCGCTGCCCACGGCTGTTCCGGCATTGCCCGCGGCGGGCTGCACCCAGACGTTCTCGAAGCGGCCGGAGCTTTCGAGAGCCGCGATCACCATGGCGTTCATCGCGAGGCCGCCGCCAACGCACAGATTCTCGCCTTCCCCTGCCATGCCGACGGCCGCTTGTTCGATGGCGCTCTGCACGCTCGCGGCGAGGTCGGCGCGGAGCTTCTCGTCAAGCTCATCGCCAGGGGCGACGCCGATGGCCGCGTAGAACTTATGGGAAAAGCCCCCGCCTGTCGGCCGTGAAGTGTCGAAATAGCTATGGTCGACCTGCACGCGGTGGTGACGCTTTACGCCCAGGATGCTCAGAAACAGATCGCTAAAACGCGGCTCTCCTTCGACCGAAAGCCACTGGACTTTGTGCTCTTCGGAGTCGGAACGGAAGCCGAGTAACTGAGTGATGCGGCTGTAAAATCCGGCCAGGCTATCGGGCGCATAGAGCTCTTCCACGGCTTCCAGGCGGGGGCCGTTGGCGTCCCATAGCGCGCCGCAACGCATGTCGCCGCGGCGGTCGAGCGTCAGCACGCGCGCCTTTTCAAACGGCGAAGGATAGTAAGCGGCGGCGGCGTGCGCCATGTGGTGATCGACGATCACCAGACGGCTGTTGGGAAACAGGGATTTGAGCTGTAGATGAAACGAGGCGTCGTCGCCCGTGGCCAAGGGGCGCGCCAACGACACGTAATCGACATCCTTGGGAGCGGCGCCGGCCATTTCCAAGCAGCCGTCGATGGCACGCCGTGGCAGGCCGCCGGGGTGCCCTTGGCGCAGCAGCTTTTCCTCTTCCATGGCCGCGTGCAGCCGTCCATCGACGAGCACCGCGGCGGCTCCGTCGTGGAGCCAGCCTCCGATTCCCAGAATCAGCATTCAGACACTCCGCAAGCGTTCGAGCAGGCGCTCTTTTCCGAGCACACCGAAAATCGAGCCGGCGCCGCGGCCGGCCGGTTGGAGGCCAGCGATTCACCGGCGCTACGTTCGACAGCGGCGCCGTCGATGCGCAGTACGACCTGGCCGCCCTGTTGGCGCGCATACCGGCAATTGAAAATGAATGTGCGTGCGCCGCTGATGTGCAGGAAGCCCGTGGGGGCCGGTGCGAACCGAACGCTAGTCATGAAAAAAGCTTTGCGAAATTCCGCCGGCGCCGGCTTGTGACGCGGGTCAACTTGCACCCGGCGTCGAGACCCGGAAGTTAGAGTTCAGCCAGGATGTCCTGGCCGTTTCGGGCTGCCAGCGGCCGACGATACGAGGGATGAATCAACGCCCAGTATAGCAATTTCTCGCCGCTAGCACGGCTTCGCGGGTAGGCGCCTTTTTCATGAGCGTCGCCGCCGTGCCTCCTTGCTGGCGTGATCGAATCTGTGGGATCTTCTGCTATGACCTGGCATACCTGGTGGCTGTTTTTGGTCACCGAAACCGCGCTTTGCCTGAGCCCGGGTCCCGCGGTGATGCTGGTCGTCTCACAGGGGCTGCGCCGCGGCGGGCGCAGCAGCGTGTTCTCGAGCCTCGGCATTCTTTCCGCCAATGCGATGTACTTTGTGGTGTCGGCGTTCGGATTGGGCGCGGCGATTCTGGCTTCTTATGAGCTGTTCTCGCTAATTCGCTGGGCGGGCGCGGCGTACCTGGTGTGGCTCGGCCTGCGGGCGATCTTTGGACGCCACTCGCCGTTTCTGGTGGAAGCGAGCGGCGCGACGGCCCCCGCCGAGTCGCACCGGCGTATGTTCGTCAATGGGTTTATCCTGCAGGCGGCGAACCCCAAGGCACTGATCTTTTTCGCGGCGATCCTGCCCCAGTTTGTGAACCCGGCCGAGCCGGTTGCTTTGCAGTTCGCGTTACTGGGGGTAACCTCGGTGGTTGCGGAGTTCTTTGTCCTGCTGGGCTATGGGATGCTGGCTGGGCGCGCATCGGCATTGGCGCGGCGGCCGCGGTTCGCGAAGGCCGCGGACTGGACTTGCGGCGTGCTGCTGCTTGGCGCAGCGGCGGGATTAGCGGGTGTCGAACGAGATTGACCGGCCCAACAGAGGAACCGAGGAAAGCCAGTACCTCTCAGACCGCTCCCGGCGTCATGCCAACAACCACTTAGCTGGCGCGTCGCTTGGCAAGCAGCTCCCGCACCGCAGGAACCAGTTCGACAGGCACTTCCATGACGGTGTGAGTCGTGGATTCGTAGGCGGCTTCATCCTCCGCCAGCGCCTCCTCATCGGACTGTTGCTCATACTGATCCAGAACGCGGCGAACGCGCTCTGCGTCCCAACCCGGAGGAAAGTGAGGTTGTGATTTCATGACTTTTTCCGGCGTCGCCGACGCAACGCTTTGAGAGTTTTCGGCCCGAGTTCGTAAGCGGTGATGACGAATGACGAGTTCGGCTGGGGGTCGGGCACGTAGATCACTCGCAAATACCGTCCCGCACGCGTCTGCCCGAGGGCCACACGCGAACCCTCACGGCCAGGCCGGTCTTCAAGAGGCCGGCTGAGAATGTCTTCCACTTCGTCCTCATCCACGTCATGGCCATGAATGTGGGGCCGCCCAGTCGCCGGATCTACGTAGTAGCGGACGACCATAAATCATTGTACGAGGAATTTGAGAGCTAAGGCTGGCGTGCGATTATGACGCCCCAAAGCTCTCCTAAGGCCTTTGGTGTACTCCAGCGCATAATCCACGCGAGTCATGGACGCCGAGTGCAAATTTTCCTTGACGCAGGCAAGCGCTTCCGACTAGAGTTCCTAAAGAAATCGAGGAAACCTTGGCTGGAATTATTGCAGGGCGCGACGTCGACAAAGACCTCACCGGGAGTAGGACCCTGCGGCCCGACTTCTGCATCATCGGCTCGGGAGCGGGCGGCGGCGCTTGTGCTTTGAAGCTGGCCGAGGCGGGGTTCGATACGGTTGTACTCGAGGAAGGGCCCGACATCCCGTTGAAGAAGGGGCATGGCGGCGATTGCCACACTCGCGCGACTCTCAAGGAGCGCGAGTCGCTGATGTACCGGCTGCTCTATCAGGAAGGCGCCGGACGTCTCACGAGCGACAGCAGCACGTTGATCCTGCAAGGGCGCTGCCTGGGCGGAGGCACGGCGGTGAACTGGTCCGCTTGTTTGCCGCCGCCGGACGCGACTCTGCTGCGCTGGAAGCAAGATTACGGGCTGCCCTTCACGCCCGACAACCTGCGCCCTTACATTCAGGAGGTCGTCAACTACCTCAACATCGACAGCAACACCCGTTACAACACTTCGGCATGCCGCATGATTCGCGGCTGCAAGCAGCTCGGCTATCCCTACAGCAATCTGCCCAACAACACCAAGGATTGCCGCGAGTGCGGCTCGTGCGGCACGGGCTGCCCTTACGACCGCAAACAGAGTGGTTTTGTGAAGTGGATTCCCGACGCCGCGGGACTCTCGGCAGCACCGGCGCAGCCGGCGACCGTCTACACCGATACGCACGTCTGGGATCTGATTGTGCAGAATCGCAAGGTGCGGCGCGTGGTTGGCCGTTTTCTTGATGGCACGACGAAGAGAACCGGCAAGAAAATCCACGTCGAGCCGAAGCTCGGAGTAATTTTCGCCGCCGGCGCGGTGGGCACGCCTTCGATTCTATTGCGTGCGCAGTCTTTCGCCGAGGTGCGGCCCGAGCCATTGCAACTCAGCGCGCAGCTCGGCAAGCGAACCCATATCCACCCGGTCACCATTTGCTTCGGACTTTATGGGCCGGAAACGCATTCGGCCTACGGCGTTCCGGACAACATGATGACCGATAAGTTCGCCGCCGGCCCAACCGGGTACCTGATCGAAACCGGTTCATCGTTTCCGGTGATGACGGCGATTCTGTCGCTCGAGTTCGGCGCTGACCTGGTCGGGTTCATGAAGGAGTATTTCCCGCGGCAGACCGTGCTTTACGCGCATCACACTTCGGGCTTCGACCGCGGCAAACCCTATGGCCAGGTCCGCGTGGTGGGCACGGACTTCCGCCCGGAGTTTGAGTACAAGCTCGACATCAACAACGAAGGCCCGATGCGGGAAAGCCTGAAGGAGATGACGAAAATTCATCTCGCCGCCGGCGCCGAGGAAGTCTACCACGTCACGAACCCGGCAATTCGGATCCGGTCGACTTCCGAGCTTGGCAAGCTGGATAGCGTCGATTTCAAAGCCGGCAAGACCTCAATGCTGACGGTACACGTGATGGGCGGCTGTGCGATGGGAAGCGACCCGAACGAATCGGTGGTGGACACCGATTTCCGGCTGCGCGGGCTGGACAACGCCTGGGTTGTGGATGGCTCGCTGTTTCCGACCGGGCTGGGCGCGAATCCGCAGGTGACGATTTATGCGCTGGCGCTGCGGGGCGCCGAGAAGATCTGCGAGCAGAACGGGCGCGCGGCTCAGTTCAAGCTGAATCATCAAGGGCTGAGATGGCCCTGGGACCCTAGTCCGCCGGGCGATGGCCCTTGTCTGGTTTAGCAGACAGGTCGAATAACTCGGAGCCGCAGATCAACACAGAGACGCGGATGTCTCGCGCGACAGTCTTTTATGTACCGGCATAGACATAGAACCCCGGAGTACTGGCACTATCCATGACACACCATGAGTTTTAAGCCGAAAGTTTTTGTTCCGCTTACGAAAGACGACGTTCCGAACCTCGGCGTGCAGCGAGCGCAGGTGCTGTGCGCGCTGGCGGAGGCGGTGATCGACGAGAAATTCGCCGCCACCATCGGCGGCGGCGCCGGCAACGAGGAGAAAGGGTTCCGGGACTTCGTCCGGGATGTCGACGCATTCCTGAACTATCAGCCGCAGGCCACCGTCACGCAGTTATCGTTCGCCCTGAAGCTAATTGAGGTCCAAGCGCTGCGGCACGCGACTCTTGTGAAGGCGGGCGACGGCGATTTCTCGCGCATGGGTGTGCCGGAACGCCGCGAGGTCCTCGAGAAACTCAAGACTGGGACCCGAGATCTGCAAAGAACCGCCTACACCGGATTCCTCCGGCTCGTCTCCAGCTTCTATTTCGGGCACGTGAATGTGTTCCCCGAACTTGGCTACAAGGGCGTCAGCGTGGATGATCAAAAGGTGTTGTGCAACCATCCCTGGCGGCCTAACGACCCACGCCCCGTGGAGCCGTGCAACGGTCAAGATCCCTGCGATTGATGGCTGCATTGACTGGCCGGCTCAATTGACCGCAGCGAATGCCGGCGCTTGTCAGCGGCCGCTACTTCTTTTTGGTTGCCGTCCATGTGCCGCCGTGCTCGCCGAAACTCCAGCCGCCCTTGAGCCCTTCGCCCTCGACGGTGCCCTGCAGGCTTAGCTCGGCTTCGAAACCGCCCTCGGCCGTGTAGTGAGGAAACTTCAAATCGAGCGCGCCGCCGCGGAACGTGCCCTTCACTTCGCTCTTGTCAAAGGTACCGCTAACTTGATCGCCATCCAGCCGCAGTGTTACCGGCGTACTGCGCGGTCCACCATCTGTGTCGAAGGCGAAATCCCATTGACCCGCTAACTCGAAGCCCTGCGCGGTGGGAATCATCCAGACCACGACGATCAGTGCGAGAACCGTCAAACGAGCGATATCCCTGAACCTCATCGACTCCTCCCAGCGCGGAACGTCCCGGAGTGTAACACGGTAAAGCAGGCCTCACGCCGGCGGCGGATACCACAGCCGTCCCTGGCGTTCCGTCTCGGCCCGGAACAAATGACCATCCGTCGTGGTCACATACAACGTGTGCAGCCCTTCCTCGGCGAATGAACAGTTGGTGGGTTTCGCCGCATCGACGGGATGCGTTTCGAGCACCGTCCCGCCGGGAGAGAACACATAAATCATCGGCCCCGGTCCGCTGGTCGTGAACCCGGCTGTCGCGATGATGTTTCCTTCGACGTCGAGACACATGCCGTCGATGCCGCGGTGCGCTCCGAAATCGTGCAGCACCTGCATGTCGCCGAGCGAGCCGTCGTCGCGAACGGGATAGGCGCGCAGTTGCCGGAACTCATCGGGCCGCCGGCCGCTCTGAGCCACGTACAGCGTTTTGTGATCCAACGAAAACAGCAGGCCGTTCGGCCGTGTCGTATCCAACGTGACGCGATGGATATCCCAGAGACCCTCGGGCCGCGGATCGAGCCGGTACACCGAGTCGTGATCGAGTTCCTTATTGCCTCGATCTTCACTCCACGGTCCCGCCGCGCCTTCGTAATAGGGATCGGTGAACCAGACACGGCCCTGGGGGTCGATAGCGAGGTCATTGGGAATGTTCAGCCGCTTGCGGTCGAAACCATCGGCCAGCACGGTGACGGCGCCGTTCGCTTCATACCGCACTACGCGCCGCGCGTCGCCCTCGCAGGCATACAACCGTGCTTGGGTGTCGAACATCAATCCGTTGGCGCAATTGGTTCGCTGCCGATAGACGGAAGTTTCTTTTGTAAGCGGATCGTAGCGCAGGATGCGGCTGGCGGGGATGTGCGTGAACAGCAGCCCCGAGCCGTCCCAAGCCGGACCTTCGGTGACTCCCCCATAGGGTCCATCGACGAGTTCAAATTTCCAGCTCATGATCCTCCTAGGTGCGGATTTCGTAACGGCAGCGTGAGATGAAAGACGGTGCCTTGCCCGATGCCGCTCTGCGCCGAAATCGATCCCCCATGGCGCTCGATAATAGTGCGCGCCAGCGGCAGGCCGAAGCCCATCGACACGCGGCCATCCTTGGCGGCAAAGCGAATATCGAACAGGCGTTCGAGCTGATCGGGCGGCATGCCTTTCCCGGTGTCGGCGAACTCCATAGTAACGCGGGAGTCCCACGCAGCGGTGCGGATGCGCAAGGTGCCGGTAGCGTCCATCGACTCGCACGCATTTCGCAGCAAGGTCATGACGACCTGATTGATTTCCTTGGGACGGCAGCGCACCGGCGGCGGACGGCCGAATTCTTTGACGATGGTGATGTCTTTTCTGATCTCGGGAGGAAGCAGATCCAGAGCGTGGTCGATGCCCTCTTCGATGTCCGCGTCCTGAACCTCGGCCTGATCGAGCCCCACGAAGTCCTTCAGCTTGTTGACGAGTCCGCTGATGCGCTGCGCGGCGGCGCGCACGACGTGGATATTTTCCTTTAAAAGGCTAAACGTTTTCTGTTGCCGCGGAGACTGCGTGGATTCCGTGCCGGACGCGTCCGCGGAAATCCGGTCGGCGCAATTCTCGGCGGTGCTGAGCGAGCTCATCACCACCCCCAACGGGCTGTTGATCTCATGGGCGATGCCGGCGACCAGGCTCGCGGCAGCCGCCATCTTACCCTGCATGACCAGTTCCGCCTGCTTTTCGCGGATCAGGCGGTGAGCATGTTCCAGCTCCGCGCCGGCGCGAACCGTGCGCTGCGCGCGCTTCGCCAGCCACGAGAGGGGTCCGCCGACCAACACCAACGTCATGATCCGCCACGCAAACAGCCCCGGATTTAAGGCCGGCCCCATCACCGACGCCGGAATGTCATTCGAGATGACCAAGCGGGCGTCCCCAAGTGCGTACACCACCAAAACTATGTGGAGAAGAATAGATCCCCCCGTGATCACAAGCGGGTACAACGGGCGAATCGCAAGCGTGTTGATGACGATGTAGATGAGACAGAGCAGAATCAGCTCGTTCTTGACCACGAAGGCCCTTGATATCGCTTCGCCGCCTACCGAGGTGTACCAAGAAATCTGCAACGTGGTGAGTGTAAACAGATCGAAGGTCAAACCGGCGTAGCCGACGAAGGCGAGCCCCTGCCGCTTTCGCAGCAACCGCAGGCTGTAAATCGCCAGGGCGATGCCGAACAAAAGCAGCAGCGCGGTGTAGGCGGTGTTGGCGGGGGTCGAGCTCAACACCGGCAGCGACAGGGCGCCGGCCGCAATCAGAGCGAGCCGGCCAATGACCGTCCACTGCAGGCCGCGGGCTTCGGCGTCGCGCATCAGCTCGTCAATCGAGCCGACTTCCGTTTGCGGGCGTTGCTGTAAGTCGAGTGGCACAAGCGTCCGGGCAGGCGGGCTCCTTGAGCCTAGCGCAACTTCTAAGGATAATCGGAAGGTAGTCCAGTTAGGACCCCCATGACCAACAAGCTTTTCCGCGCCTTGTTCGCCGCCTCGGTTCTTGCCGTGATGCTTTCTCCCGCCGCCGCACAGCCCGACGGCTTCAATTACGACGAAGCGAAAGTGCCTGCGTATACGCTGCCCGATCCGCTCGTCACCTCGAAAGGAGAGCGGGTCACCAGCGCCGAGATGTGGAATGCAACGCGGCGGCCCGAGATCCTGAAACTGTTCGAAACCCACGTCTATGGGCGAAGCCCGGACAAACCCAAGGACATGGTGTTCGAGACGTTTTCCATCGATAGCAAGGCCCTCGGCGGCAAGGCCGTGCGCAAGCAGGTTTCCGTATTGTTCGCGGGGAAAAAAGACGGCCCTAAGATGGACATTCTCATCAATCTGCCCCTGGGCGCGAGGGGCCCCGTGCCGCTGTTTGTCGGCTTGAACTTTCAGGGCAACCATTCGATCCATGCCGACCCTGGCATCAAACTATCCCCGAATTGGATGCGGGAACGAGACGACGGCACGGTCGTTGATCACCTTGCCACGAAGAAAGCGCGCGGCGCCGCGGCGAGCCGCTGGCCCGTCGAGAAGATTCTGGCCCGCGGCTACGGCCTGGCGACGATCTACTACGGTGATATCGACCCCGACTTCGACGACGGCTTCGCCAACGGAGTCCACCCGATGTTTTACAAAGCGGGCCAAACCAAGCCCGCCGCGGACGAGTGGGGCACAATCGCCGCCTGGGCCTGGGGATTGAGCCGCGCCATGGATTATTTCGAGGCTGACCAATCGATCGATCATCGCCGCGTGGCTTTAATGGGCCATTCGCGCATCGGCAAGACGGCGCTATGGGCCGGCGCGCTGGACACGCGGTTCGCGGTGGTCATCTCGAACGATTCCGGCTGTGGCGGCGCGGCGCTCAGCCGCCGCCATTTCGGCGAGACCGTGGAGCGCATCAACACGGCGTTTCCGCATTGGTTCTGTGCGAATTTCAAGAAGTACAACGAGAACGAAGCCGCGCTGCCGGTCGATCAGCACATGTTGATTGCATTGATCGCGCCGCGGCCGGTTTATGTGGCGAGCGCCGAGGAAGACCGCTGGGCCGACCCGCGCGGTGAATTTCTTGGAGCGAAGCACGCCGATCCGGTCTATCGCCTACTCGGGACCGAGGGCCTGCCGGCGAAAGAAATGCCCGCGGTGAATCAACCGGTGATGGGAACGATCGGCTACCACATGCGCACTGGCGGCCACGACGTGAAGGATTACGACTGGGAACAGTATCTCGATTTCGCTGACAAGCATTTTGGACGGCCGTGAAGTTCGCGCACTAATTCCACGGCTGCAATCCGCCGGATTCCCTGCCCCAATGCCCTGCCCTGGCGCCCTGCCCTGGCGCGGGCGCAGGAAACGGTGAAGTGCGTGCCGGCTTCACTTCACGGCCAACATCGCATCGAGTGGGCGGCCGGTGCGGTGCAGCTTGAACTCGCTGAAGCCGGCATCTTTCACCAACTGTTCATACTCGGAAGCCGTTCGCTCGCGGCCTTCGGTGCATACGAGCATGTTGAGCGATTGCAGATAGGCCGTCGCCGGGCCGTCGCGCTCCTCGTTCAGCGTCTTTTCGCAAAGCAACAGCGCGCCTTCGGGCGGCAGAGCTTTCGCAATCTTGTCCAACAGAAAGCGAACCTTTTCATCGGACCAGTCGTGCAAAATCCTGCTGAGGCTGTAAAGATCGGCCGGCGGGAGCGGGTCCTTGAAAAAATCGCCGTCGGCGGTTTCGATTCGCGACGCCAAGCCTGCTTCGGTTATATAGCGTTGCGCGACCGGCGTGACCGGCGCGAGATCGAACACGCACCCAGTGATGCCCGGATAGCGCCGGCAAACCTCGATAACGAGATGGCCGGTACCGCCGCCGACATCCACCAGCCGTTGGAAGCTGCTCAAGTCGAATGCGGCGGCGATCGCTGGCGAACCGAGCAGCCCGAGACCGTGCATGCCGGCCAGGAAGGTAAGTTTGGCGTCCTCGGACGCGAAAAAATGATCGAAGATGTTCTGGCGGTCGCCGAACTCCTGGTCCCAGCGGTGGCTTCCTTCGCGCACCGCGTCCTCCAACCGCCCCCAGAGCCGGAGACTGATGCGGTCGGAATACTGCATGTAGCCGCTCAGCGTTTCCGGGCTGTGAACGCGAAGAAATCGCGTCGCCACCGGCCGGTTTTGGTATACGCCGTCGCGCAGGTCGAGCAATCCCAATCCACAACAGGCCCCTAACAGCCGCTCGAGCGAGTGCGCGGGGCACTCCAATCGCGCCGCCAGTTGATCGAGAGAGGCAGGGCTGTCGTGGAGCAAATCGAATATCCCCAGCGAGACCGCGGTGAAGGTTGCCTTGGACGCGCGCATGCCATCGATCAATTCGAGAGCGAGCCGCGCGTCGGCATCGAGAGGAGATGGTGCTTGCGGAGTATTCATGCTGTTCTCACAAGATTTGGCAAGGCGGGTAAGATCGCAGCCAACCATTTCGGCTAACAAGACCGCAATTGCGACAGCTTAGCAGCCTTTGCACGGCAGATCGCCAAGCCCGCGCCGAATCCTGGCCGGCCGCGAATAACCCTGGTGGACACAAACGGAGAGGGCATCGTGCGAGGTTGCGGGCAGACGCGAGCCTGTACGAACGCACTTGGCTAGCCCGACTCTTGATTGAGGAGCAGCGTGAAACGCTAAACGGAGCGGTGCTTCCGCTCGCCGCTTCCAACGGCAGGTCCGAGCGGGGCGGCCATGGATTGCCCGGCCAGTTCCCTCAACTCGCGATCCAGAATGAATCGTTCGAGTTCGCACCCGATATTGCCGTCGCGGGCACACTCGCGGCGATAGTCGATCACGGCAAGAACAGCGGCGCTGCGTTCGAGGCGATTTTTGATGTCGGTCACGATTTCCCCCTGAAGACGGTGCCGTTGTCAGCCCGCAAACGAGAGCGCAGGGTCACGTGTAGCAATAGCGTTGCCAAAGATTGCGGCCCCGTTTCGCATGCCGGGACGGCGGGTTCAAGCCGAACATAATGTGGAGCTTAGAAGTTTTACACTGCCGGGAGTCTGGCCGAATGAGTGGCTGGGGAAGGACCCCAGTGTCAAGGTGGCCCTGATGTTTTCATCAGGCCGCACGCCGCCCGAGCATGGCACCCCATTGCGGTGGTGATTTGCGTCTGGCAACAATGTAACGGCCGGGCGGCAAGTAGTATCCCGGCGTTGGTGGCGGTCTGCACAGACTCGTTTTAGCTTGGTGGGCTCGGAAATTGTCCGGCAGGAATGCGACCGAGGCGATGCGAAATTGGCGGAGCGGCGTCGCGAACTCCTCGCGGACGTTCACGTGCTCACCAAATCGGACGATGTCGCGGTACGGGCGGAATGATCAGGACCGATCAGAACACGATGCGGTCTTGCTTGGATTCGATTTTTTCGAGGTCGATGCCGGGCACTTTTTTGAGATCTTCGATCGAGCGGAAGTCGCCGTTCTTTTTGCGGTAGGCAATGAGCTTGGCGGCTTGCGAGCGCAGCAGGGAGAGGCCGGATTCGAGCTGAATTGCGCTGGCCTTGTTGATGTTGACCGGGGGCACTTCGCCGGCCGGAAAGTGTTCCACCAGGTAGTCGAGGATCAATACGAGCTCGTCGTCGGGGCTCTTCATCCCCAGACCGACCATCTTGGCGAGAGTCGTTTGCCAGCCGTTACGGTCCTGGCGAAGAGACACCGAGCGCTCCACTTCGTGGCACCCGATGCAGACCTTCATGACCTGCTCGCGGCCCTTACCTTCGGGTAGCTGCGCCCAGGAAGGAGCCGCGGCCAACAGCAGAAGGACAACGGTTGACGGCAAGGCCACACGGGACAGTTGCATCACTCTCAGTTTACTTCAGCGCAACGCGGCTCCGAACCAAACAGACGCCTCTCGCTTTCGACTCCTTGTGAAATCGGCGGGCCTGGGTTAATGCTCGATCGGAAAGCCGAAAGCGTATTGCGTGCCGTCATGGGTGCTGACGTAGACGCGGCTGCCGCCGCCGGAAAGTCCGCCGCTGTGCACGAACGACGTGATCGTATTGCCGCTGCTCCACAGCTCCTTGCCGGTAGCGGCGTCCAACGCGTAGAGCACGGCCGGAGACGATCGCTTGACGCGCTCGGCGGCTGTCATTTTGGGATCGTTGCCGCGGAACTCGCCGCTCGCGACCACGAAAACCACGTCGTTGATCACGATCGGCGGCAGCGGAGAGATCATGTCGCGCGACGCCCAGGCAGCCTCGAGCGCCGGCGCGCCACCACGCTCGACGACCTTCCAGGCCACGATGGCGCCATTCTTTACGTCGCCGTTGGTGGACGCGAACCCCGCGCCGCTCGCCGCTGAACCACCAGCCGGCGCAAGCACCCAGCGCGTGCCGTCGGCATCCTGCCATGCCGCCAGCGCTCCCGTCGCGTAGCCGGCTGCCGAGAACGCCGAGGTTTCCGACAATGGCTTCTGGCCGAGGGCGGCCGGGTTCAGCAATTGCATGCGGCCGTCGCTGGTCGCGATCGCGAGTAAGTCCTTATCCTCGCCGTGCTCGAAAATAACCGGCGACGAGCTGAACTCGCGGTTCGCGGCTGTGTAGGCGGCCTTTTCCTTGAGCGTAGCGGGATCGAGCGCCGCCAATTTGCTTCCGGCGGCCGCGTACAGCGTTCCGTCCGGGCCAACCGCGAGCCCGGCTCCGACAATGTTGGCGCTCGCTTCCCATTGCGAGACTTTTTTTGATTTCAGATTGAGCGCCCAGACACCGTTGGGCACGCCGCCGCAACCGTTCACGGTGGCAACGTAGGCGTTGTCGTTGAACACAACCAGCCCTTGCGCGTTCGCGTTCGGCGGCAGGAACGGGACGGCTGCGTCCGGTTCATCGCCGTTGGACACATACATGGAATGAAACTTGCCGTCAGAGCTGATGGCATGCAGGTAGCGAACAACGGGCGCGAACGGGCTGACTGGAACCGCTCGAGGGCGAGACCCAGGCGCCACGCTCGGAGCCTGCGCAGCAAGCCGCGCTTCCCGCTCTTCACGTTCGCGCAAAGTGACGGCGCCTTGGTGAGGCTCGCCGACGCCTGACGCCGCGGGCTGGCCGCGCCCGAAGCCGCGCCGCCCAGCCATCGCCGGATATTCAACCAGGGTGGGCCGCGTCACCTCCGAAGTCATGCCACCAGGGCAGGTCAGCGAAGGCGCGGGTCCGCCCGATGCCGAACCCAGGCTCTTCTCCCACTCGATGCGCGCCAGATCGGTATCGATCGCCACAATCTTGTCGGAACTGCCGCCGACGAAACCGAGCGTGCGGAAGCCGCGGTAGCTGATGTAGAAATCAAACAGGGCCGGCGGAGTC
>JBBDWJ010000110.1:0-17812 GCA_040902925.1 Bryobacterales bacterium | reverse complement strand
GAATTCAGTTGCCGGGCCTCGTTTTTCAGCGGCAGCTTCCACTCGAGTTGAAAGCCCGGCTTCCGCATGCTTTCCAGAGAAATTTTCGGATCCGACCGCACCCAGCGCGAACGCTGCGGGTCATAGCCGGCTGTCATCCAGTCCGAGCCGCCTCGTTGGGCGCAAAGCGGGCTCGCGGCGATGAGAACGGAGGCGGCAGCGATCGCGGCACGGGCAAGACTTGGCATCACGTGCACTCCTTCAAGGTCGGTCTTCGGATCTTAGATCATATACCCAAACGGAAAGCTGCCGCAGCACAAACGGGGAACGGTGGCAGGCCCATCCCACGGCGACCGTCTGTTGTATAGTAGTGGGCTCCGAACGCGATAATTCAAGAATAGAGCTGCTGAGCGATCCTCCCACGTTGGAAAGGCCGGCCATGAAAAGCTTCCCGATCGCAGTCTTATCCGCCCTGTTGCTGTCGAATGGCATCGCTCGAGGAGCTGAATGGCTTACCGATGGCGGCGACGTCAAACGCACCAACTGGCAGAAGGACGAGAAGGTCTTCACCACGTCGAACGTGAAAGACAGCAAACTGCTGTGGAAGATCCAGCTCGACAATGAGCCGCGCCAGATGCATTCGCTGTTGCCGCCGCTGGTGATCGAGCGCGTCGAGACCAGCGCCGGGCCAAAACAGGTTGTGATTCAGGTTGGTGTTTCCGACAACGTCTACGCGATCGACGCGGCGACGGACAAGCTGCTGTGGAAGACGCATTTCGAGAGCACCTATAAGGACACGCCGACGGGCCGCGGCCCCAGCGTGCTCTGCCCCGGCGGCATGACGGCGAACGTGACGATCGGCCCCGGCGATGCCGCGGGCAAGTACGTCATCTACGCCGCCTCGTGGGACGGACGCCTGCACGTGCTGAATGCCGCCGACGGCAAGCACATCAAACCACCGGCGAAGTTCATGCCGGCCAACGGCAAGCCGTACGCCATCAACCTCTATAAGAACTCGCTCTACACGCATTCCGCCCAAGGCTGCGGCGGCAATCCGAACATGGTCTACATCTACGACCTCGCCACCCACAAAGTGGGCAGTTGGGGCCCCGCCGGCGGCGGCATGTGGGGACGCTCGGGACCCGCCATCAGCGAGAACGGCACGATGTATACGGGCACTGGCGACGGGCGCTGGGACCCCGAGAACGGCTTGTACGGCAACGGCATCATCGGCGTGCAGCAAAACCCCGACACCAAGGCCGCGGAGCTGGTCGACTACTACGGGCCCTCGAACGCCGAGTGGCTGTTCAAACGCGACCTCGACATGCAGGTGACGCCGTCGATTTTCGACTATGACGGCAAGGAATACATGGTCGACGCCAGCAAGGAGTGCAGCATTTATCTGATGGACACCGAATCCATCGGCGGCGACGACCATCGCACGCCGGTCTACCGGACGCCGCTGATCTGCAATGAAATCGTCGATTTCGCCGAGGCCGGCATCTGGGGCTCGATGACGACCTGGGAAGACTCTCAGGGTACGCGTTGGGTGTTGGCGCCGTTCTGGGGGCCGAAGCACTCCAAGTTCAGCGCGCCGATCGAGCACGGCGAGATCAAGAAGGGCGCCATCGTGGCGTTCAAGGTAGGGCCCGTCAACGGCAAGGTCGAGCTGATTCCGGCCTGGTTATCGCGCGACATGAATCAAGCCGAGCCGGCTATCGTTGCCAACGGCATCGTCTTTTCTTATGGAAGCGGGGCCAACACCGCGCAAGCGTTTCCCGATGTGGGTCTCGATTTTCGGATGGAGCGGCGCGCCGAGAAATCAACGCACGCGGTGCTCTACGCGCTGGACGCCCAGACCGGCAAAGAGCTCTGGTCGAGCGGCAACCAGATCGCCACATGGAATCACTTCAGCGGCATCGCGATCGCCAACGGCCGCGCATACATCAACACCCACGACGGCATTCTCTACTGTTTCGGCCTTTCCAAATGAAGTGGCTTCTGGCGGCGGCGCTGTTTGGCTGGACTTTGGCGGCCCAGGCGCAGACGCCGGAAGCTTCCAATCCCACGGCTGAGTTGGAACGCGAGCTGGCCGCCCACATCCGGCTGCTCAGCGACTGGGGCGGTCTCACGCGCTACGGCAGCGAGAACACGGAGCTGATGCTGTCGCCGGACGCGGGTCGCGTCGTCTTTCTGGGCGATGAGATCACCGAAATGTGGGGGCACGGCGACAAGTTTTTTCCCGGCAAGCCGTATCTCAATCGCGGCATCACGCATCAGACGACGCCGCAGATGCTGGTGCGTTTCCGCCAGGACGTCATCAACCTCAAGCCCAAGGTAGTCGTCATCCAGGGCGGCACGAACGATCTGGCGGGGTTTGCCGGCCCCGCCACGCAAGGCACCATTGCCGAAAACTTCATGACGATGGTGGATCTGGCCAAGGCCCATGGTATCCGCGTCGTGCTGGCCTCTCTCACGCCGGTGTGCGATTGCGCCAGCAACATGACGCGGCGAAGGCCGCCAGGGAGAATCATCGGCATGAACGGCTGGTTGAAAGACTACGCGGCGGAAAGCGGCGTTGTCTATCTGGACTACTACTCGGCGCTGGTCAGCGGCCGGGAAATGAACAAAGACCTCACCGTGGATGGCTTGATCCCCAATGAGGCCGGCTACAATCTGATGGCGCCGCTCGCGAAAAAAGCCATCGCGGAAGCGCTCGGCGCGAATTAGCGCCAGACGCGCCGACTCCCAAGGGCGCCAACTCCGAGGGCGCCAACTCCAAGGGCGACGAGCGCGCCTATCCGTTCGCGTTGCTGACCTGCTTCACTGCGCGACGATTTCGATGGCGTTGATGAACGCGTAGTTAGCGCGGGGTATGAAGGAGAGCTCGATGCGGCCTTGCGGGTTGGGCTTGATTCCCTCGAACGTTTTGACGATCTCGCGGTTCTCGCCGCCCGCCTCCTTGTAGACGTCAAACTTTTCCAGCAGAGTCCCTCCGTTGCAGAGAACGTCAAAAACCCGGCTGCCTTCGCCGCTTCCGCCGGGATTGCGGTCTCCCCACCAGGTCTCGGCGAAATACAGCCGCAGCGTGTAGACGCGGTCAGCGACGGGAATGACATAGCGGAAATTGCCGTAGCGTTCCGCCGCAAAGAGGGTCGGATCCTCGCTATTGAGGATGGCGTTCATCCGCGGCACCGACCGGCCGCCGAAGAAATGGCGGTCGGGACCCCAGCTCCGGCCAGCCTTGTCGATCACCTGGGACTTGCGGTCCCCGGCCAGCACCCGAACCGGCAGCGGCTGGCCCGACTCGCTCTTGAAAACTTCGATGGCGTTGAGGATCGCCGTCGAAGAGATGGCGGCGAAATCCAGCCGCAGGAACCCCTCCGCATCGGGCTGCAATCCGGCAAAGACCTTCGTGGTGGCGGCGTTCTCGCGGCCCCCGGCGTCAGAGAGCACGTCGAATGCGGTCAGCAGAGGCTGGCCGTTGGCCGTGACGTCGAAAATGCGCGACGCCTCTCCCGTTCCCGGATTGTGGGCCCCGAACGTCGTTTCCGCGAAATGCAGGTGGACTTCGTAGGCGCCCGCTTCGAGGGGAATGGCGTAGGAGAACGACTTGCCTTCGCGGCGCGTCCCGAAAATGCCGGTGCCCCAGCCTCCGTTGATTTGGCCGCCGTTGATTTGATCCTCGGAGATCTGAACCGCGTCTCCGCCTTCGAAGAAGCGGTCATCACCCCAGGTCATGCCGAGGTCGTCGACATAAGGCGTGACGTAGCTGCCGGAGGAAATCCGGTAGACGACCTCGGGGCTTTCGACGCTCGCTGGAAACCCCACCGTGTTTGCGGCGTGCCGCCCGCGAAGACTCCACATCGAGACGGCCAAAAAACCGGCAACGACCGCCGCGGCGCCGTAGAATTGCAGCCTGCGCTTCCCAGGCAGCAGCGGCAGGCCGCCCCAACGCGGCCCCACCGGCCGCGGCGGGAAAGCCGGTAGTCTCTCCGCGGCGACAACCGCCGTCTCCGTGTTAACCGGCGCCAGAGCCGCGGCAGCCCGCCCGCGCCGGCTCACAAAACTGGGCGCATATTGTCCGGGTGGAATCTCGATGCGAATCGCGTGATCGGCGCCCTCGCCGTCGTAGAAGTTCCGCAATCGCTTCCGCAGTTTGTGGGCTTCTACACGGACGATGGAGTCCTGAGTGTGGTCGAAGTTAGGGCTGCGGCCCAGCGCCTCTACCGCGATGCTGTACTCCTTGAGGTCTTCGGCTTTTCCCTCGAAATACTGCTCGCATATGTAACTGAGAAAGCTTCGCAGGGAAGGCGCCCTGGAGAATAGCGGGGATTCCCAGCACTGCGTCCAACTCGGAACGTTCGTGCTCGAAACCGGTCCGTTCGGTGGAAGCCTCGAACCGCGACACAGCAACCTCGTTGCAAGTGACGCTATCACAGCCTGGAAGCGATCGTCAAATCAGCTCTTGACGCCACAGTTAACCAACCGGCGCGGCACCAGCCACAACACCGCGGCAACGACCGATAAGCTGCTCTGAAACAATCATATAGCTTGTTAACGCCAGTTAACTCCGGCCCTCGCAAGCCCCGGTAACGCAGCGGCCGCGATCGGCGAGCAGCCTTAAATCATGTTGGAATCAGGGGCCGCCCCAACTTCCCAGGGTTGGACTTTGGGGCATAGAAGCAGGACCTTCTAGGAGAAAACGGGGAATCAAATGTTCTTGAGGAACAACCACCGGATACGGGTTCGCTGTCTGCCTCTGGCGATAGCGATAGCGCTACTGGCCGCGGCTTCGTTGCCGGCCCAGCAGCTCACGGGCAGCATTTCGGGAACCGTTAAGGATTCGACCGGCGCGGTCATTCCGGGTGCTGATATCACAGTTACAAAAGAAGGTTCAGGCGAGGTTCGCCGGACCGTCTCCAACGCCGAAGGCTATTTCACTGTGGCTTCGCTTTTCGCGGGCACTTTCACGGTCGGCGTCCAGGCCGAGGGGTTCCAGCGCTACGAGCAAACAGGGATACCGGTCGGCATCGGCGACAACCGCAATCTCGCCGGGATTGAGCTGACGGTCGGGGCCACGACCGAAACCGTCACTGTCACCGCCCAGATCGACTCGATGATCCCAACCGATACCGGCGAGATCGCCAACACGATCACCGAGAAGCAACTTCAGAATGTTGCCATCGTCGGACGCAGCGCCGCGGAGATGATCAAGATCCTGCCGGGCATGGCCGCCACCGGCGGCGGCGTCGAGAACCGGCCCGGTTTCTCGGGTGAGGCGATCGGCATCAACGGCAACGGCGACGGCGGCCAGCAGTCGGCGCTGGGTTACTTCTCGGCGAATGGCACGCGTCCCGAATCGATGGACATCGTCTCTGACGGCGCCCACGTCTCCGACCCGGGCTGCAACTGCGCCACTCCGGTCAACCCCAACGTCGACATGCTCCAGGAGTTCAAGGTCTTGCGCGGCACCTATGGCGCTGAACACGCCAAGGGGCCCGTGGTGATGAGCGCGGTCTCCAAGCAGGGGGGCACCGATTTTCACGGCACCGGCTATTACTACATGCGTGACTACCGCTGGAACGCCAATGAATTCCGGCTGAATCGCGCCGGTCAGGAGCGTCCCAAGAACAAATACCGCTTCCCGGGCTTCAATATCGGCGGCCCGATGACGAAGTCGCGCGACAAGGCGTTTTTCTTTTTCGGCATTGAGAAGTTCCTGCAAACCATCGACACCGGTGTACTGGAGTCGATCGTGCCCACCGAGCAGATGCTGGGAGGGGATTTCTCCGACACGGCTTACCTGGCCGGGCTGGGAGACGCCAAGGGCAGCACGAGCCCGACCGACCCGAATACGGGCGAGATCTATCCGAACGGCATCATTCCCTCGTCCCAATTCAACAGGACCGGACAAGTTCTCTCCGGCCTGCTGCCACGGCCGAATGTCAACGCGGCCACCGAGGGCAACGGCTTCAACTACGTCAAAGCGGTCGATCTGGACCAGAACATGCTCCAGGTGCTGGGCCGGGTGGACTACAACATCTCGGACATGACCAAGCTGTTCGTGCGCTACAACCGCCAGGATGAAACGCAAAACTTCCCGGTGGGTTTGTGGTGGCGCAACGCCGCTCAGGTGCCCTACCCGACACCCGTCGTCGGAAAGAACGTCTCCAACTCCCTAACCGTCAATTTCAGCCATGTGCTGGACCCGAGCACAACGAACGAATTCATCTTCGGCTACACGCACATCGACTTCCCGAATTCGTTTGCAGACCCCTCGGCGGTCAACAAGGATTCCCTGGGAGTGCCATTTGGCGGCATCTTTGACAATCCGAACCAGCACATCCCGGCCCTGACGAGCTGGGGCGGAACGGCGACCATGCTCAATCCCGGCGGTTTCGACCCCGTGCTGTTCGCCACCAAACACTTGGTCACCGTCGGTGACAACTTCTCGAAAGTTGTCGGCACGCACACGCTCAAGTTCGGCGCATTCTACGAACACATCATCAACAACCAGCCGGGTAATGGTTATTCCAACGGATTGCTGATTCCGGCCAACTGGGGCAGCTTGACTACCGGCAATGCCATGGCCGATCTGCTGACGGGGCGCGTCGTCGAATATCAGGAATCGACCCTTAACGTTCCGCACAACATCGCGTTCAGCACGTTTGAGTGGTATGCGCAGGATTCCTGGAAAGTCCACCCGCAGTTGACGATCGATTACGGCCTGCGCTTCGCGCACCTGGGCCCCTGGTACGACCGCGAAGGCGCCGGCCTGGCGACGTTCTTCCCGGACCAGTACGACCCCAACACCGGGTTCGACGACTTCAGCGGGCTCCGCTGGAACGGCATCGACTCGAGCATCCCAACATCGGGAAGAACAAATGGCGGCGGAATCTTCCTCTCGCCGCGATTGGGCGTGGCCTATGACGTGTTTGGCACCGGCCGCACCGTCCTTCGCGGTGGTGTCGGCGTATTCCGGTACCACGACCCTCAGGGGCCGTTCCCAGGAGCGGTCAACATACCTTTGGGCTATCGCGAGGTGATCGTAGCTGCGTCGAACAATCTCGATACGCTGGAGAATTTCCAGCCCGCCGCTCAGCGGGTGAACGTCACGGCGATCGATCCGAACGATGATACGCAGCCGGTTTCCTACAACTGGTCGTTCATGGTTGCCAACCGGCTGCCGGGCCAGATCACCTGGGAGGTTGGCTACGTCGGAAACGCCAGCCGTGACCTCGACAACAGCGGGTTTCAAAATATCAACCTGGTTCCTTTCGGTGCGATGTTCGCCGACCCAAGCCCGGCTGACGCCGACCCGAACAACTACCGCCCGCTGGGCAACTATGGCCAGATCAACACGATTCGCCATAACCTCTATCAGGACTACCATTCGTTCCAGACTACCTTCAGCCGCCAGGTGGGCCGCGCCAATATCACGGCCAACTACACCTTCGGCAAAGTCATGGGCATCCGCGGCGGCGCGCAAGGCTCTGTAGGCAACCAGCTCGATCTCACCCAGAACTACGGCCCGCTGGCCTATGACCGCACGCACATCTTCAACCTCGCCTACGTTCTGGAGATGCCGAACTTTGCCCGCAACTCCGGTTGGGGGCGCGCGGCGCAGGCGGTCGTCGACGGCTGGCAGATTTCGGGCATCACGCAGTTCTCCAGCGGCGTTAATTTGCAGGCGGCCGCCACCAACGGCTCCAACTTCGACCTGAACCTGGCAGGCTCCAACAATAAGGAAATCCTGGGCACCGACGCTGTAAGTTTGCAGCCGCACGTGACCTGTGATCCGAGGGAAGGCCTGGGCAACAATCAGTTCGTTAACGGCAGTTGCTTCGTGGCGCCGCGAACGGCCGGGCAGAACGGGGCCTACATCTTCCCCGACCTTCGTGGACCGGGCTACCAGAACCACGACCTCTCGGTCTTCAAGAACTGGGAGTTTAGCGAGTCGAAGAAGCTGCAGTTCCGCTTCTCGGCGTACAACTTCCTCAACCACCCCAATCTATCGTTCACGAACGGGGACAACAATCTGAAGCTGCAATTCGATGAGAATGGCAACATGACCAACGAGCGGTTCGGCTTCGCCGACAATAAGTTCGGCCGCCGGATCATTCAGATGGCGATCAAGTTCTACTTCTAGGATTCGATCGCCATTCGGGTACAGGGTTCAGTTACGCGGGGGCGGCAATGCAGCCGCCCCCGTTTTCGTCTGTTTTGGACTGGTGTAGTCTAATGGGTGGCATGCGGCGGACCATCCTCGCAGCCGTGATGTTTATGGCGCTCGGAAGCGGCGTGGCCGATGCGCAAGACCCGCGTCAGCTTCTCGCCGAAGCTGTCCAAGCCCACCAGCAGGGAAGGCTCGAAGAAGCCGCCGGCAAGTACGAAAGCCTCATCGAGCGGTACCCGCAAGTTCCCGAAGTGCGCTCGAATCTCGGCGCCGTTTACGCGGCGCTGGGGCGCTATGACGACGCCATCGAGCAGTACGAGAAATCGCTCGGCGCTCGCCCCGATCTGGCCAATGTGCGACTCAACCTGGCGTTGGCGTACTACAAGTCGGCGCGGCTCGACCGCTCCGCCGACGAGTTGCGGCGGGTGCTCGAAGCCGAGCCGGCCAACCGCCAGGCGCTGCATCTGCTCGCGGACGCTTACATCAACCTCGGACGCTTCGACGCCGTCATCGAGCTGCTGGGGCCTCTAGGCAAGCAGGCCGAGGACGACCGCACCCTCGCCTATGCGCTCGGGACAGCCCACATCCGCAAAGGGGACGTCGCCCGCGGCCAGCCGCTTGTCGATCGCCTGTTCCGCGACGGCGAGTCGGCCGAAGCCCTGATGCTGCTGGCGGCCGCGCAGATGTCGGCGAATGACTTTGCCGGGGCTCGCGACCATCTCGCCAAGGCCGTCGAGCGCAACGCGGAGATGCCCGGCGTCCACCGCGCCTACGCCATGGCGTTGATGGCGACGGGCGATCAGCAGGGCGCGACAGCCGAGTTCGAAAAAGAGCTCGCCGGCAACGCCAACGATTTCGAGGCCAACCTGAACATGGCGGCGATTCGCAAAAAAGAGCGCGACATGGAGCAGGCGGAAAAGTACCTTGCCAAAGCTCTCGACATACGCCCGGAGTCGTACGCCGCCAGCTACCAGCTCGCCACCGTTCAGATGGCCACGGGGCGTTTCGAGGAGGCGCGCCGGGAGCTGGAACGAATTATCGAGGCCGTGCCCAGCTTCATCGAGGCGCACGTCTCGCTGGCAACGGCTTACTACCGGCTCGACCGCAAGCCCGACGGCGACCGCGAGCGGGAGATTGTCCGCCGTCTTACCGCGGAACGGCAGGCGAAGCAGCCTGGCGCTCAGCACGAGCTCGGCGCGGCGTATGACGGTGAAACGCCGGGGGCCGCGGCGCAAGTGCAATGAAACGGGCAGTCAGTCGAATCGCCGTTCTGCTGGTGATGGCCGCCGCACTACCGGCAGCGACTTTCGACGAGTTAGCCGCCCGCGCCAAAACGGCGCGCGAAGCCGGCCGCTACGACGAGGCCATCGGCGCCTATCGGCAAGCGCTCGCCGAGAAACCCGAGTGGGCCGAAGGCCGCTGGTTTTACGCGGTCTCGCTTTACGAAGCGAAGCAGTTCGAGGATGCAGCAGGCGCCTTCGAGTCGGTTACCGAGGTGTCGCCGCAGACCGGCGCGGCCTGGATTTTGCTCGGCCTTTGCCAATTCCAGCTCGAGCGCTACAAGCCGGCCTTGGAGCACCTCACGCGCGGGCGCGCGTTGAAGGCGAACGACGACCTTCTTTCAACGGCTTCTTACTACCTGGCGCTGCTGATGAACCACTACGGCGAGTTTGAGGCCGCCACGCAGTTGCTGCTGCCGTTCGCGCTCAAAGAAAACGCCAGCCCCACGGTGATCGAAGCACTCGGTTTGGCGATGCTGCGCCGCACGTATTTGCCTCCCGAGATTCCCGCCGCGGAGCGCGCCAAGATCAATGCCGTAGGGCAGGCCGCATTTCTATCGGTCGCCAAGACCGCCGGCCACGGCATGGCCGAAATGGAGCGCCTTGTCGAGCAATACCCGGACGATCTCGATATCCGATTTGCGTACGGCTCGATGCTGGTCCGCGACGAGCCCGATCGGGCCATCGAGCAGTTCCGCAAAGTGCTGGCGGGCAACCCCGACGACTATCTCGCCAATCGCATGCTCGGCACGCTGCTGAGTAAGAAGCGCAAGTTCGATGAGGCGTTGCAACTGCTGGGAAAAGCCCTCGAGCTGCGCCCGCATTCGATTGCCGCGCAGTATCAGTTGGCGGTCGCCACGCTCGCCACCGGCCGCATCGAAGAATCCCGCGGCCTGCTGGAACAGATCGTCCAGCAAACGCCCGAGTTCACCGCGGCGCGGGTCACGCTGGCGACGGCGTATTACCGCCTTGGCCGCAAGGAGGACGGCGACCGCGAGCGGGCGGCCGTTCGCGAGTTGAACGCCAAGAGCCAGACCGAGCAGAGCGGAATTTTTGGCGCACCGGCCGACGCGGAAAACGACGCACCGGAGGCGAAGCCATGAGGCCGCTGGCTGTGTCGGTTTTTTTCGTTCCGCTACTGGCCGCCAGCGCCGCCGCGGCTGGTTTCGAGGAAGCCCGGTCGCGGGCCCAGGCGGCACACCAGGCGCAACGCCTGGACGAAGCCGCACAGTCGTATCACGAAGCACTCGATCAGCAGCCCAAATGGGACGAAGGCCGCTGGGCGCTGGGCACAGTGCTGTACGAGCTCGAGCGCTGGGGCGAATGCCGCCAGCAGTTCGAGCAACTGACGGCGAATCAACCGCAGCTCGGGGGCGCGTGGGCCTTCCGCGGGCTGTGCGAGTTTCGAGAGCGCCGCTACGACGCAGCGCTTGGCAGCCTCGAGAGGATAACTACGCTAGGCCTACCCGAGGGTTCGCCGATCGCGCCCGTGGCGCAGTATCACCTTGGGGCGCTGTTGACCCGCGCTGGAAGATTCGAGGAGTCCATTCGGCTGCTTGAAGCGCTCGCGGCGGTCACTCAGCAGCCGTCCGCTGATTTGATCGAAGCGCTGGGGCTGAGCATGTTGCGCGTCCCTGCCCTGCCTGGGGAAGCAGCGCCGCGCAGCCCTGAATCGGAGCGGCGCAATCCCGAAGCAGTACGCCTGGCGGGGAACGCCGCCTACCTTGCTGCCACCTCGGATGTTGACGCGGCGCGAAAACTCCTTGAGGATCTGACGGCGCGTTTTCCGAAGGAGCCGAACGCGCACTACGCCTTCGGCGCGTTTCTGCTGAACGGCGACGCGGACCGGGCGATCGCGGAATTCCGCCGCGAGCTCGAAGTCTCGCCGGGCAGCGTGGCCGCCCGGCTGCAACTCGCTTTCGAATTCCTCAAACGCAACCAGTTTTCTGACGGACTCCCTTACGCCCGCGAAGCCGTTGCAGCGAAACCCGACGATTTCGCGGCGCGGCACGCCTATGGCCGGCTGCTGCTGGGCGCCGGCGATGTCGGCGAAGCGGTGCGGCAGCTCGAAGCCGCTGTGCGGCTGGCGCCCGACAGCCCGCAGTCCCGCTTCGCGTTGGCCCGCGCCTACAGCCGCGCCGGGCGCAAGCAGGATTCCGAACGCGAGCACGCTGAGTTTCAACGTCTCGAGAAACTCCAACAAAAGAGGTGACGCCATGCGATGGCCGGTCGTTGTTGCAATCCTGCTGCTGATTCCGTTGTGCCTTGTGGCGCAGGAAACCGCCCCTGGAACAGCGGCGAACTCCGGCACGGGTTACATCATTCGCACGGACGCCCGCGAGGTCGTCGTGGATCTGATCGTGCGCAGCAAGAAAGGCGAGCCTGTCCGTGATCTGACCGTCGAAGAAATCAAGGTCCTCGAAGCGAACACGCCGCAACAGATCCTCTCTTTCCGGAAGGTCGAGGGCGGCCGGCTCGAGCGGCTGGGCGGCGCGCCCGGCGTGGCGCCCGTCGAGGGTGCCGAAGCAGCGGCGGCAGCCGGCGCCGGCTCGCAGATGCGCATGGCGCAGCTCGTTAGTCTGGTTTTCGAGCGCCTCGGGAACAATGCGCGGCAGCTTGCGTTCCGTGCGGCGCGCGATTTCATTCGCAGCGAGCTGCGCGAGAATGTCTACGTTGCGGTGTATGTCCTTGACCGGCAGCTCTACCCGCTGCTTGAGTTCTCGAACGACCGCGACAAACTCGAAGAAGCGATCCAATCGGCGACCGGACGCAATCGCACCGACTTCTACACCGAATCGGCCCTGGTCGAGCGCCGCCTGCAGGACTACCTGGCGAAAACCGGCGCGCCGAACCTGCAACAAGCCGGGGCCGCAACGATCGCGGCACCAGCGGGCCCGCCAGACATCGACGCCATGCTCGCGCGGCGCGCTCTCGATATCGCGCGGTACTCCCAGCAACTGGCTCGCGACGCCGAGGCCGGCGGCAGCATTTGTTCACTGATCGCATTGGTGCGGCGACAGGCTGACCTGGTGGGCCGCAAGACCGTGCTGCTATTTTCGGAAGGCTTCCATGTGCCCACCAACTACGTATCGCACCTCGATGGTCTCGTCAGCGAAGCCAACCGCGCTCAGGTCAGCTTCTACACTATCGATGCGCGCGGCCTTCAAGCCACCAGCCAGCTCGACGACGCTCGGCAGCGGCTGCAAGATTCCGTGGAAGCAAGCCGCAACCAGCAAGAGATGTCCATCAGCTCGGCGCAACGCGGCGTCACCCGCGACGAAGCTACAGCTTTTGACGCTGCGCAGGATTCGATTCGCTCCGATCGCCAGGGGACGCTACAAGAAATCGCCGAGCGCACCGGCGGCGATTTCATTGGCAACACCAACAGCTTCGCCAAACCGCTGTTGCGGCTTACCGAAGATATTTTTTCGTACTACGAAATCACTTACCGCCCGCCTTGGGAGCAGTTCGACGGCAGCTTCCGTCCGGTTGCCATTGCGGTCAGCCGCCCGGAGGTCGAGATTCAGACGCGCGACGGCTACTACGCGCTGCCTCCGGCGGTTGGCGACATCGTCACCGTTCCGTTCGAAATGCCTCTGATGGCGGCCCTCGCCGACGACACGCCACCACAGGACCTTTCGTTCAACAATCTATGGCTCGAGTTTCGAACCCAACAAGGTACGCCGCTGTTATCGCTTGCCACGCAGGTTCCGTTGTCCAAGCTGCAGTTCGACGAAAGCGAAGCGGCGCCCAACGGCAAGAGAAAGAAAAATGACGCCCCCGAGCGCAACTACAGCGCGCGGTTTTCCATCCTCTTGCAGCTCAAAGACCAGAGTGGCGTCATCGTCAAGAAGGTCAGCCAAGACGTTCCTCTGCGCGGCGACGCGGCGCAACTCGACGGCGTCCGGCAGGCTAATTTCATGCTCTACAAGAATTGGGAAGTCGAACCGGGCCAGTACACCCTCGAGGCCGCCATCCGCGACCAGCTCGCGGAAAAATACGGCGCATCCAAAACGGGCGTGGTCGTCGAAGCGCCAAAAACGGGCGTCGGGCTCAGCGATCTCGCCTTGATCCGCCGCCTCGATGAGAAGCAAGCGGCCGGGAAAGACGCCAAGAAGAAAAAGCAGGAACAAGCGGAAGCGCCGAGCGAGGAAGCTATCCACAGCCCGCTCGAATTCCAATTGGGAACCGTCGTACCGGCAACCGAGTTCGTTATCCCCAAGAGCCTGGGCGGCAACGTGTCGTATTACTTCGTGGTCTATCCCGACAAGTCGTCCACGGAAAAGCCAACGCTGTTGATGGAGTACTACCTCGACGGCCAGCTCGTCGGCAAGGGATCTCCCGAGCTGCCCACGCCGCAGGAAGACGGCTGGATTCCCTATATCGCGACAACGCCGGCAAGCGCCTTTCCGCCCGGCGAGTTCACCATGAAGGTCATCGTCACTCAAGGCGGCTCTACGGCGGAGAGAGAAGCCTTTTTCAAGATCGTGGAGTAGCCGGAGTAGTAACCGAAGAGGTGATCCGATGCGATGCGTAGCGAGGCTGAAGCAATTTGGCGGAACTCTGCTAGCGGCGGCCGCTATTGGCCTGGGCCTGGGCGCATACAGCCTCGCGTGGGGCCAGGACCCGCCGTCCAATGACAAGCAAACGGTGTTTCGGTCGGGCGCGCGCGAAGTCCTGTTAGACCTGGTGGTTCGCGACCAGCGCGGACGAACGATTCGGAATTTGCATCCGGAAGAGGTCAAGATTTACGAGGAAGGCGTCGAGCAGAAAGTCACTTCGTTCCGGCTGGTCGACGGCAGCACCGGGAGTACCTCTCCGGACGCTGACACCGGGCCCAACCCTGGTGGGCCCGAAACGCTCTCAACGGGGACCCCGCGGACCTCAGCCGGCACTCCCGATCCGCTGCGACTGAATCAACTCGTCAGCATCGTCTTCCACGGCCTCAGCCCCGAATCCCGAAAATACGTCTACGCCGCTGCTCTCGACTTTCTCGAGAAGAACCTGGCCGAGCGAGTTTACGTCGGAGTCTTTTCCATCGACACGCATTTGCGGACACTAGCTCCCTTCACCAACGACCACGCCCGTCTGCGGGGCGCTGTTCGGCAGGCTGCTTCGGGAAGCATGACGAGCGTCACTAGATTCTCGGGAACAGTGGCCGACAATCCCATCGCGCAACCCGACATCGCGGTTCCAGCGGAAGCGGGAGCCGGCGCCGGTCCTCAAACCCAGAACACGGCTAGTCCGAGCACACAGCCCATCAACGGAGACATCTACGGCGACATCATCGCGCGCGTACAGGCGAATACGGCCATCGCCATGGAGTTCTTTGATCGCGTCAACGCCGCCGACAGAGTCATCCTGTCCCTGCAAGCTTTAGTGGACGCCCAGCACGGGCTGGCCGGCCGCAAGACGATTCTGCTGTTCTCACCGGGTTTTCCTTTACCGACAGACTCTCAATGGCGTTTCGATCAACTCGTCTCGGGAGCCAACCGCGCTAACGTCACCTTCTATTCGATCGACGCCGTGGGATTGCGGACGGCCTCGCCGATGCTCAACCAAGCGGCCATGCTGCACCGGCCGCTACCCCCCGGGCTCATCACCCTGGGAGGCGGCGCTTCGAACCCGCGGGAATTTTTTCAATACGAAAGCCAGATCGAATCGATCCGCGCCAGCGCGCAAGGCAACTTGGAGGAGTTAGCCGTCGAGACCGGCGGACATCTGATCGCCGATACCAACAATTTCTCGAAGCCGCTCGACCGCATCGTGGAAGACGTGCTGACGTACTACGAAGCCTCCTACCAGCCGCCCGCGCCGCGCTACGACGGGAGTTTTCGCGAGGTCAAGGTCGAAGTCGCGCGGCCCAAAGCCGAAGTGCAAACACGCAACGGTTACTTCGACATGCCGGAGGACGCTGATTTCCATGTCGGGCCGCATGAGCTGCCGCTGCTGGCGGCGTTGCGTTCGAATCCGCAGCCGGCGGACTTCCCGTTTCGCTCGCGAGTTCTGCGCTTTCCGGGAATTTCGTCCGGAGCGCTCGTCGCCGAGTTGGCGCTCGGCGATCTGGAGATGACCAACTCGGACGGCACGCTGCACACCGGCAGGCTCTCATTGCTGGCGCAGCTCAAGAACGCTGACGGGCGTCTGGTCAAGAAAATCAGCGAAGACCTTCCGCTGAGCGTGGATGCGGCGAAGTTGGACGCTTTCCGCCGCGGCACCTTTACGCTCAGCCGCAGTTGGGAGCTGCCGCCGGGCCGCTACACGCTCGAAACGGCGGTGCAGGATCACACTTCCGGCCACATCGGCGCCTCGCGCTCCGTCGTGCTGATTCAGCGCGCGGGTGATGGGCCGGCGTTGTCGAGTGTCGCGCTGATCCGCCGCGTGGATCCCGTGGCAACAGGCGGGGACGCCGCCGGTGCGGCCAACGACCAGCAAGCCGGTGGCAAGGAAACCGCAAACAGCGTACCGGCGGAAGCAGATTCGTCCGAACCCCTCGACCCTTTCGTCTGCAGCGTCGGCAAGGTGGCGCCGACGCTGGCCGACGTCATCGATTCCCGTACGGCGGGGAGCGTGTCGCACTATTTCGTGATCTATCCCGCCTCGCGATCGGACGCCAAGCCCGAGTTGTTCTTACAATACTTGAGAGACGGGGAAGTCGTGGCCCAATCGAAACCGGAATTGCCCGAGCCTCGACCCGATGGCAGCATCCCTTACATCGCGACCGCACCGGCAGGAAGTTTTCCGGCCGGACAATATCTGGTCAACGTGATGCTCAAGCAAGGGGATGTGGGGGTTGTCGAACGGGCTTACTTTCAGGTGAGCCCGTGACTTTCCGGCGAACGCACTCGCGGACGGCTTTCGACTTTCGAATCGACCAATGGCTTTGAACCGCTTCCCACGACGCAAGTTTCTTGGCATGGCGGGCGTCATGGGCGCGGCGGCCCTGCTACCTCGCGCCCGAGCGGCAACGCCGTTGTTTGAAGAAATTCCGGCCTCCAGAAGCGGCATCCAATTCGTTCACGAGAACGCCATGTCGCCCCAGCACTACCTGCCGGAAACGGTAGGCCCCGGCTGCGCGTTTTTCGACTTCGACAACGACGGCTGGATGGATATCTATCTCGTCAACTCCGGCCCTTCAGACTTCTACAAACCGAAAATACCGCTCAAGAACGCCCTCTACAAAAACAACCGAGACGGTACCTTCAGCGACGTCACCGACAAAGCCGGCGTGGCCCGTGGAACGTTCGGCATGGGCTGCGCGGCCGGCGACTATGACAACGACGGCTACGCCGATTTGCTGGTGACCTCCTACGGCAAGTCGATTCTCTATCACAACAACGGCGACGGCACGTTCAGCGACGTCACCGACAAAGCCGGGCTCGCCGCTCCCGGGTGGCAGACTTCCGCGGTCTGGTTCGACTACGACAACGACGGCCGCCTTGATCTGTTTCTGTGCAGCTTCGTCGAGTTCAGCGCCGGCATGAACATCGACTGCGGCACCAACAAAACCGGCCAGCGCTACTACTGCATCCCGCGCGTGTTCAAGCCGACGCCATCGAAGCTGTTCCATAACAATGGCGACGGATCGTTCACGCTGGTCAGCGAGAAGACGGAAATCCACCAAGCGCTCGGCAAGGCGTTGGGTGTCGTCGCCACCGACGTCAACAACGACGGGCTGATGGATCTGTTCGTCGCTAACGACACCGTGCAGAACTTTCTGTTCATGAATCGCGGCAAGAACCAGTGGGAAGAGATCGGCCTGTTTTCGGAAGTGGCCTTCTCGGCGGACGGCCAGCCCCGCTCGGGCATGGGCGTTGATTCGGCGGACCTCGACCAGGACGGTTTTCAAGACCTTTTTGTCGCCAACGTCGATCAGGAGATGTTTTCCCTCTACCACAACAACGGCGACGAGACGTTTCGCGATGACGCCCACGAGCACGGCATCGCGCAGGCCACGCGGCTGCTGTCGGGTTGGGGTCTGAAGTTTTTCGACTATGACAACGACGGCTACATCGATCTCATGCTCGCCAACGGCCACCCGGACGACATGATCGGCCAGTACTCGCTGCAGGTGACTTACAAAGAGCCGCTGCTGCTGTTCCATCAGGAAGAGGGTAAGCTTCGCGATGTAAGCGCCGGGGCGGGCCCGGCGTTTCAGAAAAGCTACCCCGCACGCGGTCTGGCGCTCGGCGACTACGACAATGATGGAGCGCTGGATGTGTTGATCGCCAACAATGGCGCGGCGCCCGTGCTGCTAAAGAACCGCGCCGCAGCCGGAAATCACTGGCTCGGACTGAAGCTCGAAGGCCGCGACTGCAACCGGGACGCGATCGGCGCCCGCGTGACCTGGTCGGTAGGCGGGAAAAAACATAGC
>JBBDWJ010000109.1:0-6361 GCA_040902925.1 Bryobacterales bacterium | reverse complement strand
CCCGGGTTGCCGCGAGGCGGTCCATATTGCCGGCTGGATGCGCAATCTTGCCGCCGGGTCATCGCAGCGGCGCTTGCTGCCTGATCCGGAGTTGCTCTGGATCAAATCGCAACTGTTCGGGCGGCAAGCGCAGGCCGACCGCGCCTATCAGCCGCTGTGGTTGGGAGAAACCCTGGCGCGGGCCGTGGTCGGCGCGTTCGCGGCCGCCTGGCTGGCGCTGAGCTGGCCCACGATTCAAGCGTTCCTGCTGGGAGCGCTGACGCAGTCAGGCGGCACCGAAAACCTGCTGCGGTCGGCGGGAAGTCCTTGGCCGATCACCTTGGCGTCGCTGGCGGTTGCGTTGGCGTTGGTAGGAGCGGTGCGCTACGTGCATCCGCGGCTCACTCGGGATTAACCAAAACCGCATCTGGTGATCCGTAGGGCTGCAACGTGTTGCGCCCCGGTGTTTGGCCCTCTTCGTGGCACAGGCAATCTTGCCTGTGCGGGGTGCACCGTGTGTGCGCCCTTGAAGCTCGCGCACCGTCAATCTCTTTCCCCCAACTCGCGTAACGACTCGCTCACCACGTGAAGCACGATGGCGAAACTGGCGGGGCCCAACTTGTCGAGCGTGTCCTGCTCGGTATGCCAATAGCGATTGAACAAACCGTACTGCATATCAATTAGGTCGACCGCGCTGTAACCCGCCGATACAAACGGCACATGGTCGTCTTCGATGTACCCAGGCGGCTGATAAGGGAACTGTTTCTCATATCCAAGCCGGTGCGCGGTCTTCCAAACCAGATCCCGCAGCCAGGCTGTCGAATTCTGCTCGTAGACCAGGCTCAGGTCGGCGTCGCCGATCATGTCGACGTTGATGAGCGCCTTGACCCTGGCCGCCGTGCCGTCATCGCGCCAGCGATTCGCCAGGTAGCGGCTGCCATAGGTATGATCGTTGCCTTCCCACTGAACAAACGATTCCTCGCCATCAAAAAACACCAGCCAAACCTCGTCGTCGAGCGAGCGCCCGCGCAGCCAGGTGGCCATGGCGAGCAGAAATCCCGTGGATGAGCCGGCGTCATTGGCTCCCACGAAATGCATGCCGGCGCGGTTCAGGGTATCGTAGTGTCCGGAGACAATCACGACGCGGTTCGATCGTCCGGCAAACTTGCCGATGATGTTGTTCATCGCCACGGGGCCCGTGGGCGTCTGCGCGGTAAATTTTTCTTCGACAACCTCAGCCTGCTGGTTGCGCAATTCGTCACGAATCATGCCCTGCAGCTCGCGGTGGGCATCTGAGCCCGCCGGACGCGGACCCAACTCGACGGCGCGGCGCGTCCAGTCAAACGCGGCTTGGCCGAGTTTCGCGAAATCGTCGTTGGTCGGCGACGCCGGGATGCAGGCCGTCACCAGCAATGTGACCAGCAACGTCAGCAGTAGCGGCCAGCGGCGGGCGAGCGAGCGGCCAGCGTGATCGCGGCGGTTCAAAACTCCGTCGGGTGCGTTCGCTGCGCTTCGCGGTGTTCGAGAGGACCCAACCGCAAACGATGAACATCTCCGGCGTGAACGTGTACGCAAATTCATTTCTTCTCGGCGACGCAGACGTAAGCGAGCGTGAAATGCTTATCGCGATCGAGAAAGTCCAGCAGGGGTAGCACCAGCCCGCAGCCGCCCGCCACGATCGCGACCAGGGGAAACGCCAGCCAGCGCGCGCCGCCCTGGAAAAAATTCAGCCCGTTCAGCAAGCGTCGCGCCAGCAGGGTGAAATAGCCGCCGACAGGGTCGAGTCGCAGCGGGGATAAGCCGGCCTGATCGAGCAGCCACTCCAAGCCGTAGCGCGTGAACCGGAAATAGTCGTTGGGCTGTTGGTGGACTTCCCATTGCTGCGGAACGATAAGCAACAACCGGCCGCCGGGCCGCAGCGCGCGGGCCAGTTCAGCGACGACGCGGTCGGGCTGGCGGGTATGTTCGAGCACCACGATGTTGACCATGGCGTCGAACGCGCCGGTCGGGAAAGGCAGCCGCGTCAGGTCCCCCAACACATCGAGGCCCGCATAATTCCACTGCCTGTCGCCGATGCCCAGGTCGACTCCGACGTAGCGGCAGTGGCGGAACCAGTCGCGATAGCGGCCTTCGCCGGCGCCAGCGTCGAGCACGCGGCTGCTGGGCGGCAGGCTGTTGGAAAACGCCGCAACCTCGCGCTCGATGACGCTTTCGACGATCATCAGCCGGCGGCGCAGCCACGCCGGCAGCAGCGCGCCGAAACGATTCTCAAGCGGGGCGGATTCGCGGTAGGTTGGTTCGCCAGGGGCCGCGGCAACGCTTTCCATCGAAACCCGCGCGAGCTTGGCGTTGGCGGCAGGATGAGACACGGGCTTCTCGGGTCAGCTTAGCAAAAAGGCGCCGCGTTCCACGTCACGTTCCACGTCGCGTTCCTACGTCACGACGCGCGCGCGGCGCCGCTTCGCGTTGGCAACAACCCGGGCGGCATGGAGAGGATATAGGTCCATGCCAGCCGAGGTGAAGACCTTAGCTCAACTCCGCGGGTCTACCTTGGACATACGCCATCGGGGGGCCACTCTTAATCCTCTGATCTTATTGTGAGGGGTACTGCGGGACCACGCAAAAAAGGTACCTGCGCTCCATTGATGGCTGGAGCAGGAAAGGGCACCATGATATTTCAAAGTTCGACTTTACCCCAGGAGTCAGAGCCCTCATGAATCGCCCCAAACTCACTTCCCAAGATGACGCCGGCCTGCGCAGAATGGCGCGCGCGGTTTTGATGCAAGCACTCGACGATCTCAACCAGGGAGACACTGCCACTCGCGCCGAGGCGCGGCGGTGGATCAACAGCGAGCACGAAGCCGGTTTCAGCTTCGCGCTGTGTTGCAAGGTGTTGGGATGCCGCCACGAAGTAGTGCGGCGCGGCTTGCTGCCGCGAACCGCCGCGGCGGAGCCCATGGTTAGCCCGGCTCATTTGCCCGCGCAGGAACTCGAGCTGGCCGAGCAGTACGCCAGCTAGCGGCGCCGCCGGCATCACGACAGCCTCGACCCGGCTTGGTTCGGGTCCAGGCTTTCCGCCGAACCTGGCGCCCGGCGCGCGCGCACGACGTTGGCGCGGCCTCAAGTCTTGCGTACCACGTCCTCAATCACGTCGCAGAAGCGATCGACTTCGGCGAGTGTCGTGTAGACGTTAGGCGTCACCCGGATTCCTTTGTACTCGCCTTCCGTATCGATGCCGGTGACCAGAATTTTGTGCTTTTCCCACAGCAGGCCGGTGAGCTTGGCGGGGTCCATTCCGTCAATACTTAACAACCCGATGCCGCAGGACTGCTCGGGGTCGTAGCTGGTGAGCGTGCGGACGCCGGGCAACTGCTCGAGCCGCCGCGACCAGCGTTCCCGCAGATGGCGCAAGCGCGCAGCCTTGCGGTCGGCGCCGATGCTCTGGTGAAACGTCATCGCTTCCGAGATCGCCAGCCGGTTCGCGGCCGGGTGCGTACCGATCTCCTCGAACTTGCGGATGTTGTCCAAGTTGCTCTCGACCGAACCCATCAGCGACCACAGCTTGGGGATTTTTTCCCGCCGCACATAGAGGAAGCCGGTGCCGATCGGCGCAAGCAGCCATTTGTGCAGGCTCGTGCCGAAGTAATCGCAGTCGAGGTCGTCGCGCTGGAACGGGAACTGCGCGTAGCTATGCGCGCCATCGACGATCACCTCGATACCGCGCTCGCGGCCCATCCGGCAGATCTTCCGAATCGGAAAAATCTGGCCCGTGCGGTTGGTAATGTGGCTGACCAGGATGACCCTCGTGCGCGGCGTGATGGCTCGCTCGATGCGCGCGGCGAGGTCGTCAAAGCTGGGCGGCGGAACCGGGAATTTTACCTGCTTCAGCACAATGCCGTCGCGCCGCACGCGCTGCTGCCAGGTCGTGATCATGCGCGGGTAATCCTGGTTGGTGGTGATGACCTCGTCGCCGGGCTTGAGGTCGAGGCCGAGCTGGCAGATTTCGAGCGACTCGCTGGCGTTGCGCGTGATCGCAATCTCCTCGGGGTCACAGCCGAAGTCATCGGCCAGCAGCCGCCGCACTGTTTCCACCTGCGGATCGAGAATGCGCCACATGTAGTGGACCGGCGCCATGTTGCTCATCTCGAGGTAGCGGTTCATCGCCTGCTGCACCGCCAGCGGCGCCGGGCTGACGCCGCCGTTGTTCAGGTTGATGATGTTGCGGTCGATGGTGAAAGCGTGGCGAACTTCGAACCAGAAGTCTTCGTCAACAGCGGCTTCCTGCGCGGAGCGGCCCGCAGTGGCAGCGGAAGCGGCCTGCAAGCGCTCCACCGCGCCGTTGCGAAAGGCAACGGCCGCCGCGCCCGCCGTATAGAGGAACGATCTTCGGTTCATACGGCCCCTTTCGAAAAACTGGCCTTGCGTTACCTGGCCTTGCGTTACCTGCAAGTATAGGGCAGCGTGACGGGGTTAGCGCCGGCCGACCCCTGCTCTTGGGCGGTTTCGGCGTATCCTGTCTGGCTATTGGGGCCCCCTCGCAGGCCGTCGACGGTGGCGCTCTGCCATCACCGGAGAATCTGCGCCGGGATTCTGCCCCGGATCGTACCTGCTAAAATTCGAAGGGACATGAGCCTGCTGCCATGACGGGAATTCACTACCTCACCGACGAACGCGGCCGCAAAATCGCCGTTCAGATAGACCTGCGCAAGCACAAATTGCTCTGGGAGGATTTTCAAGACGCCCTCGTTGCGCGATCCCGCCGCAAGGAAAAGAACATCCCTATCGAGAAGATCAAGGCCTCCCTCGTCAAGAGCGGGCGCCTGCGCGATTAGACGGTGACTCGATTCGCAGTAGTATTCAAAGGTTCTGCTCGCAAAGAGCTGGAAGGTCTTCCTGATCGGTTCCTGCGCCGTGTTTTCCTGAAGATAGAAATCTTGGCTGAGAATCCGCGTCCGGCGGGGTGCCGAAAGTTGCGAAATTCGAGTGACCTCTGGCGCGTCCGCGTCGGAGACTACCGGGTCGTGTATTCCATCAATGACGACGCGCGCACGGTCGAGATCCTTCGCGTGCGCCATCGCCGCGAAGTCTACGACTAAGTAAACCGATCTAGCTATGTAGGCTTTGGCCTCCGCGAACACCGACTATTAGGATCTGGTAGCAGAGCCGGCGCTACAATGGAAACGGAGGCCGGGAGCGTAAGCCAATGGTCCGGGATTTCCATGTCGTGGTTGAGCGCGACGCCGAAGGATTCTACGTTGCTTCGGTGCCGCGGTTGCCTGGTTGTCACACCCAGGCGCGGACGCGTGAGGAACTGACTCAGCGCATCCAGGAAGCCATTGAACTTTGGCTCGAAGTCGAGGGTCAGCCACCCGAGCAGCTCGACTTCGTGGAAGTTCAACATACCCACATCGGCGGATGAGCCGTTCCGCACTTCTCAGACCGCGAGTTGGCCGCATCGACCTTTTCAGCACCGACACGCTCATTGATATGCTCGCCCGCCTCGGAGTTCGCGTCCGGCTCGTGGTGGAAAGCCCGCGCCGTCGTTCCAAGGTTGCCTGACTGCCCGCCCCAAGCGCTGATTTCAGGTTCGTGGATACTCAACTGCCCAAACCGGCTGGGAGCCCCCGGGAATGCTTCCTGGGGTAGTGTCTTGATTAACCTTTAGAATCAATTACTTAGCGCGATTAAAAATCTTAAAAACAACCCCGCACGAATATGTTTTTTTTGGAACCGGCCGGGATATAATGGTCCCAGTGGAAGAAAAGCTTAACTTCGCCGTCTTCATCGATTACGACAATATCGAGATCGGGGTGAAATCCACCCTGCACCGCGAGTTCGACGTGGACGTCGTGCTCGAGGGGATCAAGGAACGCGGCGAAATCGCGGCCAAAGTTGCCTACGGCAACTGGAGCCGCCAAAACCAAGCCACGCGGACCTTTACCGAGCACGGCGTGCAGATGGTGCAGCGCGATTCGACGCCCCGCGGCGACAAGAACGGCGCCGACATCAACCTGGCGCTCGATGCGCTCGAGATGGCCTTCACGCGCGACCACATCAACGCCTTCGCCATCGTCAGCGGCGATAGCGACTTCATGGCGCTGGTCAACAAGCTCAAGCAGTTCAACAAGCGCGTTTACATCGTGGGCGGCAAGGCCTTCACCAGCACGATTCTGCAGCGCAACTGCCACGAGTTCATCAGCTACGAGTCGCTGCTGGATATCCCTTCGGCGCGCTCGCGGCGCGGCGGCCAGACGGCGCAGCGTCCACGTCCCCGGCGCACGCTGCCGATCACGCAGGCTGTCCCGCTGATCGACCGCGCCCTGCGGTCACTCGAGATGCGTGGGGTGACGCGGCAATTGGGGCTGCTCAAGAGCACCATGCT
>JBBDWJ010000108.1:0-6362 GCA_040902925.1 Bryobacterales bacterium | reverse complement strand
TCCACCCGCTCGTCTGCACGGCCTTCAACGCCGACTTCGACGGCGACCAGATGGCGGTGCACATTCCGCTCTCGCCCGAGGCGCAGGTCGAGGCGGAAGTCCTGATGCTGAGCTCGAACAACATCCTGTCGCCGGCCAATGGCGCACCGATCGTTACGCCGACGCAAGACATGGTGCTCGGCGTTTACTATCTGACCAAGTCGCGCGCCAAGGCCAAGGGTGAAGGCCGCACCTTCGGCAGCACCGCCGAAGTGTTGCTTGCCCTCGAGATGGGCGAGGTCGAGACGCTGACGCCGATCAAGCTCTATTACTCGGGTCCGCTGATTGATCTGACCACGGCGTTCGACAACCAGAACGTGCTGCACACCGAAGCGGTGCAGTACACCAAGCAATACATGGAAACCACGGTCGGGCGCGTCATCCTCAACGACGTGCTGGCCAGCGCGATGCCGTTCGTCAACGGCCTCATCAAGAAGCGGGGCCTGTCGCAACTGGTGCAGTATTGCTACCTGCATCATGGGCGCGAAGTCACCGTCCAGATGATCGACAAGCTGAAGGACCTCGGTTTCTACTACGCAACCAAGGCCGGCATCTCCATCGGCATTGACGACATGGTCGTGCCGGCAGAGAAGGCCGATCTGGTTAAGCAAGGCCAGACCGAGGTAATGGCGGTCGAGCAGCAGTACTTGGACGGCGCGATTACCCACGGCGAACGCTACAACAAGATCATCGAGATCTGGTCGAAACTCACCGAACGGGTTTCCGACCAGATGTTCTCGAACATGGAAGGCCACGACAAGGCCGGCGAGATCTTCAACCCGATTTACATCATGGCCGACTCCGGCGCCCGCGGCTCGAAACAGCAGATTCGGCAGCTCTCGGGCATGCGTGGCTTGATGGCGAAGCCGAGCGGCGAGATCATCGAGACGCCCATCACCGCCAACTTCCGTGAAGGGCTGAACGTACTGCAGTACTTCATCTCGACGCACGGCGCGCGCAAAGGTCTGGCCGACACGGCTTTGAAAACGGCCGACTCGGGCTACTTGACCCGGCGCCTCGTTGACGTGGCCCAGGACGTCATCGTCACCCAGACTGACTGCGGCACCGGCGACGGCATCTGGGTCGAAGCGATCGTCGAATCGGGCGAGATCATCGAGCCGTTGCGCGACCGCATCGTCGGCCGCGTTTCCTGCGAGCAGATTCAAGACTACGAAGGCAAGACGATCGTCGGCGTTAATCAGGAAATCACCGAGCGCCTGGCGGCGGCGATTCAAGCGGCTGGCATCGAGCGCGTCAAGATTCGCTCCGTGCTGACTTGCGAGTGCGAGCGGGGCGTTTGCATCCTTTGCTACGGCCGCAACCTGGCCTCAGGCCGGCTGGTCGAGCGCGGCGAAGCGGTCGGTGTGATCGCGGCGCAGTCCATCGGCGAGCCCGGCACGCAGTTGACCATGCGGACGTTCCACATCGGCGGCGCCGCCACCAGGGTTTCCGAGCAGTCCACGCAGGATTCCAAGTCCGATGGTTTCGCCAAGTACATCGACATCCTGCACGTTCGCAACAAAGACGGCGATCTGGTGGCGATGAATCGCAACGGCATCATGGCCGTTGTCGACGACAAGGGCCGCGAGAAGGAACGCTACCAGGTTGTTTACGGCGCGCGATTGCGAGTCCAGGACAACCAGTCGGTAACCCGCAACCAGATTCTGCTCGAGTGGGATCCCTACACGTTTTCGATCCTCACCGAGTTCGGCGGCAAGTGCCACTTCCGCGACTTGCAAGAGGGCGTCACGCTCCAGGAGCAGGTCGACGAAGTCACCGGCATGTCGCAATGGGTGGTGACCGACTCGCCGGATGAGAAAAAGCAGCCGCAGATCGAGATTCACGATAGCAGCGGCAAGGCGGTGCGCAAGTACCTCATCCCAACCAACGCCCACTTGATGGTGCGCGACGGCGACGAGATTCACGCTGGCGACGTGCTGGCCAAGATCCCGCGCGAGACCACCAAGACGAAAGACATCACCGGCGGTCTGCCTCGCGTCGTCGAGCTGTTCGAAGCGCGCCGGCCGCGCGAAACGGCCGTCATCTCGGAAATCGACGGCAAGGTCCGCTACGGTGAAATCAGCAAGGGCCAGCGCAAGATCTACGTCATCGCCGAAAACGGCGAAGAGCGCGAGTATTCGCTGCCCCGCGGCGTGCACATCAACGTGCAAGAGGGTGAGTTCGTCAAAGCCGGCGAGCCGCTCATGGACGGCCCGCGCGATCCGCACGACATCCTGGCCGTTCTCGGCGAGAAGGAACTGCAGAAGTACCTTGTCAACGAGATCCAGGAAGTCTACCGGCTGCAGGGCGTGAACATCAACGACAAGCACCTCGAGGTGATCGTGCGCCAGATGATGCGCTGGATCAAGGTCGAGGACGTTGGCGACTCCGAGTTTCTGCTCGAGGAAGTGCTCGACAAATTCAAGTTTCAACGCGAGAACCTGAAGCTCCGCCAGGCGGATATGCAAGCCGCAATCGGCCGCCCGCTGCTGATGGGTATTACGAAGGCGTCGTTGGCGACCGATTCGTTCATTTCCGCGGCCTCCTTCCAGGAGACCACGCGAGTGCTCACCGAAGCCGCCATCAGCGGCAAGGTCGATTACCTGCGCGGCCTGAAGGAGAACGTCATCGTCGGCCGCCTCATCCCGGCCGGTACGGGCCTGGCTCTTTACCGCAGCGTCAAGATCGCGGGCGAAGGCGAACCCGAAGAGATGGTGCCGGAAGTCGAGTATCTCAGCGGCGTTCCCGGCTACGGGGACGACCTGCCCGGGGAAGTGCCTCCCGGCTTCAGCGAAGAGCACATCGACAGGCCGCTGTCGACCGGCTCTTCCACCGAATAGCCTCGCCAAGCCTTATGGGTGTCCCCTGCCGCTGCTGAGACGGCGGCAGGGACGCACCAAATCCGGCACACCGAAACCCGCGGTTAGCGCTCTCCGCTCTTGGCGCCACCCCTGGACCCTGCGAATCTTTCCTTGGCGCCGTATTCGAACGCCGTTTCTTTTGCCTTCTCTTAGACCGCTCGCTTGCCCGCCGCTTCGACGCAAGCCAAGCTATTCAGAGCCCCTTCACCGCATCCGTGCGCTGATAGGATAAGGTCTGCATATGGACTTCGCCCAGCAGGTCAAGGCTTCGGTAGACATCGTTGGCGTCGTTCGCGAGCATGTGCGGCTCAAGAAACAGGGGCCGAACCGCTGGGTCGGGTTGTGCCCGTTCCACGGCGAGAAAACTCCGTCGTTCTCGGTTCACGAGACGATGCAGATCTTCAAGTGCTTCGGCTGCGGCAAATCGGGCGACGTGTTCAGTTTCCTGATGGAAATTCAAGGGTTGACGTTCTATGAATCGCTGACGACGCTGGCCCAGCAACATGGCATCCCGATTCCGCGGCGAGGGCCGGGCGATCAAGACAGCGCCGAAACCAAGCTTCGCGCCGCCCTGTATCGCATGCACGAGCTGGCCCAGCCATACTTTCAAGAGGAACTGCGTTCGCCGCGGGGCGCGGGCGCGCGCAGCTACCTGGAGCAGCGCGGCCTCAGCCAGGAAGCCATCGCAAAGTTCGGACTCGGCTACGCTCCCAGCGCCGGCAACGGCCTGGTAGCGCGCTTCCACCAGGAAGGATTCTCCGCCGAGCACATGGAAGGCTCGGGGCTGGTGAGCGCGCGGCAGGAAGGGACGGGATTCTATGACCGCTTCCGGGACCGCCTGATGTTCCCGATCGCGGGCGACAACGGCAACCTGATCGCCTTCGCCGGCCGCGCCCTGCAAGCCGACCAGCAGGCCAAGTACGTCAACTCGCCGGAAACTTTGATTTACAAAAAGAGCTCCGTGCTCTACAACTTTCACGCTGCCAAAACCGTGATGCGGCAAAGCAACCGCGTCGTTCTGGTCGAAGGCTACATGGATGTGATCGGCGTGGTGAGCGCCGGAGTCGACGAAGTCGTGGCGAGCTGTGGCACGGCGCTTACATCGCAGCAGGCGCGCATGATTCGCCGCCAGGCCGACACCATTGTTGTAAATTTTGACGCTGACCCGGCGGGCCTAAGCGCCACGGAACGGTCGATCCAGGTTTTGCTTCAGGAAGATCTCAAGGTGCGCGTACTTTCCCTTCCCGAGGGCATGGATCCCGACGATTTCTGCAAACGCCACGGCGCGCAGGAGTATCTACGGCTGCTCGATAAGGCGCCCGACTATTTCATCTGGCTCGCCGATCGCGCCCGTTCGCGTTTCGATATGAACACGGGCGAAGGCCGCCTGGACGCTTTCAAGTTTCTCGTCCCGGCGATTCACTGGCTGCCCGACAAGATTCACAGGGCGTCCCTGGCGGACGAGTTGGCGTCTTATCTGCGTTTGGAGGATCGCAGCCTGGCGCTCGAGCAGATCCGGCGCGCCGCGGTCGAACGTCGTCAAACGCCCGGCCGGCAGCCGGCGCCGCACCCCTACTCGCAAGCCGAAAAACTTCTGATTCGTCTGCTGCTCGAGTCACCCGAAGCCCGCCAAGAGATGCTGGCCGGCGTTTACAAAATCGCCATGGAGCAACAGCTTCCCAGCGCGCCGATCTTCGAGGCTTTGCATGCGGTCGAATCCGCGGGCGGCCCGTTCGCATTCTCGGCGGTTGAAGGGCGCCTCGAGGAAAACCATCGTCAGGCCCAGTCGCAGATTCTTTTCGAGAGGGATCAGCCGCCTTGCACGCTCGAAGAAGGCCGTCAGGCATACGCAGCGCTTGAGAGAAAAGCCTTAGAGAAGAACCTGATCGACGTTAGACGCGCAATGGCCGAGGCCGATAAAAACGGCGACCGCCAAGAGTGCGTGCGGCTTCTTCAGGTCCAAAGTGAGTTGAAACGTCGCCTGACCCTAGGGGAAGGCGGCCGCGCGGCGGGAGCGTAGCTTGATCGCGCCCGGCGGGGTTTGCAATTCTTCTGGTGGCTCAAGGCACCTTGTCCAGGCCTGCAAACCGATTTCCCGGTCCGCGTTCCGGCGCAGGTACAAAGGTTCTAAGAGAGCTATTTCGGCGTGCGGTGGCGCGGAACTCGGCAGCGCGGCAAGAACGTTTTCTGCGTCACGTAGCCGGTGTTCGCCTTGCTCTTGCGTTCAGTTGATTTGATGTAGAATGAAAAAGCTGACGACGAAGGTGGGGTCGATTTTTGAAATCGAGTTGTTGGCTCTGGCTGCGGCCGCTCTCAATAGAGGACGAATCTTTCCACCCCGCTGCGTGCTCGACAGTAAGAAAACGATAGTTTCGCGCGGGGGAGACGCTCCGCGATAACGCTTCGATCCTAGGAGAGCAACCAGTTTGTCCGTAGACGACACGGATCGAGACACGAGGGGCTTGCGCACCGCCAACAAGGTGGGCCGGCTGATCAACGAGTTCAACTCGTCGGAGCTGGAAGAGTTCGAGGAAGTTAGCTCGGACGAATCCGGTCCCGAGGCGGACTCGAATGAGGAAGCCGAAGAAGTCAGTCTCGACCTTTCCCCGAGCGAAAACGACAAGTCTGCCGATCCGGTGCGCATGTATTTGCGCCAGATGGGCGCGGCTCCCTTGCTCACGCGCGAGGGAGAAGTCGCCATCGCCAAGCGCATCGAGCGCGGGCGGTTGTCGGTACGAAAAGCTCTTACGCGCTGCCCGTTGGTCGTTCGCGAACTGTTGGAGTTGCCCGCTCAACTGAGTAACAGCGAGCGCTCCATTCGCAGCGTCGTCGTGCTCGACGAAGCGAACGACGAGCTGCTGGCCGCGGCCGCTGAGCGGGTCCACAAGACGATTGCAAAACTCGGCAAGCTGCACCGGGGCTGCGAGCAGATGCGGCGCCGCTTGCGTGTGATTCCGCGCAACCAAAAACCGCGCGAGACGCGCCACCTGCGGATTCAGGCGGCCCGCACCCGCGTGCAGATGGCGCGCATCATCGTCGAGCTCGACCTCAGCTACGGCGAAGAGGAGCGTCTCATCAAGCTTGTTGGCGAGGTGGTGGAGCAGATCAAGACCCTCGAAAAGCCCCTGGCCCGCGCACAGCGTGATCTGGAGCAAATGAGCGGCGAGAGCCGCGATGAGGCGCGTGCCTTGCGTCAGGAGATCCGCAATCTGCAGCAGGCGGTCACGCAGATCGAAGACGAGGTCGGGGCAAGCTCGGGCGAGTTGCGCACCACGCTGCAGGTTATCCGCAAAGGCCTCACCGAGGCCGACGCCGCGAAACGGGAGCTCGTGGAAGCGAACCTGCGGCTGGTTGTGTCGATTGCCAAGCGCTACGTCAACCGTGGCTTGCAGTTCCTCGACCTGATACAGGAAGGCAACATCGGCCTGATGAAGGCCGTCAAGCGCTTCGACCCGGCGCGCG
>JBBDWJ010000107.1:0-6380 GCA_040902925.1 Bryobacterales bacterium | reverse complement strand
CTCTTCCTCAGGCGCGAGGATCACCTTCTTCGATGCCACCTGCTCCGCGAGTTTGCGGTCGCGCTCGATGATCTTCTCTTCGCGCGCGTTCGCCGGTCCGTCCGAGACCTGCGCGCCGCGGGCCGCAACATGCTCATCGATCCGCAGGCCGTGGTTGAAGTCGTTCAAATCCACGCTGCGGCCGCCGGCGTAAATCTTGTGCCGGCCGTGCTCGTCGTACCACTTGCTCAGCGTGGAGGTCATGTGCATCTTCTCGATGATGTTCCTCCAGCCGATGCCGGTGTTGTAGGCGCAGAACGAAATCTCGCCTTCCTGCGTCCCGTAGGGGATGATGCACATCTCAGTGCGGCGGAAATCGTAGTTGAACAGATCCTGGAACCACATCCCGGCCACGAACAGGAAGTTCCAGGGATCGTTGCGGCGCGCGATGCCGCGCCCATAGTTCTTGCCGCTGAGCGCGAACGACTTGTCGAACTTTTTCAACAGCGCGAACATGTCGAAGCTCTTGGGCGCTTTGTAAGCATCGTAATTCTTCAAAAGCGCCAGGCCCATCTGCAGGTTCGTGATCCACTTGCTGCGGCCCGCGTCAGTGATCTTGCGGATATCCTGAACGAACTGCGGCACGTTGATGAACTCAGCCACCGCCGCCATGTCTTTGGTCTTCTTGTTGATCATCAGCGCCGTGCCGACGCCGCAGTTGGGGTGGCAGCCGCAGCTCACCTGGCCCCAGTGCGCTTCCGGACCGTGCGCCACGTCGGCCGCATCCGCAAAGGCTCCCATAATCGAAATCGGGAACCAGTCGCGGCACGGCTCGGTGATGCCAACCTGCTCCTTGACGTCGCGGGCAAGGTGCGAGAGCGTGTAGCGCTGCCGCAAACGCCGCTCGTCGGTGATCTCTTCATCGCGCCCGGTGAACGACACCGGCTGGAACGCGATGAAAGCAATTTTCCCCGGGTTGTCGCGGGCAAAATTGATGATCGGGCCAACCTCTTCGTTGTTGACGTTGTTGACGAGCGTCGTCACCAGGACGATTTCCGTCCCGGCGGCGTGCATGTTGTCGATCGCCTTCAACTTGACGTCGAAAAGGTTGCCGATCTTGCGGTGCTGGTTCGTAGCATTGCCGATACCGTCAAACTGAAGGTAAGCGTAGCGGAGGCCTGCATCAGCAGCCAGCTCGGCAAACTCTTTGCTCTTGGCAAACTCGATACCGTTGGTCGCCGCCTGCACGCTGTTGTAGCCAACCTCGCGCGCGTAGCGCACGGCCTGCAGGAAGTAGGGCGACATCGTCGGCTCGCCGCCCGAAAACTGCACCGACATCTGGCGGCGCGGCTTGATCTTGATGGCATTGTCGAGAATCGTCTTGATCTCATCCCACTCGAGCTCATGGACAAAGCCAACCTGGTTGGCATCCATGAAGCAGGGGTCGCACATCATGTTGCAGCGGTTGGTGAGATCGACGGTCAGCACGGCGCCGCGGCCGAACTTGACGGTGCTCGAGCCGTGGTTGTGCAGATCTTTGTCGTTGTGGGCGCGGATGTCGCGGCCGGGAAACTGCGATTCGATGTGCTCGAGGAACTTCGAGTCGATGGCCATCAGGTCTTCGAGGCGGCCGTGCTTGGGGCAGTCCTTGACCATCCATACTTGGCCGTCGCGCTCGATGATCGTCGCCTTGACCTCGCCGACCTTGTGCTCTTTGAGGATCGAGACGTCCACCGCGCCGTTGAGAATCCTCTCGCGCGCTTCAATGACGCACTTGGGGCACAGCGAATCGGTCTGACGCGGCCAACCCAGCGGGGGCTTGGTGCGCTCCCACGACTTCATCATGCGCTTGTCCGTCCACTTGGGCGTAAACGACGGGTTCGGGGCCTTCTTGTCGTCCATGTAACGGATCGTGCGGTACATCGTGCCGGCGACCTTACTCAGGCCTTTCTCGATGTATTTGACCGGTCTGTGCATGAGAGAATCTCCTATGAGTGCTTGCGGATCAAAAAGCCGCCGGCGTCGCTGGGACGCCAAATAAGCCCGCGACTGATTAAAAACGGTAGGCCGCGATGGGATACGACAGATTTCCTACCTATTCAACCGCTTAGCATACGAGGATTAGCGCGGGTAGCCTATGGGAATCAGCCGAACTGCGGGAATCAGGTGTTGTACGGTAAATAGGGGCGTTAAACGGATCGTAATCGAGGCCCCGTGGACTGCAAGTCTTTGAAAACATGGATGAATGAGGGGTCGCCTAGCGGCGCAAGCAGGGAGCAGCAACAACCGAAAAACGCCCGCTTGGGCCCCCAGTTGGGCGTTCAACCGATGCGGCCGTGAGTATGCCGGAGTCGTCGCGAAGAATCACCAAACCGGCGGGCTGACCCTCGTCAATTTCTGCCTCGCCCGGGCGTGATCCAAAGTACATTTTTCTACGCAATCCGTGATGCAGCCTCTCCTACCATGGTGACCAATGTCACAGTCAAGGCCCTGGCCCGGTCGGCCGGGTTTGACCTGGTGGGAATTACAGCCGCCGAGCCGAGCCTGGAATCCCTGTTCTACCCCACCTGGCTCCAGCGTGGTTATGCCGCGGAGATGAACTATCTCAAGGGCCGCCGGGGAGAAATGCGTCAGGACCCCCGAACGCTGCTCCCGGAAGCACGAAGCATCATCTGCCTGGGCCTGGTGTACAACACCGCCGCTCCCTATTCGGTGGAAGTCGAGGCGGATGACAAAGGCTGGGTCTCGCGCTACGCCTGGGGCGAGGACTATCACACCGTGGTGAGCGAAAAGATCGAAGCGCTCGCCAAGGCTATCGAGGCCGAGCACGGCCCGTTCGCCCACAAAATTTGCGCCGACACGGCACCGCTGCTCGAACGAGCCTACGCCCGCCAAGCCGGCCTCGGCTGGATTGCCAAGAACACCTGCCTCATCAACCAGCAGCTCGGCTCCTGGGTTTTTCTGGGCGAGCTGATCACCTCGCTCGATCTTGAACCCGACGGCCCCACGCCGGACCGCTGCGGAAGCTGCACCCGCTGCATCGAAGCCTGCCCGACTGACGCGCTCGTGCCCACGGGGGAACCGGACGGGCCCGAATACGCCCTCGACTCACGCCGCTGCATCAGCTACTGGACGATTGAGCTGCGGGGGGCCCTGCCGAGCGAGAATCGAGCCGATGTAGGGCAACACCTGTTTGGCTGCGACATCTGCCAGGACGTCTGCCCTTGGAACCGCCGCGCCGCGGTTAGCGAAGCGGAGGAGTTCCAGCCCCAAAACCAACTCCCGGACCTCCGAGAGCTGGCCGAGTTAACCCCAGAGCAATTCCGGCTGCGTTTCGCGGGAACGGCGGTCGAGCGCACGCGCTATCGAGGTTTTTTGAGGAACGTGGCAACCGCGATGGGAAACAGCGGCAACAGGGATTTTCTCGAGCCGCTCGCGACGCTGGCTCGTCATGATGACGAAGTGATTCGTGAGCACGCCCAGTGGGCTATCCGCACAATCGAGCAAGGCGATCAGCATCCTTCGCCGTTCCGCGCCCCGGCGGGCCGATCGGGTTCCTCGCCAACCTGCCAACCATGACAGCTATTGCTTCTTGGTCTCTGGCTGAGGTTCCGGCTGCTGCTCGACGATTTCGACTTCTTCCTGGCCCGCGGCCATCTTCTTGGCGCCCTCTTCGTCCACTACCGAGCAGGAGATCGGCTGCACCAGGATCGCAGGTGTTAGCCCACCCGTCTGGACCGTCAGGTTGTAGCGGCCCAGCGCCAATTCAGCCGGGATCACGAATCGAATCGTCTCCGTGGTCTGCTCCTTGATCTCAACTTCGTGGTCCTCTCCGGCGGCGGTAAGGAACAGGTTGGTGACGTTGGCAGAGTCAAGATTCTGTCCGTTCACCAACAGCTCTTCGCCATTCTTGCCGAATCCGGGCTCGACCGAAGTCACCCGCGGAACAGCGGCCCACGCGGTCAGCGTTGCCAAGAGGAACACGCAAAGCAACCGCAGGTTTGAATTCAACATGGTTCACCCCTTGACCGTGAGATTTCATACCCCACGTACGCTATCATGCTATTCCCGGCTTCAAAGAATTGCAAGTGGTTTCTGCCCGCGGCGCCTTCAGCTCCGTCTTACCGATCACCATGCGTATCAATCAAACCAGAAAACTTCTTACCGAAGGCGGTGTCGCCATCGGCTCGAGCCTCAGCCAACTGCGATCCGCCGAAATTCCCCGCATGTTTGCGGCGGCGGGCTTCGATTGGATCTTCATCGACTCCGAGCACGGCTGCTTTAGCATCGAGACGATTCAAGATCTGGTCCGCAGCAGCCTGATGCTGCCCATCACGCCGGTGGTGCGCGTGGCCGATTTTCAGTACGACCTGGTGGCCCGCGTGCTCGACATGGGCGCCGAAGGTCTCATCCTGCCACGAGTCGATTCGCCCGATGTGTTGGCGAAGGCGCTGACCTGGGCGAAATTCCCGCCGCAGGGAGTTCGCGGCTTCGGCTTGACGGCGGCGATGGTGGGCTACTCGTCAGCCTCATTTTCCGAGATCATGGAACACCTCAACCGCGAGACGCTGATCATTGCCCAGATCGAAACCCAGTCGGCCCTCGACCGCTGCGACGAACTAGCGGCGGTTCCCGGCCTCGATGCCCTGCTGGTCGGACCCGCCGACCTTTCGATCTCGCTCGGAGTCCCCGGCGAATGGGACAGCCCGAAGCTCGGAGCGGCGATCGACCGGATCATCGAAATCTGCAACAAGCACAACCGCTGGCCGGCCATTCAGGTGCGCAATTCCGCCATGGCCAAGCACTGGATGAGCCGCGGAATGAAACTGATCGGCTGCGGTAACGAGCTGACGACCCTATGGAACGGAGTGAAAACTCTGGCGGACGATCTGACGGCGGCGAGGGGGTGAAGCGGGTGTCAGGTATCAGGTGTCGGGGAGCAGGTTTCGCGTGTCAGGTTTCAGGGGTCAGGTGGTAGGTGTTAGGGAGCCTCGGCTGGCGGGTTTAGGCTTCGCGTATGCACCCTGGGTTCAGGATCAGGTTTTCGGCGCCAGGCACCGGCTTTCACCGAACCCTGACACCTGACACCCGAAACCTGACACCTATTCTTCTCGCAGGTGCTTCCCGATCTCGTAAACGTAGATCTCATGATCCCGGGCGTGCCCTTTGAGCTTCTCGGTGCGAATGGGTACCCATCCGGAAATCTGAAAGTCGTGGGAAACGACGCGAGTGCCTGGCTTCAAGCTCGATTCCAGCTTCGGCTTCACGGCCTCATTGCCTAGCGTCAGCAAATAGAGCGTGACGACCGAAGCATCGCTCAAGTCGACATCGAAGACGTTGGCGTGCAAGATCCGGGCGCGATTTTCAATCTTGAGAGCCCGAATGCGGTCCTCTGTTGTCTTCACGAGATTGTCGTCCAACTCAACGCCGATCGCTCTCGCGCCGAACTTCTGCGCCGCCGTAATCACAATCCGGCCGTCACCCGAGCCCAAGTCATAGACCGTGTCGGTCTTATCGACGCCAGCCAATTGCAGCATCCGTTCGACGACCAGCGGAGGAGTCGGGACAAACGGGGCGAGGCTGCGAGGATCGACGATCGAGTTTTGCGCCAGAGCGAGCGTCCCCATGCCCGCAACGACAAGCGCAACACCAACCCGTCTCGGGAAAGACACGGTCATATGCGTTTAACCTTTCTGCGATTCGAAAGACGCTTCCGCCCAAGAATCCGCTCCAGACCCAGGGAGCAGGCGACCAACCCACGCCGATCCCCATGACCGGCTGCTTCCAATGAATATATCCCACTGAATGCCAAAGAGCTAGCCCCCCAAAACCGCCGCGCGGGTTCTAGCGAACCGTTGCACGCGGAGCGTCTATGCTTACGACGCGCGCCAATCGAATCGCGTTCTGGCGAGCCGTCCAAGTACCGAAAAAACAGGCTCCTGTAGGTGTTGAGCAGCACGTTGGAAAGTAGAAATGCGCACGCCCGTATTCCTTGCCAGAGAGGGGGCCATGATCCTTGCGGTGCTCCGCTTGCGGTGCTCCCCGTGCGAAGCACCCCTTGATACAGGCTCGAATCGATCTCGCCCCGCGAAGCCAGATTTCGCCGCCCCAGCCTGATCAAGAATCACGGAAGCCCCGACGGGTGCCCGGCCAAAAGCCCCAAGGTGTAAGGCCTAGACACTCGCCGGGGTACCCGTCCCGGATCCCGCCGGGGGTGGCCTTACCCCTCCCGGGGCGGACCCTAACCCTCTGCTTTTCTGAGGCATATGCCTGATTTCCGGCTGCACGGTTGCCTTACTTCCAGCGTCAACCTGTTCTTGAGACTTACAACGATTACCCGAACGATACTCCTTCTGGCGCTCGCCACGGCCCTGTGCTGGGCTGGGGAGGCGGGCCGATTG
>JBBDWJ010000106.1:5654-6395 GCA_040902925.1 Bryobacterales bacterium | reverse complement strand
TTGGCGCGCGGAGGCGTACTTGAACAGTACGGTGAGCACGGCAAGCAAGCGCAACGAACTAGACGCGGGCTTATCACGCCTCGCGGCCGACTCCTTGTGACATTTGCGGGCTAGCGCCCCCATCGATCGCGCCCCCTCTCTCGTTCTTGCAGAAGGCCGGAGCACAAACGCATCAGGGTATTTCCGGATCGCGAAGGCGGGCGGCCTCTGCTACGATGGGAAGAATCAAGGTCCCCATGCAGCGACAGTCCCTAACTCGCCGCCGCTTCTTGCAGGCTTCGACCGCCTCGCTGGCCGGCGCTTCCCTGATGCGCGCCGCCGAGGACGGCTTCACGCCGCTTTTCGACGGCCAAAGTCTGGCCGGGTGGCAGGGCGATCCGCTGCTTTGGGTTATCGAAGACGGCATGCTGATCGGCCGCTCGCCGGGCATCGGGTATAACGACTTCCTGGCCACCGAAAAATCGTTTGCGAACTTCACGCTGCGGTTGCAAGCGCAGCTTGTCGACAACACGGGCAACAGCGGCATTCAATTTCGCAGCGAGCGCGTCACCGGATCGATGGAGATGTCCGGCTACCAGGCCGACATCGGCCCCGAGTATTGGGGCAACCTCTACGACGAGTCGCGGCGCAACACCAATCTCGCCGTCGCCGACCCCAAGGCTCTCAAGAAGGTTTTGAAGCCCACCGATTGGAACGAGTACGAGATCCACGCCGAAGGCGCGCGCGTCGTGCTCAAGATCA
>JBBDWJ010000106.1:4225-5644 GCA_040902925.1 Bryobacterales bacterium | reverse complement strand
CGGCGGCACAACCGTCGATTACACCGAGACAGACTCTTCGATCGCGCCAACCGGACGGATCGCCGTACAGATTCACTCCGGGCCCGCGCTTGAAGTACGCTTCCGCGACATCCGCATCAAAGAGCTTTGAGTGGCGGGCGGCGCCCTTGCTGTTGCAGGGGTGGTGCTCGCCGGAATCAGCGGTTCGCGGCCGCGGCTTTTTGGTTCGTCTCCGGGATGAAACCGCCAGCCCCCGCACCGTCAAGGCGGCATGCGGCGGCGATGTCCAACAGGACGTCGAAACGCGCCAGGCGCCCAACTGGAAAATTCGCCGCAGCGGCATTTTGCCGCACAGCCCAACGGCGATGCTACAGCTCCCGCTCATAGCCAGGGAGTGGAGATTTCAGGAGAATCCAACGTTCATCGCGCCTCAGCGCGATAGTGTAATCTGAAGAAACGAGACAGGGGTCTAATATGATTCAAGCGACGGAAAAGATTTGGCATAACGGCGAGTTGATCAATTGGGAAGACGCCAAGGTGCACGTGCTCACGCATGCGCTGCACTACGGCAGTAGCGTGTTCGAGGGCATTCGCTGCTACTCGACGCCTGCCGGGCCGGCCATCTTTCGCCCGAAAGAGCACATCCGGCGGCTGTTCGATTCGTCGAAGATTTACCGCATGGATAAGCTCGGGTTTACGCAACCCGAACTGGTCGACGCGCTGGTCGAGCTGGTTCGCGTGAACAAGCTCGAGGCTTGCTACCTGCGTCCGCTGGCCTTCCGCGGCTACGGCGAGGTTGGCGTGCTGTCACTGAAAAATCCCATCGAGGTTTACATTGCCTGCTGGGAATGGGGCAAGTACCTGGGCGCCGAAGCGCACGAGAAGGGTGTCGACGTCTGCGTTTCGTCTTGGACGCGCCTCGCCCCGAACACGCTTCCGGCAATGGCCAAGGCCGCGGCCAACTATATGAACTCGCAGCTCATCAAGATGGAAGCCACCATCAACGGCTATAGCGAAGGCATTGCGCTCGACGTCACTGGCTACGTCTCGGAAGGCAGCGGCGAGAACATTTTCCTGATTCGCGACGGCAAGGTCTATACGCCGCCGCTAGGCACCTCGGCGCTTCCAGGCATCACTCGCGACACGGTGCTGACGCTCTGCAAGGAAATCGGCTTTCCGGTGATCGAGCAGGCCATCCCGCGCGAGTGGATGTACATCGCAGATGAACTGTTCTTCACCGGTACGGCGGCCGAGATCACGCCGATTCGTTCCGTCGACCGCATTCCCATCGGCGAAGGCGCCAGCGGCCCGATGACACAGCGCTTGCAGAAGGAATTCAGCGCCATCGTCACCGGCAAGGTGGAAGACCGCCACGGCTGGCTGCAAATGGTGAATGCGCCGGACCGCGTTTCGGTCTGACAAGTTCCTCGCGGTGGGGGG
>JBBDWJ010000106.1:0-4215 GCA_040902925.1 Bryobacterales bacterium | reverse complement strand
CCCCCCCCCCCCCCCCCGACTCCGCAGTCCCCTGCTTCATCCCGGGCGCCGCCCGCCTATGGCTAGGCGAGCACTTTTCCCGTCTGCGTTGTATCGTAGCCGCCCAGCTCGCGCAACTGGCGGCGCAGCGTTGCGCGGTTCAGAGTGTCGAGCATTGCCTGGACCGCCGGCAGCTTCAGATGGCGCTTAGGGATCACCAGATCGAACTGCTCGCTCACCAGCGGCAAAAATCTCAATCCGAAGACGCGGGCCGCCGCGCGCGTTGCGATGCAACAATCGGCCTTGCCCGCATAGACGTGCCATGCCGCCGGGATGTGGCCGTGGGCGATCTCGCGGTAGCCGGTGACTGCCGACGGCCGCAGGCCTAGTTTTCGCAGCGAGCGATCGAGCAGGAAGCGGCTGCCGGCGCCTTCTTCGCGATTCACGAGCGTAACGTTTTCGCGAGCGAGATCTTCGATCGAGCCGATCCCCTTCGGATTCGCCGTCACCGTCAGCAGACCTTCCTCCCAACCCGCGAACCCGACTACGGTGCATCCGCCCTTGGGGAACACCTTCCGGATCGCCCCCAGATTCGTAAGGCCGGCCGCTTCGTCTCCAAGATGAGAGCCGGCGATATGAATCCGATTCTCCTTGAGCCAGTGCAGCGCTTGCAGGCTCGAGCAGCCCGCGGTGACCGCTTCGAATCCGGCGCGCTCGAGGTGGCGCGCCAGCACGGAGATGCCCGGGTCACAGCCGCCGATGACAACGCGCTTTTCGAGTTCCCCGGCCTCGCACAGTAGTTCGACTGAGGCTTTGCCTCCCTTTGGAAAGCCAACCACGAGCCCATCGGCCGGCGGCAGTCCGAACGACATGGGGGCCGAATAAACACCGACCGTTTTCCGCCCCACGCGGGCGAGTTGCAGCGGCTGCCCGGCATGGAGTTGTGCTCCGACGCTCAACAGGTCGACTTCGCAGCGGGAGCCTTTCGGTTCCACCTCGTCCTCCAGGTGAAACAGCTCTTCGACCGTGGTATCGAGAAGGCTCGCCAGGCGGAGCGCGACGGCGGTGTTCGGGACGTAGCTGCCCGCCTCGATCGCGTAGATCGTTTGCCGGCTCACTCCGGCCTGGCGGGCCAAAACGGCCGCGGAGACACCTCGGGAAGTTCGGGCCTCGCTGAGCTGATTGCGTATCGCCATGGGTTTTCAGCAAAGACTCTTGCGTCTTGCCAAGATTATCGCATAGTCTTATAATCGAGACTCATGTCATTTATAAAAGACAGATGGGATTGGCTAACCCAGGCCGTAGGCCGCGGGTCACTCGCGAGCGCAGGCATGTTCCACGGCGCCCGTCAGAACACACGCCGTCACGGTCTGCTCGGTATCGAGCGGCGGCTTGGCCGGTTTCTCGCGGCCGTGGTTGTTATGGGGCTCAGCACCGCGGCCGCCGTGGCCCAGTCAGGCAAGGGTGAACTTTTCGGCGCAGTGCGCGACGCCTCGAATCTGGCAGTGCCGGCCGCCAGCGTGACGGCGGAGGCGATCGAAACCGGGGCGGTGTTTGCCGCCACCACCAGCGCGCAAGGCGAGTTCCACATTCTGGGGCTGCCTTCGGGAAGCTATCTGGTCACCGTCCGCAAGCCGGGCTTCAAGACCTACGAGCGCGGCGGGATTCAAGTGCGCGTTAGCGATCGCGTCTCGATCGAAGCTCGACTGGAGGTCGGCGAGGTCTTCGAATCGGTGGAAGTCAACGCGGCGGCGCCGCTGCTGGAAACTTCCAGCGGCCAGATCAGCTTCGTCGTCGAAAGGCGCCAAGTCGAAGCGCTGCCGCTCGACGGCCGAAACTTCGTCCCGCTGACGGCGCTGCTGCCGGGCGTTGCGCTGCCCCGCGGTTCCGATTTTCCCCGCATCAACGGCAGCCGCCCGCGCACCAGCGAGTACATCTACGACGGCGTCAGCGTGCTGCAGCCCGAGCCGGGTCAAGTGGCGTTCTATCCGGTGATCGACGCGATCGAAGAATTTCGCGTCTCGACTAACAGCTACTCGGCGGAGTGGGGGCGCGCCAACGGCGGAATCATACAGGTCAACCATAAGGCGGGCACGAATGAGTTGCACGGCAGCGTGTTCGAGTTTTTCCGGCACGAGAAACTGAACGCCCGCAACTTGTTCGCCGTCACGGGCCCGCGGCCGTTGTTTCGCCGCAACCAATACGGAGGGGTCGTCGGCGGCCCGCTGGCTCGCAACAGGACTTTCTTCTTCGCGGACTACCAGGGCTCGCGCTTGCGAACCGGCCAGGTGCGCATCAGCACGGTACCGACTAGCCTGCAGCGCGCCGGCGACTTTCGAGAGCCGATCAGCGGAGTGATACGCAGGATCTATGACCCGGCCACGACAAGCCGCGACGGCGGCGTCATCCAACGCGAGCCGTTCGCCGACAATCGCATTCCCGCCAGCCGCTTCGATACGGTCGCTGCCGCGGTTTTCGAGCGGTATCCCTTGCCCAACGTGTTCAGCGCGGCGGGCGCTGAGCCGACAGCGAACAACTACCGCCGCACCGGAGCCGAGACTCAAGAGCAGGACCAGCTCGGCCTTCGCTTAGACCACTATTTCAGCGCGCGGCATCGTCTGTTCGCCCGCTATACCTATCTTCGCGACGAGAGCGACCCGGTGACGCCGCTTCCGGAGGGCAGCGGCGAATTGCGCTCGGGCGTCATCGGCACGAGCCGCACGCGCGCCGATGCCGTTGTCGCCGAGCACTCCTGGACGATTTCCCCGCGGGCGCTCAACCAAGCGCGCTTCGGTTTCGCGAGGCGCAGCCTGCTTCGCGAGGCGCTGCGAACCGGCCAGCCACCCGAGCAGAGTTTGGGATTGCCGAACCTGCCGCTGAGTTCGTTTGCCGACACGCTGCCCGTGTTTCGCGTCGACGGCTATCAGCAAATCGGCCCGACCACGAATGCAAATTCCGATTTTTCGACTTCCGTCACGCAATTCATCGACACGCTGTCGCTGCTGCGCGCCGAACATAGCGTGAAGGTCGGCGCGGACATTCGACACGAGCGGCTCGAGGTGCTGCAGCCGCCGAACCCGACCGGACTGTTCCGTTTCACAAATCCGTTCAGCGGCCTGCCCGGTGACTCTCGCAGCGGGAACAGTCTGACTTCGCTGTTGCTCGGGCAGGTGGAATCGTTTTCGATCGATATTCAGGAGGAAGAGCTCAGGCCTCGCGCCACCATCGCGGAGTTTTTTGTGCAAGACGACTGGAAGGTCTCGCCGCGCCTGTCCGTGAACCTCGGGCTGCGTTATACCCTGAATTTTCCCTCCACCGAGGCCGACGATCGCGGCGCGGTTTTCGATCTCGAAACCGAGCAGCTTCGTTTTCTCGGTCAGGATAGTTTCTCGCGCGCCGCTCGCAAGCTTCACAAAGCCGATCTGGGACCGCGCGCCGGCCTTGCCTACCGGTTCGGCGACAGCACGGTTATTCGCGCCGGATATGGCGTCTCGTGGTTCGAGATGGCCGGCATCACCACGCCCTTCACGACGCCGTTCTTCCCTTTCTTGCAGACGGTGGGCGAATCGTCGCTCGACAACATTGACCCGGCGTTCGCGCTGAGCGCGGGCCCGTCTGTAGTCGCGGCGCCCCTCGGTCCCGATGCGGGACTGGGGCAAGGTGTGTTTGGCGTGGATCGCGAAAACGGATCGGGCTACGCGCAGCAGTGGAATCTTTCGCTGCAGCGTGCCCTAGGGAAGAACTACAGTATCGAGGCCGCCTATGTCGGCTCGAAGCTGACGCGGTTGGGAGTTCCGGACACAAACATCAATCAGCTATTCGCCGATCAGCTCGCGCTGGGGCCCGCCTTGCTCGATCAAGTCGCCAATCCTTTCCACGGCGAAATTCCGGTTTGGTCGTCGCTCGGCCAGCCGACGTTGAGCCGGGCGCAGTTGTTGAGGCTTTACCCGCGCTTCACCGCCGTCAGCTTGTATCGCAACAATATCGGCCATTCGGTTTATCATGGCGTACAGACCCGCGTGGAGAGGCGTTTTTCGAACGGCCTTACCGCGACGTTGGCCTACACGTTTTCAAAACTGATCGATGACGCTTCCTCGGTGTTTTCAGCAACCGTGCTGACCGGGCCGGTGACGAATTTTCCCGTCGCCGACAGCCACAACCGGGCGCTTGAGCGCGACCTGTCGGCGGGCGACATCCCGCATGCCTTCTCGGCCAGCTTCGTCTACGAGCTGCCGT
>JBBDWJ010000105.1:0-6407 GCA_040902925.1 Bryobacterales bacterium | reverse complement strand
TGCCCTGTTCGTGGCTGACCTGCGGCTCCCAGCCGAGCTTTTCGCGGGCGGCGGTGATATCCGCCCAGGTGGCGTGAATATCGGCTTTGTGAAAGGGCTGATAGTCGATGTTGGCTTTTTTGCCCACCAGGCGCTCGATCAGCTTCAGCGCTTCCATCAGGACCATCGGGCGGTCCGAGCCCAGGTTGATGACCTCGTAGCCCAGGGGGCGCAGCGCGGCGATGGTGCCGCGGGCGATGTCTTCGACGTAGGTGAAATCGCGTGATTGGCTGCCGTCGCCGAAAACGACGACGGGACGCTCTTCGGCGACCCATTGCACGAAGCGGAACAGGCTCATGTCGGGCCGGCCGGCGGGTCCGTAGACCGTGAAATAGCGGACCACCGTGACGTCAATGCCATACAGATGGTGGTAGCTGTGACACAGCGCCTCGGCGGCTTTTTTGGACGCGGCGTAGGGCGACAGCGGATGGTTGGTGTCGGCGTTCTCGTTGTAGGGAACGGGGTTACGGCTTCCGTAAAGGCTGGATGTGGACGCCAGCACGAGCTTTTTCACTCCCCGGTGGCGGCACATTTCGAGCAGGTTCAAGGTGCCGGTCGTGTTGGTGTCGACATAGACCCATGGGTCTTCCAGACTTTGGCGGACGCCGGCGCGGGCGGCCAGGTTTAGTACGCCGTCGAAGGGGCCGGCCTGGTCCCACAATTTTTCCAGCGCCGCTCGGTCGCGGATGTCGGTCTGGCTGAAACGGAAGTTTTCGAGCCCCTTCAGGCGATCGAGCCGCCAGTGTTTGAGCCGCGGATCATAGGCATCGTTAAGCTCATCGATACCCGCCACTTGGTGCCCCGCGGCAAGTAGTTGTTCGCTGACCTTCGACGCGATGAAGCCGGCTGTCCCGGTTACTAGGTAGTTCGCCATTCCCTTCCTTGTCGGCTGGAGTTTTCTCAGAGTCCATGATAGACGCTGCCGGGGCCTGCCGTCGTTTGGGAAGACCTCCTCCCGCTGGTTAGTACTGGATCGGGGATAAATTACTGTCCAACACCGGGCGCGCTTAGGTTTGTTCAGGACATTCCATGAGGTAAGTGCCTGTAAGAGTTTCGGCTTGGCGTACCGGTGGCGCGCCGCGTGCCGGAACTGCGACGCCAGTTCCGAATCGGTTGACTAAAAATTGGGATCATCTGAATTAAGTGTCTGATTTTAAATTATTTAATCTCTCTAATGCACGGAGCTGGGCCTTGCGCTACCGCGTGCGGCCACGAAACGTGACCGCCATGGCAAGGCCCGAGACCGGATCTCCGCAATCGGCTTACCATCGAATGGTCTTGGTACAGCCGTACTGAAAGTTCCACGTCGGTGGCACCCGACCGGCGCGGCGGAAGTTCCGGCGCGATGCACCGCTTGGGAACGGGCCAGTTTGCACGCTTTGGGCGCCCTTGCCCGAGTGGATGCGGCCCGCGTGGGAGTCCCTGGAAGCCGCGCCTCAAACAACCCCGTGGCGGGGTGCGCGAAGACCCGGGGACAGGTGCGGCGGGCGCCCGCAACTATTTGCAGAGTCGTAGGTTTAGCGGTTTTCAGCCGTATGCCTGACGCTGGCATCAGACTTTTCGGATGGCAGCATCAGGTTCACACCTCGCCGTAGTGGGGGTAGGGTGCCCGGCGTCCCTGGTAAGGATCATGTATTTCGTTGATTCCATTTGTGTTACTGGATACGGCGAGCACTGTATCCGACGTCCCATCGATTTGGTACCCACCTTGCTTCCTTAGCACTGCCGCGTAGAGTGTTCACCCGGGGACTGGGTTCCCCAAAAAAATCTGGAGGCGGCTCCGATGCGAAACGATGAGGTTCCGAATGGGACTTTCATAGCGGTAGCTTGTCCCAAGTGCAAAGTTATCGGGCAAATGGCCTATTTTTTGACAACGGGACGAACTTGAACCTGCCGGGCTAGAACTGCCGGGGCCGCAGGGATCGCGACGGGAAATTGGAATTGGAGAGTTTGGGAATGTTGCAAAAACGGTGGATTCGCGCTTGTGCCGCGCTGCTGGCGTTGCTCGTGATCGGTACGGCGCCGGCGCAGCAGCCGGGCGTCGAGCTGCTATCGGACGAGATCCAGCCGGCGGCGGAATCGCTGGGCGAGACCGAGGCGGCTGTCGAGTCGGCGAACCTTCCCCGTTCCGCCTACGTGATTGGTCCGGGCGACGTGCTGACGGTCTGGGCGGCCGACCTGGATGAGAACGGCACGCGGCTGCACCGGGTTGACGGGCAAGGCTACATGAACGCTCCGATGGTGGGGCGCCTGCACGTAAACGGCATGCGCGTGGATGAGCTGGAGCGAGAGCTGAATTCCCGCTTGAAGGTTTATATTCGCGAGCCGAACGTGGCGGTGAGCATTCAAGAGCACCGCAGCCAGCCGGTGACGATCGTCGGATCGGTGACACGGGCGGGAGTGTACCAACTGGAAGGGCAGAAGACGCTGCTGGAAGTGATTTCTCTGGCCGAGGGGCTGCGCCCCGAAGCCGGCTTTTCCGCGAAGATCACGCGGCGGCTGGAGTACGGCGAAGTGCCGCTGCCGGACGCGAAGCTCGACGCCACGGAGCGCTATAGCGTGGCCGAGGTGGATTTGGAGAAGCTGCTTGCGGGCTCCAGCCCCGAGCAAAACATCGTCATGTTGCCCAACGACGTGATATCGATTCCGCGGGCGCACATGGTGTACGTGGTCGGAGCGGTGCAGCGCGCGGGCGGATTCGCGCTGGCGAAGTCCGAGATTTCGGCGATGCAGGCGCTGGCGCTGGCGGGCGGGCTGACGCCGACCGCGGCTCAATCGAATGCGCGGATCTTGCGGCAATCCGAAAACGAGAGCGGCCGCGTCGAGATCGCGGTCAATCTGAAGGACATCATGAACGGCAAGGCGCCTGACTTTCCGTTGGGCGGCGAGGACATCCTGTTCGTGCCGACGAGCGGCTTCAAGACCGTGGGAGCCGTGGTAGGCCAGGCGGTGCTCCAAGCGGCTGCCGGGATCGCGGTGTGGCGCGTCGGGCGTGGAGACACTAACTAGAACCAGAAATCGGCGGGGCCGGCAGGAACCAAGCACGTACGGAAAGGTTTTACGGAACATACTTATGAAGCATTCGCAGCCATTCGGTGAAGGCCAGCGCAACGAGTTGGCATTGGGCGGCAACAGGGACGCAGCGCCGGCGCCGTTGTCGCAAGGAGCCGCTCCGGACGGGGACTCGGTCAGCTTATTCGAGTATTGGGATATTCTTCGCCGCCGCAAGAACTCGATCATCCTGACGTGCCTGGGCTGCGGCTTGATGGGCTGGCTGGTGACGCTGCCGATGACGCCGATCTACCAGGCGCGCACTTCGCTCGAAGTGGTTCGCCAGGACGATGCCGTGCTGGCGCTGGCCGGACAAACGCGCGCCTACGCCTCGCAGCGGCAAGAGACCGCCTTCATTCGCAATCAAGTGGAGTTTCTAAAGAGCGACACGCTGATTCAGCGCGTCGTCGAGAAGCTGCAGTTGCACGTGGCGCCGGTGAAGAAGGAAGAGCCGGGTATTGTTTCACGCGTGATGAGCTGGTTCAAGCCGGCGGCGCCGGAAGAGTCGACGCCATTGCAGCGCGCCGTCAAATCGGCGTCCTCGAAGCTGCTGGTGACGCTTTCGCCGGAGAGCGACATCATCGAAGTGTATTTCGATTCGCCTGACAAGGAGACGGCCGCCAAGTTCGCCAACACGCTGGCGCAAGAGTACATCGATCAGAGCCTGTCGTCGCGCTGGGAAGTGAGCCAGCGGACCACGGAATGGATGACGACGAAGCTCGAGGACATGAAGACGAAGCTGGCGGACTCCGAGCGCGCCTTGCAGGCGTATGCGGACAACAACCAACTGATCTTCACGCGCGACACCGACAGCGTGTCGGAGGAAGAGCTGCGGCGGGTTCAAGACGAGCTGTCGCGAGCGATGGCCAGCCGCATCGAGCGCCAATCGCGGTACGAAATGGCGACGGAAAGCCCGCGGGAATCGCTGCCGGAAGTGGTCAACGACAACATTTTGCGGCAATACCAGATGGACCTGACGAGTCTGCGGCGCCAACAGGCGGATCTGCTGGTTTCGTTTACGCCGGAACATCCGAAGGTCAAGCACGTGCAGGCGCAGGTTGCGGAGCTGGAAACGGCTCTGGAGCGCGAGCGCGGCCGCATCATGGGGCTGCTCCAAAACGAATTTCAGGCTTCGGAGCGCCGCGAGGAGCTTCTAGTCGATCGCTACAAGCAGCAGCTTCAGATGGTTTCCAATGAGTCAGCGAAAGCGATTCAGTACAACCTGATGAAGCGCGAAGTGGACACCAACCGCGACCTCTACCAGTCTCTGATGCATCGCGTGAAAGAAGCGGGCGTGACTTCGGCAATCAGCGCCACGACGAGCCGCATTGTCGATGAAGCGCAGGCGCCGCTGGCGCCCTACAAGCCCAATACGCTGCTCAACGCCGGGTTGGGATTGTTTGCCGGCCTGTTTTTGGGAGTGGCGATCGCTTTCGGCCGCGAGCGCGCGGACCGCACGGTGCGCGTGCCTGGGGAACTGCATTTCCACCTGCGAGTGCCGGAGCTGGGCGTGATTCCACGGTTCCATCGCATCGCGCCGGGGTCTTCGAAGCGCTCGTATCTGGCGTCGGGAAAAGCCAAAGGCCCAGTAGCCGAGGTGCTCAACGGAAAGTCGAATGGCGACCACGGCAAGAATGGTCATGGCTCGGATCTGGTGACTTGGCAGCGCGAGCCCAGCGTGGACGCGGAATCGTTCCGCGCGGCGCTGACTTCGATTCTGTTCTGCCGCAACGGCAACCCGCCCGCGGTGATCGCGTTCACCAGCCCGCAGTCGAGCGAAGGCAAGACGACGGTGGTGAGCAATCTGGCGGTGGCTTTGGCCGAGATCAACCGCCGAGTGCTGATCATTGACGGCGATCTGCGCAGGCCGCGGCTGGATCGCATTCTGGGCGAGCCCAACGGTTGGGGTTTGAGCGATCTGCTTCGCGAGAGCGAATCGCTGAGCGACCGGCCGCTGGACTATCTGGTGCAGAAGACGAAGATTCCCAACGTGCACGCTGTGTTCAGCGGCCGCCGCACGGCGAATGCTTCGAACCTGCTTCATTCGCCGCGCTTGCCCGAATTGATTGAGCGCTTCCGGCACGAGTTCGACGCGGTGTTGATCGACGCTCCGCCGGTGTTGGGGCTGCCTGATGCGCGCGTGCTGGGTCATCTCGCCGACGGCGTGATCCTGGTGTTGCGCGCCGGCAAGACGACGCTCGAGACGGCTCGCGCCGCCCGTCAGCGCCTCGGGGATGACGGCACGGCCGTACTCGGTACGATTCTCAACGGCTGGGATCCGAAGGAAGCCAAGTACGGTTCCTACTCCTATTCGGGATATGCCTACGAGGCGGACGAGGCCACGTCCAGCGTTTCTACCTAGTGCCAAGCGGGCCGGTTAGCGTGTAAAAAAGGTTAGATGACCGAAATAGGGCAGCAGGCATGGTACGCGATCCAGGTGCGGCGGAATCACGAACGGATTACCGCAACGCACCTGGAGGATCGCGGCTACGAGACCTTTCTGCCGCTCTACAAATCGCGGCGGCGGTGGTCGGACCGCGTCAAAGAAATCGAGCTGCCGCTGTTTTCCGGGTATTTGTTCTGCCACATGGACCCAGCCAATCGTCTCGCTGCGCTGACCAGCCCTGGGGTGGTGCGTATCGTCGGAATCGGCAAGGCGCCGATTGCGGTCGAGGAGCGGGAGATCGATGCGGTGCGGGCGATTGTGGAATCGAAACTTTACGCCGAGCCTCACGAGTTCTTACAGGTCGGCGAGCGCGTACAGATTGAGCAAGGCCCGCTGCGAGGGCTTTCGGGAATCTTGCTCGCGATCGAAGACCAGCATCGGCTGGTGGTTGGGGTTACTTTGCTGAAGCGATCCGTAGCGGTGAGCATCGAACAGGACTGGGCGATACCACTGGATCGAGCGGACTCGCGACGTTGCGCGTGAGTCTGTGACGCCGGCGGTTCGCGATCTTCTTCCGCTCGGGCATGGCTAGCCGGTCGATCCCTTCTGATTTTTCGAATCCGATAAGCAAACGATTGGACCTGGCGGGAAGCGGAATGCGAGTTGTGCTTCGCAAGCCGCTGCCGAAGCTGCGCACACGCGAATGATTCTGACAAACAAGCTGCTCGGGTTGGCGTGCCGCGTGAAGCGGGGCGGCGTGATCCTCAACTATCACACCTTAACCGCCGCGGAAATGAGCGCGCAGATCGAGCTGTGGGCGCCGCACTTTGATTTCATTCATCACGACGAGCTCGGCAAGAGGATCGAGACGCCCGGCGCGAAGCCGTTTTGCCTGGTGACGTTTGACGATGGCAAGAAGAGCAATGTGACC
>JBBDWJ010000104.1:0-6482 GCA_040902925.1 Bryobacterales bacterium | reverse complement strand
ATGAAGTCTCCAAAAGCTAGGCCAAGTTTCTTGCCGATCAGCATGTTTAGCGGATTGCCGATCAGCGTAGCCGCCGAGCCGGCATTCGACGCGCACGCCAGCGCCAGCAGAAACGGCAGCGGGTTCAGGCCGCGCCGGTCGCAGCCCGCGATCAGCACCGGAGCCACCGCCAGGCACACCACGTCGTTGGCGAGCAGCGCCGACAATGCGCCCGCAATCGCGACCAGCGCGCCAAGCAGCGCCGCCGGCGAGGCGTCAGCGGAGGCGATTCGCCGCGTGACTTTGGAATAGAAGCCCCCCAGCCGGAACTGCGCCGAGACCACCATCAGTCCGAACAACAGTCCTATGGTAGGTACGTCAACCGCGGTCCAGGCCTGCTCGGGAGTCACGCGCCCGGCAGCGAGCAGCACGATCGCCCCCAGCAGCGCTACGCCGGTCCGCTCCAGGGCCAGCCCGGGAACCTCCCCCAGGATCATGCCCAGGTAGACGAATGCGAACACCAGGATTACAACGGCGTCCATGCCTGCTCATTTGTCTGCGAAATCAGGGAAGGGAAGAACCGCCCTCGCGGTATCAAGCCCGCTTCCGGCGGGCGCCGTCCGTGGATCATGAAAATTTGCAGCCGGTATTATTTCGCTGCCGCGACACTCGCGCCTTGGCTGGCCCTAGCCAGTCCTTCGAGCGAGAGGCGGCGGCCAGGCGCGCGCTTCAGCGCCAGCTCGAAATGGGTTTTGGCGTCCTCGAATCTACCTTGCGCGAGCAGGGTTTCGGCAAGCAGCTCGTGCGCCGGTTTCACGGGATTCGGAGGCCCGAAGTCCATCGCCATTTCGTCTTCGGCGAAGGCGGCTTGCTCCAGCATCGCAATCGCTTCGGCGGGCTTGTGTTGGGCGAGCAGGATCATCGCTTCGAGCTCCTGCTCCATCACCGCCGCCCCTTTCAGTCCGTTGGGCGATATGCCGGCGCTGAAATTGGTCTGGTGGCAGAGCGGGTCGGCGGCGCGTTTGGCGAGCGGCGCGCGCCGGGTTCTCATTTCATGGAGAATGCGCTTGGCGTCCGGAAGGCGGCCGGCCTGAACGGCGCTCGCGCCGCGCGCCAGAAGATCGCTTGCCGCGGCCGAAAATTCAATACCCTCGGTGTTGACAGGAAAGTCTGCGGCATCCCACTGACGGGTTTCGAATACATACGCCGAGCGCATCAGCCCCAGATACCAGCGCGCGCCCGGCGAATCGTCTTTGGATGCTGACTCGCGCATCTTCTCGAGCATGCGCGTGGCGTCGGCCTGACGCCCCTGCTGCAAGTAGCCATAAGCCAGCCACTGCAACGCGTGATAGCTCTTGCCGTTCGACGCTTCATAAGACGCTTCGTTCGACGCCACCGTGTCGTCCCACATGCCCAGCGCTAGAAAAATATGCGACGGCATGTGCAGCGCGTGCGTCGCTGCGGGCGCGAGTTTTGCGTAGACGTTCGCGGCGGGCAGCCCCAGCGGTGCGTGAATCGGGTCATCGTAGGAATGGATGATGTAGTGAATCGCGCCGGGGTGCTTTGGATTGTGATTCGCAACTTGCTGCGCGATCGCCGCCGCCCGCATGTAAGCGCGGAAGTCGCGCTCGCCCTGCACCGACGCGAGAATCGACAGCGCGTAGAAGCTGGCAGCCTCCAGATCGTCCGGGTATGTCTCGTGCAACTGGCGCATGTGCTCCATGTAGCTCAAATCGCGCGCGATCTTGGAGCCCTCGCCAAACAACGCCTCGACGGCTCGCAGATAACCCTTTTCGCGTTCGGTCGACGCCTTCGCCAGCCGCGCTTCGGGCGTCGGAGCCAGCTTCTCGAGCACGGCTCGCGCCTGGTCGGGATCCTGCTCCATCCACAGGCCGTGGTTGTGAGTCATCGCCTCGCCCCAATAGGCGAGCGCGAAATCGGGAGCGAGCTTCTGAGTCGCGCGGAACGCGTCGGCGGCCTGCGGATACTGAAAGCTATGTAGTAGCAGTACACCGCGGATGAAATCGGCCTGAGCCGCTTCCGGGGCGGAGTTGGGGAAGTCGATGACTCCCAGTTCGTCGCTGCCCGCGGCGGCTGTGACCGCCAGAAAAACCAGAAAGGACGAAACACAGGCTCGTTTGAGGGCGTTCATCTTCGTGGCCTCGCTTGTGTGTCTATGGTCATGCCGCTTCGCGGAATGCGCGAATCTTGTCTTCTGCTGCGGCGTCCGACTCGGTTGTCAGTAGCCGTCGGGCCCTACCCCTTCGCCAATTTCGCCAACGAATCGAGATAAGGCGCGCGAGCCACGCCGCGCTCGGTAATAATCGCGGTCACATACTTCGCCGGCGTCACATCGAAGGCGGGATTCATTACCTGCGTCCCTTTGGGCGCGACAAGATGCCCTTGAATGTGGGTCACTTCGTCGGCGCTGCGCTCTTCGATCGGAATTTCCTTACCGGAGGAGAGAGTGAGGTCGAGCGTCGAAATCGGCGCCGCCACATAGAACGGCACGTTGTTCTCTTTCGCCAGCACAGCGACCGTATAGGTGCCGATCTTGTTGGCGACATCGCCGTTACCCGCGATACGGTCCGCGCCAACGACGACCGCGCCGATCTTACCTGAAGCCAGCGTATAGCCGGCCATGTTGTCGGTAAGCAGCGTGACGGGAATCTTATCCTGCTGCAATTCCCACACCGTGAGCCGCGCGCCTTGCAGAAACGGGCGCGTCTCATTGGCGTACACGGCGAGCGGGTTGCCGGCCTCGACCGCCGCGCGAATCACGCCCAACGCCGTGCCGTACCCGGCCGTCGCCAGCGCGCCCGCGTTGCAATGGGTCATGACGCCGGCGCCGGATGGCAGCAGCGCCGCGCCGTGGCGTCCGATCGCTTTGTTGATCTCGATGTCTTCGCGGTGTACTTCCAGCGCTTCGGCGATCAGAGCTTCGCGAATCGCCGGAAGCTCCGCGCCGCGAGCACGCAATTCCCGGTAGAGCCCCTTCATGCGCTCGATCGCCCAAAACAGATTGACGGCCGTCGGCCGCGTCGCCGCCAGCGTCGCGCAAATCGCCTCCATCTCGGCGTCGAGCTTGCCGTTTGGCGGAGGGGTCGCCGGCGCATCGAATTTTTCCACGCCCAGAGCTTTTTCAATGCCCAAGGCGACGCCCATGGCGGCGGCGACGCCGATCGCCGGAGCGCCGCGAATCACCATCGAGCGAATCGCTTCGGCGACCTCGCGATAGTCGCCGCAGGTGACATAGGTTTCCTCGGCCGGCAAACGGCGCTGGTCGATCATCACCACGCCGTTGGCAGTCCATTCAATCGTGTTGACCATATACTTCTTTCGATCTTACACGGTTGGAACCACCGGTGAATACTGCTGGAGGCCGATGTCCGCGACGGATAACGGCGCCGCCTTGCCACGACTATTGGCCGACAGGCGAGGGATATCAGGCCGCAACGGCGAGCAGGGGAGCGCCAGTCAGCAGGGAAGCCTCCTCCATGGTCTCGAACACCTGCGTCGATACCTCTCTTACCACCGGGGCATTCCGAAGCGCCTCGATGTATGGGCCGTCCACATAATTGTGCGCGGATTCCATGTCCCGGAAGCAGTACAGCCCCGCCGAGCGCCGCAGCTCCGGTTGGTTGAGGAAAATCTTCCATTCCAGGCCGTCGATCCGAGGCTTGACGTTGGTCGCGAAGTCCACCGCGAACTCACTCAGCGCCTCTTGCGGGCAGGAATACGAGAAGGTGATTACGGCCATGGCTTGCATCATGAAACGCTCCTTGGGGCGTCCGGACGGCCGAAGCGGGTCTGGAGGCGTTTCCCCAGGGTTCCCTATGACTTGCGGCTGCCTACAGTGCCCTCTATACCCTGATGCGCAGTCGTACGACCGGATACGACAATCCCGGCGACAATTTTTTTGGGCTGGCCTTGGCCTCTGGAGAGGGCCTCCGTAGGAGGCCTTTGGAGCGGAAGTTGCCGAGCCCGGTCCGCCGCCGGGACTGTGTAGCGATTCGTGCTTCTTAGTCAGCCGTCGCGGATACGCCGCTATCCGCCGCTCTTCCCGGAACACTACAGCCCTTTGCGCTCGCGCAGTTCGCGAACCACATCCTTGACCGGCCGCTGCTCGCCGTCGACCGCGTAGTTGACTTGGCGCATCTCCTGCTCGGTGAGGATTCCGCCGAGCGCTCCAAGGGATTCGCGCAGCTCGGGGTGCTCGTCGAGCGCCGCCGTGCGGGCCACCGGCGCCGCGTCGTAGGGAGGAAAATAGCGTTTGTCATCCTCGAGAACGCGCATCTTCAGGGCTGAGATTAATCCGTCGGTGGCGCTGCCTACTCCGACGTCGATCTGCCCGTCGCGCAGCGCCCGGTAGATCAGGCCGAGGTCCATGGTGCGCGGCCCGTCCTTGAACGACATGCCGTAAGTTTCAACTAGGCCGCGATAGCCGTCCTGGCGCTCGCTGAACTCGAACATGAATCCGATGACGAACTCGCTCGAAACCGCCGCCAGGTCCGAAAGCGTCTTGAGGCCCTTCTGGTCAGCGTCTTCCTCGCGAACGACGATCGCGTAAGTGTTGTTGAAGCCGAACGGAGCAAGCCATTCGGCGTGAAACTGCTGCCGGTAGGCTTCCGACACAATGCGCAGCACCTCCGCGGGATCGCGCGTCACCGGCTGTTCCAGAATCGCCGTCAGTGCGGTACCGCTGTATTCGGGATAGATGTCGATCTGCCCAGCGACCAGGGCCTGATGAGTGAGAAACGTGCCGCCCAGGTTGAGCCGGCGCTCGACGCGAAGATCCGTGCGCGCTTCAATCTGCTGCGCGATCAACTCGGCCAGCACCACGCTCTCGGTGAAATTTTTAGAGCCAACGACGATACTCGAGCCATCGCGGCCGCACGATGTCAGTAAAAGGCCGCAAGCAGTCAGTAGCAGGAGCAGAAATATACAAAGTCTTTCGAGCACCAGGTCACCAAGGCAAACAGGGTCCTCTTAGACTCTCCTATTCAAGGACACTTTGCCAAGCCGTAACGGTTCCCGATCTGCCTGAAGTGGCAAAAGGCATCGTCGTCGTAGGTTCACTCCGAGGGGTCTGGTCGGTGATCGATGATGTTTGGTCCAAGCGCGTCACGTAAGTTCACCGCTGTGTGATATGCGCGTTCGGCTGCGCGACAGCCGCGAAGCGGCGGAAGATAATAGCCCAGGGTGGAGCCGAGGACGAGCCCAGGCGAGTCCCGGCGGAACCCTGGGAATCAAAGCCCCAGTGAGCAGAGCCCCGAAGGGGCGGCAGAACCAACCCGGCGATTCGCGGTTGCCGCAAGCACGAAGGCGCTACCAGGCCCCTACTCCGCTGGCGCTGTAGGCGGAAGGAAATTGCACCGAAACGACATCTGAATACGAGCGTCAATTCGCTTCTGCTTGCCTTGCTCGAATTCCGGCGAAGCCTGCCACCTCCACTGAGAAATCGCTTCGAGCGCCTTTGGTCCTAAGCCGTAGCCCGGCGACTCGAACACTTTCAGGCTTACCGGTTCCCCTTGTTCGTTGATCTGAACATCAACTTTTACAACCTCGCGAACCTGCGCCGCGATAGCTTCCTGGCTGCAGGAAGGCTCGACAGTATTCACAAGCCTCACAGATTCCTCGATGAAAAAAATGCCGGTCGGCCGGAGTTCCTGAGCCGGCAGAACCATCGCTCCGAACATAGCGCCCAATAGCAAAAGTGTCTTCATGGCGAATGCCTCCTGCGCAGAATTATGCCACAAGTTGCTGTCCAATCCACGCGGTGGGCGGCAGCGGCGGAAGCCGCCAAGTAGGGACAGGCGCTCCCGCCTGTCCGCCGGAGCGAAGCGACGGCCCGTAGCTGCCGGGTCGGATCAACCTGGCAGTATCATGAAAGCGGAGCCTGTCGCGAGTTTATCTTCGACCCTTGCTTGTCGCGTTGTTCGTGGCCGGATCTGGCCGCTTTCGGCCGCTTTTGGCCGGATATGGCCGGATTTTCCTTAGGCGATTTCTTCATTGGTTTTTCCCCCTTGGATTTGGTTTGGGTGGTCCGGGGTTTGGTTTGGTGCGGGTGTACGTGGCGCGAGCTCTCAGCTTGCACCCGGGAGCCTCAGCTCGCGGTTTACGGGCCCTTGGCAGTGCTTTCTTGGAAGGAGTTCCTGGGCCATTTGAAGGGGACGAAGCCTTGTGTCGAGACGAGGCTCGACACTGCAAGCTGGAGAGCTTGCGCCACACGCCTAGGGCCGGACTTTCCTTAGGCGATTTCTTCAATGTGTTCCCCCTGGAATTTGGCTTGTTTGGTCCGGGGTTTGGTGGGGTACAGGTGTTTGCGGGCAGACGGAGGGTTTCCAGGGGGCTGGCTTCCAGGTGTTGGCTCCGCGCTGCACTGTGATTTCTTAGGAAACGGGCCGGGGGTGGGGCAGAGGTCTGCTTCGGCCCTTTCTGGTTCTATTCTAGTGTAGTGTCCAACAAATAGATGGACAAAAGAACAGGGTTGCCGTATACTC
>JBBDWJ010000103.1:0-6505 GCA_040902925.1 Bryobacterales bacterium | reverse complement strand
ACCGATGGTGGTCTGGGTGGCGCCGGTGAAGCGGCCGTCGAAGGCGATGAAACCGGTGCGCCCGGTGTTGCCGGTGTACAGCGTGTTCATGCGCTGCTGCAGCCACTGGCCGCCGAATTTGACTGTGTGCCGGCCGCGGATGTGCGTCATGTTGTCGGCCAGGTGGAACGTCGTGTTGGCGAACAGCGCCTGCGTGCCGACGTTCTGGCTGCCGATAGTGTCAGCGCGGCCGTTGGGGAACTGGATGGCAGGCAGCCCGGGTCCGCGGTCGTTGGCGCCGGCGATTCCCAGTTCTTCCGCGACGTTGCCGACGTCATTGAAGTCCGCGCCGCCGTTGTCGAGGATGATACGGTTGACGCCGAAGCGCGCCTCGTTGACGAACGTCGGGCCAATCGTCTTCGTCCAGTTGATCACCGCGGCCTTGAAGGGCGCCTGGTTCAGAGAGCCGAACAGCAACGGCTGCGAGGTGACGGTCGGAACATCCTGCCGCCCCTGCGAATAGCGGAACATGATGTCGTCCATGACGCCCGGCTTGTAGTCGGCCCGCAGGTCGCCCTGGTCGGTCTTGAGCGTGTTGCCCAGACGATTGAGCTGGTTGAATTCCAGACCCCCATTCAGCGGCTGCGGATAGAGGTCGGTGCGGCTGAACAAATTGGCCGCGACCGGATCGATGCGGCTCAGTGGAATCTGGTTGTTGACGAATGGCTGGCGCGTGCCGTCCGGGGCCGTCGTCAGGTAATCGTAGAGCTGCAGGTTCCGGTCGCTCAGCAACTGCGAGAAGTCTCCCTGCCGGAAGGCCGAAGGAAACACATCGAAGTTGGCGTTGGCGGGTGGGTTGGATCGCCGGATCGCCTGATAGTTGGCGAAGAAGAACAGCTTGTCGCGCACGATCGGTCCACCGAAGGTGCCGCCAAACGTGTTCAGGCGCACGGGCGTACGATCGAGGCCCTGCCAGTTTCTGGCCCAGTTGTTGGCGTTCAGCTTGTCGTTCTGGAAAAACTCAAACACCGTACCGTGAAACTGGTTGGTGCCGCCCTTCATGATGATGTTCATGATGCCGCCCTGGAAGTTGCCGAACTCCGCCGAAGCGTTGTTCGTGATCATCTTCACTTCCTGAATGGCGTCCACGTTGGGCTGGTAGGCGGTGTAGTTGTCCGACACCTGGTTGTTGTCGATGCCGTCGAGCAGGAAATTGTTGGCCTGCGCGCGGTTGCCGTTCACATACGGCCGCGACTGTCCGTAGCCGCTGCGCTGGCTGTCGCGCATGCCCGCCAGGCTCGTCGTGGTCGTGCCCGGGGTCAGCAGTGTCAGCTCGATGTAGTTGCGGCTGGCCAGCGGCGTCTCGGTCAGGTTGATGGCGTCGACCGTCTGGCCGACGATGGTGGTGTCGGTGTTCAGCAGCGGCAACTCGCCGGTGACTTCGATCGTCTCCGTCACGGCGCCGAGCTGCATGTTGATATCGATACGGGCGCGCTGGTTGACCTCCAGAATCAGGCCCGTCTGTACGTACTTGCGGAATCCTTCGGCCTCCACAGTGAGTTCATACACGCCGCCCGGAATACGCGGAAACACGAAAACGCCGCCCGCGTTGGTTTGTGTGGTGTATTCAAATCCGCGACTGGCTTCCTTCGCGGTGACTGTGGCGCCGATAATGGAGGCGCCGCTCGGATCCGAGACGACGCCGGTAATCCCGGCGCTGACCTCCTGAGCGCTAGCCGGCGGGACAAGCCCAACCAGCAGCGCCACGAGCCCGGCAAACGCAAAAATAGCGCGCCGGCCCCCAACCTTTTCCTCAAATCGCATCATCGTTAGCTCCTAACTTGCAACGGGAATAGACCGCCTCAACACGGCCCGAGTTGAAGTTTCTGCCTCCTGCTTATCGGCTGCTTGCAATGCGCTTTTTATCGAATTGCAGCGCAGCGAACCAGCTTCGCCGTCGATGAGAATGCGGCAAAACCGCAGGAGTGCCTGAGAAAGTGACGCGGCTTTTGCGGCGAAATCCCAGGACGAACCTGGCGTCATCTAACGGATTCGCCGCTGCCGGCTGCTATTGCTGTTGGAAGATACAGATGCTCGATGCGGCGTCTGCAGTTCCTGAGCATGCCGCCGGCAAACCAAAAGCTCCGTGGTCCTGAGCCCCAGAGTTTGGAATTCTCTACAAAAAGGATCCTTTTAGGATCGAGACAACCTCTATTACAAATCTACTACCGCGGCAAGACGCGGTCAGTTGTTTTTCTAACTAAGTGGTTACTTATCGTGGCCGGCGGGGTCGCTATCGCTGCGGAAATGTATGAATACCTACAAACGAGATCGGGCGTCTAGCCAGTTGCCTGGTTCCCCATCACGGTTATATCAATGCCTAGTGATAGCATGATGTCGTAATATGATATCATGATGACATGATCCGAACGCAAATCCAGCTCACTCCCGAGCAGATCGCGGGGCTGAAAAAGATAGCCGCGCAATCCAGGCGTTCGATGGCGGATCTAATACGCGAAGCCGTCGACCGGCTGCTGGACAATGCCGGCCCGCGAAGCGAAGAAGACCAGTTCCGCCGCGCGCTCAACGCCGCCGGGCGTTTCCGTTCCGGAAGCCGTGACATCAGCTCGCGCCATGACCGCTATCTGGAGGAGGCGTACCGCGAGTGACCGTGCTCCGAGCGACCGTGTTCGTGGACACCTCCGCTTTGTTCGCCGTGCTCGACGCGGACGATGAAAACCACGCCGCGGCGCTGGCAGTGTGGAAACGCCTTCTCAGCGAGCGGCCCAGGCTTGTAACGCACAACTACGTCCTTGTGGAGACCGGCGCGCTGGTCCAGCGCTTGCTCGGGCCCGCTGCGCTCCGGGCTCTTTTCGAGGATATCCAGCCGATTTTTAGCGTCGAGTGGATCGACGAATCGCGTCATCGCCGCGCCGTCGACATGGTGTTGGCAGCGGCGCGCAAAAAACTGAGTCTGGTCGATTGCGCGAGCTTCGTGCTGGCAGGGGAGACCAGAGCCGACCAGATCTTCTGCTTTGACCGCCATTTTCGAGAGTTCGGCTTCCAGACGATCCCCTAACAGGCAAACGGGCAGCCCCTATCCGGCAAACAGCCAGCCTCGTTGTCGGCGCCGGCCGATTCCGAAAGCGCCGCAGGCGATCCGAGCCCCATCCGCGAGGATGGGGTCACCAGCTTCCCTGCCCCAACCGCGGAATCGCTTGGATGTACCCCGCGATCCCTCTGAGAATGTTGCCCCGCTTGCCGATGGGGTTCCGATCGCCAGCAACGATGGGATTAACCCCAGCGCCACGCCTCAACCGAAACCAACGCACGATCAGGACACTCCTCCCGCCGGGAACGCCGCCGCAACGTGGTAAATTAGGGAAACTGGGAGAGTTAGCAAACGGATGGATCGAATCGGCCGTTACGAGATCCTCGATGAGCTAGGCCGCGGCGCAATGGGCGTGGTCTATAGGGCCCGCGACACCAAGATCGGGCGCGAAGTCGCCATCAAGACCATCCGGCTCACCGACAAAGTCGACCCATCCGAAGTCACCGCTCTGCGCGAGCGCCTCTTTCGCGAGGCCCAATCCGCCGGCCGGCTTTCGCACCCCGGCATCGTCACCATTTACGACATCGAGGAAGAAGACGACCTGGCTTACATTTCGATGGAGCTGGTCGACGGCCGCACGCTCGAGAGCATGATCGACGGCGGCGAAAGCGATGACCTGCCGTTCGTCGGGCAGGTGATGCGGCTGTCGGCCGCAGCGCTCGACTACGCCCATAGCCGCGACATCATCCATCGCGACGTCAAGCCGGCCAACCTGATGATCACCCGCGACGGACGCGTCAAAATCACCGATTTCGGCATCGCCCGCATCAGCTCCTCGCAACTCACGCAGACCGGCACGGTCATGGGCACGCCCAGCTATATGTCGCCCGAGCAGGTCAAAGGCGATCCGCTCGACGGCCGCTCCGATCAGTTTTCACTGGCCGTGATCGCTTACGAAATGCTCACCGGCCAGAAGCCGTTCGCCGGAGAAAACCTCACTTCGGTGATGTTCAAGATCGTCTCCGAGTCCCCCATTGAGCCCAAGGAGCTGAACCCGAAAATTCCGTCGCCGGTGCAAGACTCCCTGCTGCGGGCGCTATCCAAGAATCCGGCGGACCGCTACCCGGCCTGCGCCGCGTTCGCCGCCGCTTTGATCACGCAGATCGAAGCCAGCGGGCAGATCCGCGTCGGATTGCGCGGAGCCCCGAACGCCGGCAGCTCCCAAGATACGCTCGAGCTCAGCGCGACCGCCGCCTCGCTGGAGGCGCTGCAAATCGAGGAAGTGCCGGCAACGGAGAAAACGCGGCCCACCGGCGCGCCTCCCTCTCTAAAGCCGTTATCGTCGCGGCCCGGCCAGCCGAAACAAGCGGCCGGCGTTGGTTCGAAACTGCCCAAGCCGGTGCGCCCCGCGGTCCGCCCGCGTGAGCACCACAGCGTGGGCCGGCTGTGGCCGCTTGCCGCCGTGGTTACGCTGCTGGTCGCCGCCGCCGCGACGCTGGCTCTCAACCCCTGGCTGCTCAACGACCCGGTCGGCCTGGTGCGTTTGCTGGCGAACCCCGAACAAGCGCACGAACGAATGAGCTCGTCGGTCAACTTGCTGCTGGAGAAAATCAGCCAGCCTCTGCCGCCGGCTGAATTGACCGAACCGCTCGAAGCGGCAGTGCAGCAGCGCGGGGCAGCGCTGGCTCAGGCTGCAGCGCAGCCTCCCAATGCAACGGAGGCGGAAGACGGCCAGCCGGAAAGCGCCGAGCCTGAAAGCGCCTCAACAGAAGGCGCGCAGACCGCGGCGGAAGCAGCGGCCCCCGGCGAACCGGAAACGCCCGCGGCCGGGCAACCCGAGGTCGCCACCGCCAAGGAACAAGCCCCGGCTCCGCAGACCCCACGGTCACCACCGGCGGCGCGCCTCGTTGCCGTCAGCGTGACAACCAGCGCGCCCGGAGCCCAAGTTGTCGTCGATCGCAACCCGCGCTGGTCCTGCGTTGCGCCATGCTCGATCGAAGTTCCCCGCGGCAGGCACGTCGCGGTCGCGTCGCTGGCAGGCTATCGCAGCTATCCCAAGATCTTCGAAGCGGATTCCGGCGACTCCGAGGTCGACATCCAGATGCGCGCCATCACCGGCACGCTGCTCATTAGCAGCGAGCCCACCGGCGCGGACGTTTTCGTCGATGGAAGCAAAGTCGACGGCGCGACGAACCTGCAATACGACGCCGGACCCGGCTATCACGTCGTTTCGGTGCGCAAGCAAGGCGCCGGCACGGCCGAGCGCAGCATCCGCGTGCAAGAGGGCGGTCTGCACCCGGTTCATTTCGTGCTGAACGATGCGGGCGTGGCGCGCAGCCGCCTGTCGGTGCGCAGCGATCCCGCCGGCGCCGAGATCGTGGTCAACGACAACAAGCGCATCGGAACAACCCCCGCCGACGTGGATTTAGCGCCAGGCCGCTACCGCGTCGCCGTCTCGCGGAGCGGCTACCGCCCGGTCATTCAAGAAATCGAGCTCACCGCCGGAACGCCGCAAAACCTGGAAGTGACGCTCTCGCCGCAGAACTGATCTCCGACAGCCGCTCAGCCCTGGGCTTCACCTGACGGAGGCGATGGTGTTTTCGGCATTCCGGCTGCGCATGTTATCATGTAACCTGCGTAGTGATAACATGATTCGAACGCAAATCAGCCTGGAAGAGCACGACTATTCCATGGCGAAAAAGGAGGCCAAGGCCTTGGGTATCTCCGTCGCCGAGTTTGTACGCCGCGCCGTGCGGGAGTCGCTGCCGCCCCGGGGCGAGGGGCCTTGGATGAGATTCGCCGGAACCATAGAAACCGGCGACGCACGTTCCAGCCGGTCCATCGACGAAGTCGTCTATGGCCAAAAAGACTGACTGCTACGTCGATACCTCCGCCTTGATCGCCTTCCTCGATCGATCGGACAGCTACCACGCTCTATTCCGCGTCCTGTTTTCCGAGCCGCCTCCGCTGATCACATCCTCGTTGGTCCTCGCCGAAGGCCATGGATGGTTTCTGCGCCGCTACGACCAGCGCCGGGCCGTTCAATTCCTGGCATTCGTGGATGCACTGCCGGACCTGAGCATCCGTGGCTTCGACCGTTCCGAACTGGAGAAAACAAGCCGCATCGTGAAGAAGTTTGCCGATCAGAAACTCACGTTGGCTGACGCTCATGGGCTGGCGATTATGAGCGAGGGGCGAATCGGCTGTTGTTGGTCGACCGACCGCCATCTCGGGCTGCAAGGCGTCCCCTTGGTTATCTAAGGCCTTAGTTATCTAAGGAATGTGCCGCAGCCGGGCAACCTTTGCCTTTTGCCTTTTGCACTTTGCCTTTTGCCTTGCCTTATCTCCATCCTTCCGTGATCCCCCGCCCCTCCAACACCCGCCTCCGCTCTCCGCCGCCGCACGCCCTGCCCGCCGCAAACTGAACAACTACCGGCTAAAGCCGGTAGGTTTGATTTCGACTGAAAGTCGGCT
>JBBDWJ010000102.1:0-6540 GCA_040902925.1 Bryobacterales bacterium | reverse complement strand
GCGCTCGTCTCCGGCACCCTGCTGGTGGCGCTGTTCTACGCGGCGCTGAACTGCCTCTACATCTATGCCAATCCGCTCGAAAGCATGAAAGGCGTCAACGCCGTCGGCGCGCAGGCGTCCACCGCGCTGTTTGGCGGCGCTGCTGGCGGCTGGTTCGCCGCGGCGATGGCGGCTTCGCTGCTGGCGACGGTAAACGCCATGAGCATGGTCGGACCTCGCGTCTACTATGCAATGGCTCGCGACGGCGCGTTCTTTCGAGCCGCCACGCGGCTGCACCCGAAATGGAAAAGCCCCTGGATCACCGTCATCGCGCAAGGCCTGTGCTGCTGTGTGCTGATCATCACCGGCACGTTTGAAGACCTGGTCTATTACATCGGCTTCACGCTGTGGCTGTTCACGGCGCTGTCGGTGCTGGCGCTGTTCAAATTCCGCAAGCGCGCGGGCTGGCAGCCGAGCCGCTGGGTGAGTGTGGCCTACCCGCTGATCCCGTTGTCGTATGTGCTGGCAAACCTTCTGGTGTTCGTGTATTTCGTAAACGCCCGCCGCTCGGTGGCGGCCTGGAGCCTCGCGACGGTGCTTGGCGGAGCTTTGCTCTACCACCTCTACGTTCGTAGCGCTGGTGGCCAAAAGTAGAGCAGAGCAGGGACAGGCGCTCCCGCCTGTCCACCGGCCTCGAAGCGCCAGCAAGTCACTAGATAGCGATCTTTAGCCCGCTTCTGCGCCTGATTGCCTGCCAGCCTCTCGCGGCAAGCGTGGCTCCGAGCCCCGCCATCGCCCAGGATTCGGCGTCGGCCGCCGCCGCGTCCAAGCATCAAACTTCAAAAAGTCCGGCGACGAAACGGAGACCTTGGCTATAATGGCAGACCAATCTGGACCAGGCACCGATCCGAAAGAGCGCCTTAAACGCTTAGGCGGACCCAGATTGGACCGCAAGGTAAGCGGCCCGGCCAAGCCTGTAACGCGCCTGGCCAATTAAGGAGAAATCAGCGCATGCGCAAGTTCGCGATTGTTGCTGCTCTGGCCGTGCTGGGCGCCGGCCTGATCTACGCCGATCATACTTACGAAGGCGTAGCTGACGTCCACGACATCATGGAACTCGTCCAAAAGCCCAGTATGGATCAGCTCGCGGCCATCATGAAGGCTGGTGGACCGCAGTCCGACGACGACTGGAAGCACTCCAAGGCCTTCGCATCGATTCTTTCCGAGACCACGCAGTTGCTGCTAATGGGCGGCCGCGTTAAAGACGACGTTTGGACTAGCGGCGCCGCAGCCGTGATCGACGGCGCTAAAGCGGCCATGGCCGCCAGCGACGCCAAAGACTTGGCTGCCTGGAAAAACGGCGTCGGCCAGATGGGCAAGGGCTGCAGAACCTGCCACAAGGTCCACAAACCACCGGAAGAGAAGAAGTAGTACCGGTCCAAGAAGTAGCAGGGATTCCGGGAGAGGCGTTGGGATCTTAGTTCTCGCTGAGAAGGCCCGCTGGGGGGTGGGTCGGACTCACAGACGCAGAAAAGCCTTCCGGTGCGCGGTTTGATGCTTGCGCGCGCGCCGGAAGGCTATATGTCTGCGCTACTTGGTGTAATAGGCCGCGTTTCGCGGAGTAAAGTCGTTCCACTTTTCCGGTAGATCTTCTTCCGCGAAGATTGCGGACACGGGGCAAACGGGGACGCAAGCGCCGCAGTCGATGCACTCATCGGGGTCGATATAGAGCATTTCCTCTTTCTCGAACTCCGCTTCGTCCCGCTTGGGATGGATGCAGTCAACCGGGCAGGCGTCCACGCAAGCCGTGTCCTTGGTCCCGATGCAAGGTTCTGCGATGATATACGCCATCGTCGCGATGTCTCCTTTAGAAAAACTTGGCGCCGAACTGTCTTTAGGATAGCGGATTATAACATAGCCCGATTCCGGCGCAAGCGTCAACACGGGATTCTTACCAAGTCGCTGATTTAAGGGCGGCTAGGGGGTTCTGGCGGGCTCAAAACCGCGGTTCTGGGCCTGGCTGCGGAGGCGCCCTTGTCGGAATGGACACCCCCGCCCCGGTTACGCTAGACTAAGGGTCAATCGAAAGCTCACCTGTGGCACCCTCAAGTTGCCCTGGGGTTTGACCTGCGTCACAACGCCGGGCTACATTGAAAAATTGGGCTTTTCTACGCCGAGGAGTTTCTCTGCGATGTCGACGTATGTCCCGCGCCAGTCGGAAGTGCATAACGAATGGTACGTAATGGATGCTGAGAACCAAGTTCTTGGCCGTCTCGCCGCGCGCGCGGCTGTCGTGCTCATGGGCAAGCACAAGCCCGACTACACACCGTTTTTGAAGACCGGGGATCACGTTGTCATCGTCAACGCCGCGAAGGTCCGTCTGACGGGCAAGAAGGAAGACGTGAAGATGTACCGGCGTCACTCTGGATATCCCGGCGGATTGAAGGAAATCACTGCGCGTAGGATGCGCGCGACGTTTCCCGAGCGCATGCTCGAAGCAGCGATTCAGGGCATGCTGCCGAAGAACAAGCTCGGCAAGCAGCTCGGCAGCCGCTTGAAAGTGTACCCGGGCCCGAAGCATCCGCATGAGGCGCAGAACCCGCAGGCAATGACGCTCTAGCCGAGAGGCTGAACGAAGTTATTTCGAATCGAGGTCGAGATCGTGGCAGATAGCCAAGTACAGTACCTAGGAACGGGCCGCCGGAAGACTTCCGTAGCCCGCGTTTTTCTGCGCCCGGGAACGGGCAAGGTCGAAATCAACGGCCGTTCGCTGGACAACTATTTTCCGCGCGAGTCGGGCCGCCTGCTGGTGCGGCAGTCTTTGCTGGCGACCGAGACCGAGGGCAAGTTTGATGTCATCGTCCTTGCCCACGGCGGTGGAACGACCGGCCAGGCTGCGGCGATCCGCCTCGGCATCGCCCGCGCTTTGCAGAAGTTCAACGCCGAGCTTCGGCCGGCCTTGAAGAAGCTTGGCTATCTCACTCGCGACCCGCGCAAACACGAGCGCAAGAAATATGGGCGTCCCGGGGCCCGCAAACGCTTCCAGTACTCGAAGCGCTAGCGCCAACCCGCCGATGTTCCGCAGGAATCTGGGCGCCCCGATCTGTCGGCGGCGCCCAGAGATTGTGGTGGAAGACTAAATCTCGCCTTGGACCAGTCTTCCGCCAAACGCCCTCCGCCGCTACCAACGATGGTGCAGCCGAAGGCGTGATATCAACCGAGGAGGCTAAGTGCCGCAAATCACAATGAAGGAGTTGCTCGAATCGGGCGTTCATTTCGGGCACCAGACCAGGCGCTGGAACCCGAAGATGCGAGAGTACATCTTCGGCGAACGCAATGGCATCCACATCATCGATCTGCAAAAAACTCTGAAGCTGTTCAAAGAGGCTGCGCGGTATGTTTCCGAGATGTCCGAGCAGGGCAAAAACATCCTGTTCGTCGGAACCAAGCGCCAGGCCCAGGAAGCCATCGCGGAAGAAGCGCAGCGTTGTCACATGTATTACGTCAATAACCGCTGGCTAGGCGGGTTGTTGACCAATTGGACGACCGTACAGAAATCGATCGCACGGCTCAAAGAGCTCGACAGGCTGGCCACCGAAGAGCAGTACGAAGGCCGCTCGAAAAAGGAAATCTCGCGCCTCGAGCGCGAACGCAAACACCTGCATCAGAATCTGGCCGGCATCAAGGATATGCCGTCGCTGCCGGACGTGATGGTGGTGATCGATTCGAACAAGGAAGAAATCGCCGTCCGCGAGGCCCGCAAGCTCAACATTCCGGTCATTGCGGTCGTCGACACGAACTCCGACCCCGACGTGGTCGATTACGTGATCCCCGGCAACGATGACGCGCTTCGCGCGATCCGGCTGTTCGCGAGCAAGGTCTCCGACGCCGTGATCGAAGGCATGCAAATGGCCAGCGAGCCGCAGTTCGCTGACCGGGCCGTCGAAGGGCTTGTCTCCGGCGAAGCAGCCGCGGCGGCCGAAGGCATGGGCATGACCGGAGTCGGCGAAAGCGCCCGTTACTCCTCAGGAGCCGCGTACGAGGAAACCGGAACCGGCATCGAGAGCGGCACCGACGCGTTTGGCGAAGACTTCGTTGGATACAGCGAGTCAGCCGAACCGGAGTCCGTGCCGGAACCGGTGTCTGTGGCCGCGGAATCCGCGCCCGACAAGTCGGAGGCGGAAGCGAAACCCGAGTAGGCGCTGCTTTCCGGCGCCGCAGCAAGACTCTTCCCTTAGGAATTTTTAGAAGGACGTAGGACTATGGCGGACATTCCCGCAGCACTGGTCAAGCAGCTCCGCGAACGAACCGGAGCCGGCTTCATGGAGTGCAAGAAGGCCCTGACCGAAGCCAACGGCAACAGCGACGAGGCCGAAACCGTCCTGCGAAAGCGCGGTATCGCGGTCGCTCAGAAAAAAGCCTCGCGCGAGGCGAACGAAGGCCTGGTTGGCAGCTATATTCACACCGGCGGCAAGCTCGGCGTGATGGTCGAGGTGAACTGCGAAAGCGATTTCGTGGCGCGCACCGACGATTTTCAGCAGTTGGTGCACGACATCGCCATGCACATCGCCGCGGCCGACCCGCGCTTTATCCGCAAAGAGGATGTCCGCGAAGAAGACATCGCCAAGGAAAAGGAAATCCAGCGCGGCCGCGCCCTGCAGGAAGGCAAACCGGAAAAGGTTGTCGACAAGATCGTCGAAGGGCGCATGAGCAAGTTCTACGAAGAGATCTGCCTCTACGAGCAGCCCTTCGTCAAAGACAACACAGTCACTGTCAAGGAACTCGTCACCAGCTTGATCGCCAAGCTGGGTGAGAACATCATTGTCAGCCGCATGGCCCGGTTCAAGGTTGGGGAAGCCAACTAACGCCCCCGCGGCGAGGTGCTTGCTGGCCGATGCCGAAGTACAAGCGGATCCTCCTCAAGCTCAGCGGTGAAGCCCTGGCCGGCGAGAACGGCTTCGGCATTGACCGCGAACGCATTTCCGAAATTGCCGCCGAGATTGCCGCTGCCGCGCGCGGCGGCGTGCAGTTCGGGCTGGTGGTCGGCGGCGGCAATTTCTTCCGCGGCATCCAAGCATCGCAAACCGGCATCGAACGTGTGTCCGTGGACTACATGGGCATGCTGGCGACAGTCATCAACGCCATTGCGCTGCAGGACTTCCTAAAGGTGCAGCAACTCAAAGCGCGCGTGCTGAGCGCGATCAGCGTGGAGCCTGTAGCCGAAAGATTCACCCGCCGCGCCGCCTTGGGCTACCTCAACGGCGGTGAAGTTGTGGTCTTTGCCGCGGGCACGGGCTGTCCGTTCTTCTCGACCGACACGGCGGCGTCGCTTCGCGCCATAGAGATCGAGGCGGATGTTTTCGCCAAGGCCACCAAGGTCGACGGCGTCTACGACAAAGACCCCGTGAAGCATTCCGATGCCCGCCGCTACGACAAAATCTCTTACGCCGATGTGCTCACCGATGGGCTGGCGGTTATGGACGCCGCCGCGGTATCCTTATGCCGCGAGAATCGTATGCCGGTCGTGGTGTTCAATCTCAACACCCCGGGGAACATCGGCCGGCTGGCCGCCGGGGAGACCATCGGTACGCTGATCAGTTGAGGGAATCTGAGAATGTCACATGTCCATGGGCAATCCATCGAAGAGATAAAAAAGGATACCGATGCGCGCATGCGCAAGACCGTCGAGGACCTCGGCCGCGAAATGGCCAGCATCCGAACGGGCCGCGCCTCGATCAGCATCCTCGACCCCGTGCGCGTGGACTACTACGGCACGTCAACGCCGTTGAATCAGGTCGCCAACCTAAATGTTCCCGAGCCCGCGCTGATTCTGATTCAACCCTGGGACGTATCGCAGATCGGGGTCATCGAAAAAGCGATCCTGACCTCCGACCTGGGTCTGAACCCTTCGAACGACGGCAAAGTCATCCGGCTGGTGATTCCCGCGCTGACCGAGGAGCGCCGCAAGGAGCTCGTCAAGCACCTCCACAACGTCATCGAGCAGCATCGCGTGGGCGCGCGCAATCTGCGGCGGGACGCCAACGAGGCCCTCAAAAAGCTCCTGAAGGATAAAACGATTTCCGAGGACGCCCAGCGCCGCGCCACCGACGAGATCCAACAACTGACCAACGAAACGATCAAGAGACTCGACGACGCCGGCAAGGCCAAGGAACACGAGATTCTCGAACTCTGAGGCATCCCGCCGTCGCGCGACCGCGGCGCGACAGGCGCTGCGCGAACCTCACCCAGGCTTAGCCTACTTCAGGTTTTTCTCAAAATATTCTTCAATCGAGCGGAACAGATGGACACGCGCCGTTGTTCCATAGATCCCGTGAGTTTTTCCAGGGTAAAGCAGCAGGTCATAGGGCTTGCCCGCATCGATGAGAGCCTGCACCATCCGCATCGTGTTCTGCACGTGAACGTTGTCATCCGCTGTTCCGTGCGCGAGCAACAGCCGCCCATGAAGATCCTTGGCCGCGCGTAGCGGCGACGTTTCGCGGTACGCGATTTCCTGCTCGCTCGGCAGCCCCATGTAGCGTTCGGTGTAGATCGAATCGTAGA
>JBBDWJ010000101.1:0-40224 GCA_040902925.1 Bryobacterales bacterium | reverse complement strand
TCACCGACTGCGTTAACTGCTGCGACACCCCGGGCAGGCTGACCATGTAGAAGCCGTCGAGGGCGCCGATCACGCGCCAGCCCGCCCAGGCCACGACCGCGAAAAACGCCACGACCACTGCAGCGCGCAGCACCAGCATCGCGCGGCGCCACGGCGGCGTCAACGACGACACCCAGCGCGGAAAGCCGATATGCGCCCGCCGCAACGCCGCCAGCGACGACCCGTAGTAGGTCAGCCAGCAAAGGGTTATGGACGCCACTTCGTCGTACCAGACCAAAGACGCGCCGGCCTTGCGGAATACGACGCCGACGAAAACGATCAGCGCCAGCGCGGCCACCAGGAAGACGACCCACGCTTCCAGGAAGCGATCCAGCCTGTTGCGGAATCCGGTCACAGTACCTCCGAAGTTCGACAGACGAGGATTGTCGCCTGCCGCGCTAAGTGCCAATCACCTTCCCGGGGTTTGCGGGCGGTGCAGGATGAGTAGTATCCACGCTACGGCTCGGCCAGTGCAAGCGCCTCGTCAATCCATTCACGCCCGCCGGGAATGGATCCGCCGAATTCCTGATAGATCGCCTCGCTGGCGCTTACAAAACTCTCGCGGTCGACTTCATTGACCTTGATCCCCGACTCTTTCAGCGTTTCCAGAAGTTGCTCATCGAGTTCGGCGCCATGCCGTATCACATATTGCTTGGTCTCGCGAGCCGCGGCCTCGATTTCCACGCGGATATCCTGCGGCATCTTCGCCCAATGCTCCTTGCCGGCAATCAAATAGCCCGGGCTGTAGACATGTCTGCTCAGCGAGAGATAGCGCTGGACCTCTTGAAACCGCTGCGAGTGGATCTGCGACAGGGGGTTTTCCTGACCGTCGAGGACTCCGGTTTGGAGGGCCACAAAGACTTCCTCCAGGGGCATCGGCGTTGGGTTGGCGCTGAAGGATTGAAACAGCCGGACACGCCACACCCCGCGCGGCGTGCGCAGCTTGATGCCGCTCAGGTCCGACGGCTCGACGATCGGCCGCGTGTTGTTGGTGATGTGCCGGAAGCCGTTCTCCCATACCGATAGCACCTGGAAGCCGCGCTTCTCCGCCTCAGGCGCCAGATACGGCCAGAAGATCTTTTCCTCGACCCGCAGCATGTGCGGCCGGTCTTTGATCAGATACGGCATCTCGAAGAAGCCGAACGCCTCGATCATCGACGACATCACGGTGGAGGGAAACGAAAAGTCGACCGTGCCCAGCTTCAGCTTCACCATCAGAGTCTCGTCGCCGCCGAGTTGGCTCGAGCCAAACACGCTGAGCCTCGCACGGCCGGCGAGCCGTTCGTTGACGCGACGGGCGAAGTCCTCGGCGGTATCGGAGACGAGAGAGCCGGGAGCGCCGACGTGCCCGAGCTTCATCTCGATCGGTTGCGAGGCGTCCATTCCGCAGCCGGCGAGGGCAAATCCAAAGATCAGGCAAACTGCCGCCGCCAGCTTCAGGCCCCAGTTCCTGTTGCGGATTCGCAGAGCGGCGCGCCACCCATGCAAGGGATTCATTTCCATCAACCAAAACCCCACGGCAACAAAAGTGCAACCCGGAGAAATCAGTGCCGGGCAGCGCCAATCATGATCTCAAATCCGCGCGGCCCTGGGGGACAAAGCAAACGCGCGCTTGCCGTGGGCGAAAGGCGCATGTATTCTAGGGAACCACGCTGGCCGCCCATGAATTCTTCAAACCGCTCTGCTCTGTCGAAGCTCGGCGCATTCTTCGCCTCGATCGTCCCAGGCATTTTCATGGTCGGCTACGTCATCGGCACCGGCAGCGTGACCACGATGGCGACGGCGGGAGCCAGCTACGGCATGTCGCTGACCTGGACGTTGATGCTGGCGTCGTTTCTCACCCACGTCATGTTCGTCGGGATCAGCAAATGCACCATCGTTTCTGGCGACACCATTCTCTTCACCTTTCGCAAGCACTTCGGGCGCGCCGTCACGTTGTTCATCATGTTCGGGCTCGTGCTGACCCAGATCGCCTCGATCATCGGTGTCATGGCCATCGTTACCGATGTCGTGCGCGAGTGGTCGCGGCCTCTCACCGCCGATGGCGCGGGGTTCAGCCAACTCGTTCTGGCGATCTTGTTTACTTCGCTGCTGCTGGCGCTGTTCTGGAATGGCCGCCACCAGTTCTTCCTCAAGGTTCTTTCGCTGCTGGTGGCGCTGATGGGGATAGCGTTCGTCGTCACGGCGTCGATGGTGGCGCCCGAGCCCGGCGAGATGTTGCGCGGAATCATCCCGAGTATTCCCGCCAAAGGCAACCCGCAGTTGCTGATCGCGGGAATGATCGGCACGACCATGGCGTCGGTGGTGCTGTTTTCCCGCAGCGTCGTGGTGAAGGAAAAAGGCTGGACGCCTGCCGATCTGCCGACTGCCTCGCGCGACTCGATGATTTCAGTGACCCTGATGTTCGTGATCAACTCGGCCATCATGGCGTGCGCCGCGGGGACGCTGTTTGTCCAGGGTCTCGAAATCGAAAACGCCATCGACATGGTGTCGACGCTCGAGCCGCTCGCCGGGCGTTTAGCCGTCTCCGGATTTGTGATCGGCATTATCGCCGCCGGCCTTTCCTCGCTGTTTCCCAACTATCTATTGGGCCCTTGGATGATCTGCGACTTCCTCGGACTGCCGCGAGATCTGAGCCGCCGCGGGTTTCGCATTCTGGTCGTGGTGACTGCCCTGTTCGGCCTGGTGGTGCCGGTCTTCGGAGGCCGCCCGGTACAGATCATGATCGCCTCACAGGCCATCAGCCCGCTGATCATGCCGCTGATTGCGAGCTTCACGATGATCCTTCTGCTCAAGAAGAGTTTCGTGGGCGAGCACTCCAACAGCACGCCTTATAACGTCGCCCTGGGAATCACGGTGTTGTTTACTTTCTACATGCTGTACCTTGCGGTGCTCGGCTTCCTCGGCGCGATCGGCTGACGCCCGCGGCGTCCCCCACGCAGCGGGGCCGCCCGGCCCCGAAAGCCAGCCGGACCACGTTGCTCGGGCCGGCCTCCATGGCGCGCCTGCCCGGCATCCAACGGTGATACCCTAGACGTTTGCCCAATTGCCTGGAGGCGATTCCATGAAGCGTTTCATCCTGAGTGCGTTGTTCACCGGCCTGCTTGCCGCGAGTTGGCTGCTCTACGAGGCCCCATCCACCGCCGCGCAGAGTGCGGCGTCGAGCGGCAGCGCCAAGATGAAGTTCCGCGTGCTCTACACGTCGAGCCATCTGCCGGCCGAGGCGCAAAAAGTACTGACGAACGCGCACGGAGGTTTCGCCGTCGATCGCCGCCCTGGCAAAGGCGAGACCTATTTCGCGCTGCCCGGCGCGGGTATCATCCAGATCAGCGCCGATTTGAAGACGACGCGCATGGTCAGCACCGCCGCCGAGATGAAGGACACCAACCTCCACAACACGACCATCTGGTACGCTCCCGACGGCGCTTCGTTCCTCAGCTTCCCGGGGAATCAGGCCAGCGCGGTGTACACGACCAGCCTCGACGGAAAGCTGCTCAATACCCTCGGGGCTCCCGACGGATCGCGCGATCTGGGCCATCCGATCGCCACCGATTACTTCGCCGGCCGCGGAAACTTCGTGCCGACCGACGTCGAGCAACTGGACGGCCTGCTTTACGTCACCACCGGCTATTCGAACCTTGATTTTGTTCTCACGGCGCGCGTCCTCGGCACCAACCCGGTCAAAACCGCCTGGCACGACCTGGCTTTTGGCGGCAGGGGAACGGGCGTCGGCCAGTTCGGCACCGGCCACGGCATCACGGTGCCGCCGGGAACGACGCGCATCGACGTCGCCGACCGGCCCAATTCCGAGATCGAGCGTTTCACCCGCTATGGGCAATACCTGTCGACGCTGAAGATGCCTCTGGGCTCGTTCCCTTGCGACATCGACTATGAAGGGAAATACGCGGTAGTTGGATCGCTGCACGGACCCGATCGAGGCAAAGGCGCCCCTATCTATGTCCTCGAAAACGACCAGTTGATTTCGACGATCATGCCGAAGCAAGACCTGGGCCTCGATAATTTCCAGCACATCCACAACGCCGTGCTGCGTGAGATGAATAACAAGATCTACGTCATCGCCCAGGCCTGGAATCCGGGAGATTTCGCGATCTTCGAGCAAATCACCAACTAGTGCGGCTCGCCGCGGTGTGAGGGTTTCTTAGTTGCCTCCGCGTTCTGCGCGAAGGGCGCCCGGTGACAATCGGCTCAAGCCGCGTGCGGTGGTTCCTTCACCGGCAGCAGCAGCAACAGCCCCACCAGGAAAAAACACAATACGCTGGCCATGCCCGCGCGCTGGCTATCGAACATTTCGGTCACCGTGCCCAGCACGATAGGCCCCAAGAACGTCGTGGCCTTGCCCGAAAGCGCGAAGAGGCCGAACATTTCGGCCTGCAACTCGCGGGGAGCCAGGCGCGCCATCATCGAGCGGCTCGCCGCTTGCGCGGGGCCCACGAAGACCCCCACAGCCATGCCCGCCAGCCAGAACATCTGCTTGGATTCGACAACGACCGCGACCACTCCGAGCGCGAACAGGCAGACCAGCGCGATCGCAATTGTTATCTTCGATCCGGCCTTGTCGTCAACCCAGGCAAACAGCGCTGCGCCAGCGCCGGCGGTCACGTTCAACGCGATACCAAGCCAGATCACTTCCGTGAAGTCCATGCCGAAGGTGCCTGCGGCGTAGATTCCCGCGAACGCAAAGAGAGTGACCAGCCCGTCGGCGTAGATCATGTGCGCCACCAGAAAGCGCACGATGCTTCCGTAGCGTTTTACCTGCCGCAGTGTTTTGAGGAGCGTGCGCAGCCCCTCTCCGACGGCTGCCCGCGCAGTGAGGCCGCTTGCGGGCCGGTCGGCCGTCCATAGAAACAACGGCAGTGAAAACAACGCATACCAGACACCGACAAGAGGGCTCGTCGCTCGAATATGTTCGGACGTTTGCCGGTCGAGCCCGAACGGCGGCTGCTCCGTCTGAACGAAAACCAGAAGCGCGATAACCAGGCAAAACAGTCCGCCGACATAGCCGAGTCCCCAGCCCCATCCCGATACGCGCCCCAGGTACCTCTCGGAAACAATATCGGGCAGCATCGCGTTGTAAAACACGGTCGCGAATTCGAAGCCGAGCGTAGCGGCCGCGAACAGCAGCAGAGCCCAGGGCGCGAAACCTGGCGCGGGAGCGACGAACCACATCAAGCTTGTCGCGGCGACGCAGAGCAACGTGAAGACCGCGAGCCAGGGCTTGCGCCGCCCGCCGCGGTCGCCTACGGCCCCAAAGACCGGGCTGAGAACCGCGATCACCAATCCACAGATGCCTAGGGTGCGTCCCCACAGTGCGGTTCCGGCAGTGGACGACTCCGCCACGGCCTCGGTGAAGTAGGTCGCGAAGATGAACGTGGTGACGACGCTCGAGAACGATGAGTTAGCCCAGTCGTATAGGCACCACGAAAAGACGCCCCGGCGATCCATGGGCGCTTTAACCGCTTGGAGCAAACCCGTTTCATCAAGTTGCCGGGACAGGGAAACGCCTCCTGATTGAGATCAGCGCCGCCGCGTTCCACAAAGAGTACACCGTTTTCAGACCTCCGCAGGGCCGCATCGTGCGTGACATCGCGGATAGTGTTCTCCCGACCGATAGTGGTACTGTATTTTCTTTACCCAATGCATAAGTACATCTTGTTTGGTCCGCAGGGATCGGGAAAGGGGACGCAGAGCCGGCTGTTGTGCCGCGGCTACGACTTCGTGCACATTTCGATCGGCGACATCTTCCGCTGGCACGTCGCCCACCATACCAAGCTCGCCGCGCGCATCCGGCGAATTACCGACCAAGGTAATCTGGTGCCCGACGAAATTGTCGAAGAGGTCGTGAGCGGAAGACTCGAACAGCACGATTGGAACTACGGCTTCGTGCTTGACGGATTTCCGCGAACTCGCGGCCAGGCCGAGTACCTTTTCGAGCGTTGGAACATAGACCAGGTGATCTATCTCGATCTTGCGGACGAGATTGTGTATCACCGCATCATGCACCGTGCCAGCGTCGGCGAAGGACAAGGGTTTACCAAACGCGTCGATGACAACCCGGACGCGTTGCGCACGCGCCTCGAGGAGTATCACGGGAAGACAAAGCCCCTATTGGAACTCTATCGCGCCAAAGGGACGCTGCTCACCGTGGAGGCCAGCCGTCCAGTTGGCCAGATTTTCGAGGAGATCCAGCAGCGGCTGGGCTTGGGCGAGCCTCCAAACGCCCCCGTGTTGCAGTCGATACTCGCCGAAGAGGATGCCAAAGCACTTCGGTGAAAGGCGCCGGCCAGCAACCCTTTGGATTGCACTGTTTCCGGGATCGACAATTTGACGCCTTCTCACGATCGCTTCCAGCACGGCTCGCCGAGGCCGGGGCCGGGCTGCTAGGATCGGATTCATCCATGAAGATCAGTTTTTGGGGAGCCGCGGGAACCGTCACCGGGTCGCTCCATGAAGTCCACGCCGGCGGCGTCCACCTGATTCTCGACTGCGGCCTTTACCAGGGCCGTCGCAAAGAAACCCGCGAGCGGAACCGGAACCTGCCGGTTGACCCGAAGTCGCTCGACGCCGTATTGCTTTCTCACGCCCACATCGACCACAGCGGCAACCTGCCGTCGCTGGCGAAATACGGCTATCAGGGACCCGTTTACAGCACGCCGGCGACGGTCGATCTTTGCGGCGCCATGTTGCGGGACTCCGCCCATATCCAGGAGAAGGACGCCGAGTTCCTCAACAAGCGGCGTAGCCGCCGCAAGCGGATCGAGATGGATCTGCCAAACGGAGCCGTCGAGCCGCTCTACACGATGGCGGATGCCGAAGCGCTGCTGCCGCTGTTTAAGCAGGTCCCGTATCACGAGCCGACCGCGCTGAGCGGGGAGCTGGCCTTTGAGACGTTCGACGCCGGGCACATGCTCGGTTCCTCAGCCATCGTGCTCCGCGAGCGCCGCGGCGGCCGCGAAATCCGGCTGGCGTTTTCCGGAGACGTCGGCCGCAAGGGCCTGCCGATCATTCGCGATCCCGAGACCCTGCCGCCCATCGACTACCTCATCATGGAAAGCACCTACGGCGGTCGCCTGCACGAGCCCGAGGAAGCCGTTAAAGCCAAGCTGGCTGACGTGATCACCCGCACCAGCGAGCGCGGCGGAAAACTGATCGTGCCGGCGTTCGCGGTCGGCCGCACGCAGCAGCTTGTCATGCTGGTCCACGAGCTGGCGCTCGAAAACCGCATCCCGCGCATCCCGATCTTTGTCGATAGCCCGCTGGCGGTGAATGTCACCGAAGTCTTTCGCAAGCACCCGGAATGCTACGACCTGCAAGCGCAGGAGCACCTCAACAACGATCGCGACCCGTTCGGGTTCGAGACCCTGAAATATATCCGCGATGTCGACGAATCGAAGGCCCTCAATGATCTGCGCTTTCCTGCCATGATCATCTCGGCATCGGGCATGTGCGAATTCGGCCGCATCCTCCACCATCTACGCAACAACGTCGAAGACCCCCGCAACACGATCCTCATCCCCGGCTTCCAGGCCGAGCACACGCTGGGCCGCAAGATCGTCGAGCGGAGGGCGGAGATCCCCATCTTCGGCGAACCGATGCGGCTGCGCGCCGAGGTCGTCCGGCTCAACGCCCTTAGCGGCCACGCCGATCAGCAGGAGCTGCTCCGCTGGATCAAGCCTCTCACGACGCACCTGAAGAAGATTTTCCTGGTACATGGCGAGCCGACGCAGTCCAATGCTTTGGCGCAGGCGATTCACGAAATGTTCGGAATCAGCGCCGTCGTCGCGCAGCGCGGCGAGTCGGTCACCCTCTCCTAAGCCTCCAGGCATTCTCGGGGACTCCGGCTTCCCCTGAGACTTGGCTTCCCCTTGGCCCCGGGCTTCCCTGCCAAAAAAACGAACGATCGGGCCGTTTCGTACGTAATCACTTACTTGTAACGATTTCGGACCCGCGGGGGGCGTCCCGTGGGTTGCATTCCGGCCCGGATCGCTGGGGTTGACACAGCAGTCAGTCAAACGTACAATTTAAACATTCGTTTGAAACAAACGAACGTTTGACTCCACGGGGGCGCAATGAGCCAGGAAACACCAGACCAGATCCTTGACACCGCCGAACGGCTATTCGCCGAACGCGGCATCGACGCCGTTTCGCTCCGCACGTTGACGGCGGAGGCGGGCGTCAATCTGGCCTCGGTTCACTACCACTTTGGCTCCAAGGAAGCTCTGGTCACGGCGGTTTTCGACCGCCGGGTCGACCGCCTGAACCGCGAGCGGCTCGAAATGCTCGATGCCGTGGAGCAGCGCGCCGGGGGCGGTCCACCGCTGCTGGAGGACGTGCTGCGAGCTCTGTTCGCGCCGGCGATTCGCGTCAGTCAGGAAACCGGTCCAACGTTCATGCGGCTCTGCGGGCGCATGTATGCCGAACCGGCGGAATACGTTCAGAAGTACTTCGAGGAAAAATTCGGACCGATGATCGGGCGTTTCACCACCGCGTTCGAACGCGCCGTCCCGGAGCTTTCGCGCAAGGAGCGCGGCTGGCGCCTGCACTTCGCGGTCGGAGCGATGGTTTTCACGATGATCGAGAGCGAAAAGCTGAAGGCCTACTCCAAGGGGCTTTGCGATCCGGCCAACGTGGACGAGACGATCGAGCAGATGGTGTATTACGCCGCGGCGGGCATGCGGGCTCCGGCATTGATGCCGCCGGACGATGCGGCCGATGAGCAGAAAACCCCGCCGGAAGCGGAGGAGGTGACGGTTTGAAGTTCGCCCTGACGATCCCGTTGCTTGCCGTGACGCTGACCGCCGCCGGTTGTGGCCGCGCGTTGCAGCGTCCGGAGCGCGATCTCACCGTCGACCCGCCGCAGGCTTGGACAGGCGCCGCCACTTTACCCGAAACAGGCGCCGAAGGCGATTGGTGGGCTTATTTTGGCGACAACGGACTCGACCAGGCCGTACAGCGCGCGCTCACGCGCAACCACGACCTGAGAGCCGCCGCCCAGCGCGTCGAAGCGGCACGCGAACAGGTGCGGATCGCCGGCGCGGCGGAATTGCCGAGCGTGGATCTGTCGATCCAGCGGGGCCGCGAACGACGTAATTTTGTGGGCTTCCCGATCCCCGGCAGCGAGGGCAACATTCTAAGCACGACGTTCACCAACGCCACGCTCGGGGTGAGCCTGAACTGGGAAGCCGACGTATGGGGCCGCGTCAAATCCGGTACGTTGGCCGCGGTCGCCGACTCGCAGGCGCGCCAAGCCGACCTGATGGGCGCCCACCTCTCCCTGACGGGGCAGGTGGCGAAGGCATGGTTTGCGGCCATTGAGGCCAGCCACCAAGTGGCGGTCGCGCGGGCTACGCTCGAGAGCTACAAGACTTCCTCCGAGCGCGTTCGGGCGCGATTTGAAAGCGGCCTCAAGCCTTCGCTCGACCTGCGCCTGGCGCTGACCGAAGTGGCCAATGCCGAAGCGCAGCTCCAGCTACGGCTCGAGCAGCGCGACCGCGCCATCCGGCAGTTGGAGATTCTGCTCGGGGACTATCCCGACGGCGATCATGCGCTGGCGGAAGATTTGCCGACAGTGCCCACGGGCGTGCCGGCGGGGCTGCCCTCCGAGCTGGTCCACCGCCGCCCGGATTTGGCCGCGGCCGAGCGCCAACTACTTGCCGCCGATGCCCGCATCAGCGTAGCCAAGGCCGAGCTGAAGCCGAAGTTCACGCTCACCTCGGGCGCTGGAACGGCGAGCAACACGCTGAGAGACCTGCTCAACAACGACGTATTTGTCTGGAACCTGATCGGCGGCCTGACGCAGCCGTTGTTCAACCGCGGCCGTCTCCAAGCCGGAGTCCGCCAGAACGAGGCCCTGGCGGCGGAAGCGGCCGCGAGCTACGAAAGCATGATGCTCACCGCCTACCAGGAAGTGGAATCGGCGCTGGCGGCCGAAAACTATCTCGCCGGGCAGGAAACCGCTCTCGAAACGGCCACCAAACAGTCGCAGGCGGCCCGCGACCTGGCCGAACAGCGTTACCGGCTGGGTCTGGCCGATATCATCACGCTGCTTGCTTCGCACCGCGCCGCCTTAGATGCGGAAAGTCAGTTGCTGGCGGTGCGCCGGTTGCGATTGGAGAATCGCGTCAACCTGCACCTGGCGCTGGGAGGCGGTTTCCGCATGACTTCGGTCACCACACCCGACGCCAAAGATTCCCAAGCTGGGAGAACTCGCTTATGAATCGCTCACTGTTGATCCGACGTTCGCTCACCGTGATCTTGCCGCTGCTGGTGCTCGCCGCCGGCGTCTTCGGCGCCTTGTCGATGATTGCGGCCCGCCAGGAGCCCGAAAAACGCCCGGTCGAAGTGCCGCCGCCGCTGGTGCGGGTGATGGAAGTACAGCCGAAAAACGTGCAGCTTACCGTGCATGCCGAAGGTACGGTCACGCCGCGTACCGCCAGCGACCTGGTGCCGGAGGTTTCGGGACGCGTAATGTGGGCCTCGGCGAATCTGGTCGTCGGCGGCTTTCTCGAGGCCGGCGAAGAGCTGCTCAAGATTGATCCGCGCGAATACGAGCTGGCCGTGGTCCGCGCCCGGTCCGCCATCGCCCAGGCGAAGACACGCCTGGCAACGGAGGAGCAGGAATCGGCCGTCGCTCACAAGGAATGGGAAGCGCTCGGCGAAGGCGAACCGGCGGACCTGACGTTGCGCAAGCCGCAGATCGCCGAGGCGCAGGCGGCGCTGGCCTCCGCGCAGGCGGCGCGCGAGCAAGCCGAATATGACCTGGAGCGCACCGTTCTGCGCGCGCCCTATGCCGGACGCATCCGCAGCAAGCAGGTCGACGTTGGCCAGTTCGTCAGCCGCGGAACTTCGGTGGCGCGCATTTACGCCGTCGATGTTGCCGAAGTCCGGGTGCCGATTGCCGACTCCGAACTCGCTTTTGTCGACATCCCCCTGGCCTATCGCGACGATGAGTCGAGCCAGAACGAACCCGGGCCGCGCGTCACGCTGCGCGCTGATTTCGGCGGCAAGGAATACACCTGGCAGGGGCGCATTGTCCGCACCGAAGGTGAAATTGATCCCACCACCCAAATGATTCAGGTGGTGGCGCAGGTGAACGACCCCTACGGCCGGGGCGGCCAGAAAGGGCGCCCGCCGCTGGCGGTCGGCATGTTTGTGAAAGCGGAGATTCTCGGCAACCGCTCGGGCAACGTTTACGTGCTGCCGCGATCGGTGCTCCGCGGCGAGAACCGAATTCTCGTCGTCGATGAGAACGACCGGCTCTATATCCGTGATGTCGAGGTGCTGCGCGCCGAGAGCGAGCGCGTGCTGGTGCGCTCGGGGTTGAACCCGGCGGACCGCGTCGTCGTCTCCGCTGTTGAAACCGCCGTCAACGGCATGCAGGTCAAGGTGGCCAGCGACGAGCCCGCGCCAACTGGAGATAGCTCGTCGGGATTCTCCGGGGATTTTCATCAGAAACCGCGCCTCGCGCGCCAGCCGCCACGGTCGAAGCCCGCCTGAAACGGGTTGAACCACGGAACGCTTGGATACGAACTCATAACCCAGGCCGCGAGCAACCGGCCGAGCGCCGGACGGCGACAGCCGCCGCTCCGGGATTTCATAACCGATTCGCCAAAGCAGGGATGCGTTGATTGCGCCTCCCGGCTAAGGAGCCATTGATGCAAGGCCTCACATCCTGGTTCGCGCGCAACGGGGTCGTCGCGAACCTTTTGATGATCCTGATCATCGCCGTCGGCCTGATGACGACGATGAGCCTGCGGTTGGAAGTGTTCCCCGAAATCTCGGTCGACATCATCACCGTGTCGGTGGAATACCGCGGCGCGGCGCCGGAGGAAGTCGAGGAAGGCGTCTGTGTCCGAGTCGAGGAAGCGGTGCAAGACCTCGACGGCATCAAGAAGCTCACCTCCTCGGCATCGGAGGGCATGGGCACCGTCACCATCGAGGTCGAAACCGGCTATGACACGCGCGAAGTGCTCGACGACGTCAAATCGCGAGTCGACGCGATCGATACGTTTCCTGAAGAGACCGAGAAGCCTGTCATCCAGGAGCTCACCAACCGCTTTCAGGTGATCAATGTCTCGATCGCGGGCGATGCCGACGAGCTAACGCTCAAAAGGCTCGGCGAACAGGTGCGCGACGAGCTGACATTGCTGCCTGAAATTACGCAGGTTGAGCTGAAGAACGCGCGCCCGTATGAAATTTCGATCGAAGTTTCGGAAGAGGCGCTCCGCCGCCACGGGCTCACGTTCGATGCCGTGGCGCAGGCCGTCCGCAGCAGCTCGCTCGATCTTCCCGGTGGTTCGGTAAAGACGGCTAGCGGCGAGATCCTGCTGCGCACCAAGGGCCAGGCCTACCGCGGCCCGGAATTCGAACGCCTAACGCTGATGACACGGCCCGACGGCAGCAAGCTGCAACTCTCCGATGTCGCCCGCGTCGTCGACGGTTTTGAAGATACCGACCAAGCGGCGCGACTCGACGGAATGCCCGCCGTGCTCGTGCAAGTCTATCGCGTAGGCGACCAGAACGCGCTCGAAGTGGTCGCAGCCGTCAAAAAATACGTCGCGGAAGCCCGCGCCAGGCTGCCCGAAGGCATCAAGATCATCACCTGGGCCGACACGGCCAGGATTCTGGAAAGCCGCATGGACTTGCTGATCCGCAACGCCATGTCGGGCCTGGTTCTGGTGTTCATCATCCTGGCGCTGTTCCTGCGCCTGCGGCTCGCTTTTTGGGTGACCCTCGGCATTCCGATCTCGTTTCTCGGCGCGATCGCGATGATGCCGCAGCTCGACGTCTCGATCAACATGATCTCGCTGTTCTCGTTCATCCTGGTGCTGGGCATCGTGGTCGATGACGCCATCGTTATCGGCGAGAATATTTTTTCGAAACAGAGGGAAGCGGAGTCCGGCATCGAGGGCGCCGTCAGCGGCGTGCAGGAGGTCATGATCCCGGTTATTTTCGGTGTCCTGACGACCGTCGCCGCCTTCGCTCCGATGCTGTTTGTGCCGGGAAACAACGGTAAGATCTGGCGCGTGATCCCGTGCATTGTCATTCCGACGCTGCTGTTCTCGCTGGTGGAATCGCAGTTGATTCTTCCCAGCCACCTGGCGCACCAGCGCCCGAAGAAAAAACGCGGCAGGCCGAATCTAGTGCTGCGCGCCTGGACCGGTTTTTTTGATTTCTTCGAGAACGGCCTGAACTGGTTTATCCAAAAGATTTACCGCCCCGCGCTGAACTTTGCGGTCGAATGGCGCTACCTGACGTTGGCTGCGGCGCTCGCGACGCTGGCGCTGACATTCGGCTTGGTGGGCGGGGGACTGGTCAAATTTGTGTTCTTCCCGGTCGTCGAGTCCGACAACATCGTCGCCAACCTGACGATGCCGATGGAGACGCCGGTCGAAGTGACCGCCGAAGCGATGCGCCGCCTGGAAGCCAGCGCCGCGCAGCTCGAGAAGGAAATCAAGGAACAAACCGGTGGGACTCCTTACGAGCACGTGCTGACATCGGTCGGCGAACAGCCCTTCCGCACGCAAGCGAGCCGCAACGCCGGCGCCCGCAATGCCTCGTACAGCGGCGCCCACCTCGGCGAGGTCAACATCGAGCTGACGCCTTCCGAACAGCGCACCATCACCAGCAGCGCGTTGGCGGCGCGCTGGCGGGACATCACGGGCGGCATCCCGGGCGCGGTCGAGCTGACCTTTACCTCCGATCTGATGGGCGGAGGCAAGGCCATCGACATTCAGCTCGCCGGCTCCGATATCGAGGAGCTGCGGCAGGTCGCCGCGGAAATCAAGACGCAGCTTTCGGAGTACCCCGGCGTCATCGACATCTCCGATTCGTTCCGCGGCGGAAAACCCGAGGTCAAGCTCGACATTACCTCCGAAGCGGAATCGCTCGGACTCACGCGTCAGGACTTGGGCCGCCAGGTCCGCCAGGGATTCTTCGGAGAGGAGGCGCAGCGTATTCAGCGCGGCCGCGACGACATCCGCGTGATGGTGCGCTACCCCGAACAGCAGCGTAAATCGCTCGGCGACCTCGAGTCGATGCGCGTGCGCACTCCCGACGGCGGCGAAGTGCCGTTTTCGACAGTGGCTAACGCTGCCTATGGGCGTGGCTTTGCGACGATCACGCGGGTCGACCGGCAGCGGGCCATCAACGTCACCGCCGAAGTGGACGAAGCCGTCGCCAACGCTAATGAGCTGCTCGCCGACCTCGGAGCCGGTTTCCTGCCCCAGTTGCTCGAACGGCATCCTAGCGTGCAGTACAGCCTGGAGGGCGAGCAGCGCGACCAGATGGAATCGGTGGACGGGCTGTTCCGTGGCTTCGGAGTGGCGATGTTCGCTATCTACGCAATGATGGCGATTCCGTTCCGCTCGTATCTGCAGCCGCTGATCGTCATGTCGGCGATTCCGTTCGGCATCGTCGGCGCCATCTGGGGCCACATTTTTCTGGGCCTCGACGTGAGTCTGCTCTCGCTGTGCGGCGTTATCGCGCTGGCTGGCGTGGCCGTGAATGACAGTCTGGTCTTGGTGACCTTCGTGAACGCGCACCGCGAACAAACCGGCAGGATCAAAAAGTCCGTGATCGAGGCCGGCGTCACGCGCTTCCGGCCGATCCTGCTGACTTCGCTGACAACCGCGGCCGGCGTCACGCCGCTAATGCTCGAAAGAAGCGTCCAGGCGCAGTTCCTGATTCCTATGGCGGTAGCGCTCGCATTCGGCGTGCTGTTCTCGACGTTCATCACGCTGGGGCTGGTCCCGGCGCTGTATGTGATTCTCGAAGACTTCCAAAAGCTCGTTCGCTGGGCCTGGGGAACGGAACCGGATTCCGAAGACTACGCCACCGCGACGGCAGCCGTGCCGGACCAGGCCGTCGGGTCGTGGCAGCCTGTTGCCGGGGGCGCCACGTCGGTTTCCCCGAACGAGTCGCCTGCCTATAGGGAAATCGGCCACGACAGCACGGCGCGCCGCCTGCGCACGCTGCGGCCGCAGGAGGACGAACCGGGCGGAGACTAGCCGGGCTAGCCGCGCAGGCCCTCTCAGGCGAAGGGCCTATTCGATAGACACAAACTGAAAAGAATGTTTTTAAGGAAAATTCAAGCTCCGGTAACTTCGCCGGAACAAAAACACTCCATGCTGCGGGTAGGGGATAGCAAGTCTGCTTTGCCGCAGCCGAATCCCGCCGGAACGCGGCAGCCGGCTCCCCACTTTGACGCAAGCGCAGGAGGCCGCTTCGTGAGCACACAACTGAATTACCTTCACCGCTGCCCGGAAATCCGCCGCGACTTCCGCCGCGGCGTTTCGCTCCACAGCCACACGTTGCATTCGCGCGAAGGCGCCGGGCTGGTGGCGAAGGCTGTCCGTAAAGTACCGGCCCTGGGGGCTGTACTTCATCATCACCACCGCAAGTTCGGTGGAACCGACTTTGAAGCCGACGTATCCAAATTCTGGTGGACCTCGCCGCTGTCGGCGGGGCAGGCGTTGCGCCTGGAACGGTCGCAGATCGAGGAGAAACTCGTCTTGGAAGCGCTGGTTTCCATCTCGGACCACGACAACATCGAGGCGCCGTCGCATCTGCAGTTCCTCGAGTCCAATGACCGCGTGCCGATTTCGGTGGAATGGACGGCGCCGTTCGGCTCGTCCTATTTTCATCTGGGCGTTCACAACCTGCCGCCGCGCGGCGCGCACGCAACGATGGCGCGGCTCGCGCAAGCAACCGCAACCCGGCGGCCGGAAATGGTGCATGCTCTGTTGCACGAGTTATCGGAGAGCCCCGGGGTGTTGATCGTGTTCAATCACCCGCTGTGGGACTTGCCGTGCATCGGTCGGGAGCAGCACAACCGTTTGCTCGAGGATTTCATTGCCAGGTACAAGAACTGCGTTCACGCGCTCGAAATCAACGGTATGCGCAACTGGCAGGAGAATCGCGGCGTGATCCGGCTGGCCAAGGAAACCGGCCTGCCGATCATTTCCGGAGGCGACCGCCACGGGCGCGAGCCCAACGCCACGGTCAATCTGACCAACGCGCGTACGTTCGCCGAGTTTGCCGATGAAGTCCGCGCCGGTTCGAGTTGCGTGCTCGTCATGCCGCAGTATCGGGAGCCGCTCAATCTGCGCATCATTCAGACGATCTGGGAGATCGTGCGCGACGACGCTGACCACAGTCTCGGTTGGACGCGCTGGCAGGACCGCGTATTCATGGATTGCCACGACGGCAAGTCCCGCAGCCTGACCGAACTGCTGAAGGGACGCCGGGCGCCGCTCCTGCTGCGGCAGTTTGTGCGAACGGTGCGCCTGCTGGCAAGCCCGCGGCTTCGCCCGGCGCTGCAGCTCGCGATGGCCGGAGGGCCGGAGTTGACTCTTTGAACGCTGGATGCTGGAGAGAAACGCCGCGCGTGGCGCTGTTCTGCGACACCTTTCACGAGGTGAACGGAGCGGCGTTGACTTGCCGCGAGCTGGTGGCTTTCGCGCGCCGGCGGGGCTATCCCCTGTTCAACCTACGGGGTGGCCCCGCCAGCCGCGTTTTTGAGGACGGCTCGATCACGGTTCACGAATTGCGGCGCAGTCCGTGCTCGCTCGACCTCGGTGCCGGCCTGAAGGCCGATCCATTCCTGCTGCGTTACCGCCGCCAGGTTCGCGAGAGCCTGCGCCGCTTTCAGCCGGATCTGATCCATTTCATCTCGCTTGGCGACTGCGGAACTCTCGCCGCGCTGCTGGCGCGCGAGATGCACGTCCCCACGGTCGCTTCGTGGCACACGAATGTTCATGAGTTTGCCGCTTGGCGGCTGCGGTCGATGCTGCCCTTTCTGCCGGCAACGTGGAAAGACGGGCTCAGCGGCGTCGTCGAGCGGCAGCTACTCAGCGTGACGCTGCGCTTCTATGGCACTTCGCGGCTGATCTTCGCGCCCAATCCCGAGCTGATCGGAATGCTCGAGCAAGGCACCGCCAGGACGGTGCTGCCGATGCACCGCGGCATCGACCTCGATCTGTACAACCCGGCCAAGCGCCGCCGCGGCGACGACGCCTTCGTCATGGGCTACGTGGGCCGGTTGGCGTCCGAGAAAAACGTGCGCTTTTTGGCCAGGCTCGAGCAGGGTTTACTGGCGCGGGGTCATCGTAATTTCCGGTTCCTGGTGGTGGGCCCCGGCGCCGAGCGCGAGTGGCTCGAAGCGAACCTGCAACACGCCGAGTTCCCGGGCGTGCTCAAAGGAGAAGCTCTGGCGCAAGCCTACGCCAAAATGGACCTGTTTGTGTTTCCCTCTCACACCGACACCTTTGGCAACGTCATCCTCGAAGCGTTGGCCTCGGGAACACCCCCGATCGTCACAGCGAGCGGCGGCCCGAAGTTTCTGGTTCGCCACGGCGTCACCGGCATGGTCGGCGAAAGCGACGACGCTTTTATCGACAACGTCTCGAAGCTCATCAGCGACCCGCAATGGCACAACACCATGCGGCACGCGGCGCGCGAAGAGGCCCACAAATATTCCTGGGACGCCGTGTTCGAGCGCATCTATGAGCACTACCGAAGCGTCGTAGAGCAAAAGACCGGCGTGCCGCCACTGCAGCGGCGCGCGCGCATCAACAGCGCCGCGCTCAACCTCGTGGCGTCGTAGAAAGCAGGTTGGTATGCCGAGCGCTCGCCAGCTCAGTTAGTAAAACTCCACATCCGTCATGGGGTAGTGCTTGCGGTTTCTGGTCCAGAGCTGGGCTGGGTAGCGGGTTGCCGCGGATGCAATGAGCGCGTCACCGAGCTCGAGATGGTGGCTTTTTGCGTAGCGGGCCAGGTATTCACCCGCCTGCTTTCCGACTGCCTCATCGATCGGCGAGCAGATCAATGCGGAAAAAAGCGCGCTTGTGGCGGAGTGCTCGCTGGGTCTCGCTCCATGCCAGACCTCCGCTACCGTCACGGGCGAATAAAGAACGACCGTATTCGATGCGATCAGCGCTGCCCATCGATCGAGAATCTTCGTGTCCTTTGCGCGAAAGACCTCAATGAGCACATCCGAATCGATAATGACGGCCGTCATTGCTCGATTCGCTTCAGGCGGGTTCCCTTTCGGAGCCGGCGGAGGTAAGCGTCGGTATCTTCAACATCAGACCGGTCCCGGCGTATTCCGACGACACCTTCCATGGCCTCACGACGCTTGACTTGACGGCCGAAATAGCGGTCTCGAATCGCCTGGCGCACGAGCTCGGAAATGGAAAGGCCCGATTGGCGTGAGCGCACGTGCAACGCCGCCCAAAGGTCGTCCTCCAGGTAGAGCTGCGTTCGCTTCATGATGTATAGTATACATCACTCGGCGGCGCCAGAGTTCGCCTAGCGGATATCCTGGTAGCGGTGGCTGAAGGGTCGCTTGAAAAGCGCCACCCAGGCGTAGTTGACGCTGTAGCGGATGCCAGTGCGAAAAAAGCCCTCCGAGGCGAGGCGTCGTCCTGAGGTCGGCATCGCGAACGCCGGCAGAAACTTGACTTTGCCGTGCGTCGAAATTCGCCGGGCGATGTCGGTGTCCTCTCCGTAAAACTCGATTGTCTTGTCGAACCCGCCCATCGCGGCGAGCGCCGCTTTCTTTGCAATGAAATTGCCGCCGACGGTCATGAAGCCGGTGGTTGCCGCCACCGGCCGGGCGATCGTTTCCCAGTACAGCTCGGAAGCCTTCTGCTGCCAGAGGGGCAGGTCGTAGTAGATGTAGGGCCCGCTGAGGCACACCAGGTTGCTGTCGCTCCCAAATTCACGGGCGGCCATGGGAAACCACCAGTCAGGCATGTGGCAGTCAGCGTCGATGTAGGCCAGTAACTCGCCCTTGGCTTCGAGCAGGCCGCGTTGGCGTGCCCGCGTCAGCCCTTTTTCTGGTTCGTGGACGACACGTACCTTCTCGAAACGCCCGGCGGCCACCGCGGTGCCGTCCGTCGAGGCGTTGTCGACTACTACGATTTCCAGCAGATTCGCTGGAGCGCTTTCGAGGACGTGCGTCAGGCAGGCCGCAATGCCCTTCGCTTCGTTGTGCGCGGGAATGACAACCGAGGTGATGGATGCGAGGTCAGACAGGTGCAGCGGCCTCATTGCGGCCACGGAGCTATCAGCGTCCGGCGCCGCTAAGGAATCATTTTTGCTCGGTTCTGTTTCGATTTGCCGCCGGCTGGGTTAATCGTGCCGCAAAGTATCGTTACGATAGCGAAATGTGCCCCCGGGATCAGAGTAAGGGGAGGCGACACAAAAGCAGGCAAGGAGAGTTGAAGAAGGAGTACTACTCAACGCCGGACGCGGAAAAGAAGGCGCGGAACTTCTCCGGCATGCGGATCATCTTGCCCTGGCGGTCGCAAACAGCGTGAAGCGTCTCGCCAACCGCCAGAAGCTTCTCATCGCTGGCGCGGCGCATTTCATAAGCGAAGCGGATCGAGCGGGACCGCGATTCCGTGACGCGGGTCAGGATGCGTACTTCATCGTCGAAACGGGCTGAGGCCCGGTACTGGCATTTCGCTTCGGTTACCGCAAGAACCGCGCCGTGGGCCTCCATATCGCGATATTCGAAACCGGCCTGGCGGCAGTATTCGACGCGGGCTACTTCCATCCAAACCAGGTAGTTGGCATAGTAGACCACGCCCATCTGATCGGTCTCGGCGTAGCGAACCCGAATGCTGGTTTCGGCGCACTGCATCCCACCAGTATAGGGGCGGCTCGCGAAGGTTTCGGTACAGGAAAAAGCTCGCGGGAGGGGTCGCGTTATTCGCCGTGCTGCTCAGAACCGCTGTCTGCTTCGGAGCCAAAGCGGTGCAATTCGAAATTCGCGGCGCTGGTGTTGATCATGTCGACGAGTTCGTAATACTCCTCGACGTTCATGGCGATCGCTACGCGGCCGACATTGAGATGCAAACAGCCGCTGCCGCAGCGGAAGATCGAACCGAAGCCGATCTTGAGAGCCAGGAGTTGGTGTTGTCCTTGCACGGTTTTTCTTAGAACTGGTAAGAGGCGTTGGATTCCGCGTTGAGGCGAGCCCAAAGAGGCGCCGGTTGGTTGCCGGCGATGGCCGCCTTCAGAGGGCAGACTCGCGCGCACGAACCGCAGTGGATACAGGCGTCCGGGTTGATCGAAAGCTGCGTGGCGGCGAAAAAGCCCGGCTCATCCAACCGCGGATGAATGGCGTCCACGGGGCAGACTTCGAGGCAAACACCGCATTCGGAACCGGAACAGGCTTTGGTGATGACGTAGGCCAAGTGTCACTCCTTTGCAGGGCCCCAACGCGGGGCAAGAACGGGTTCAGCGCTCGAAACGGCTACCCGCAGGCACCTGCAATCCGTTTGCAAGTTTCGAGAGTATCCAATTCTGCAACTGAGTGTCAAGTAGATTTTTTTAGCCTGCAGGCGGGAATCCGCGCGCCAGCGCAGCAGGGCGTGCGAGAACAAACAAGCGAGGGAAGGGCAGACGGGGAGGGCAGGCTGGGGAGGGAAGGAAGGCTGGTGTCTTTTGCGGAGCGGAAACCGTTCAACCGGCCGTGCCCTTGGCATTGCCGGCGCCCATACCGGGCTAACGGCTACGCGGTGACCTGCAAATCAATTGCGAAGTGGGCGGACGCTGACTTCCTTGAACAAGAGCACGGAATTCTCGTCGTGGTTCTGCAGGCCGATGTAGCCTTCATCGGGGCGGGGGCCGCGCTGCGGCTCGTAGTAGCGCTTGCGCTCGGGGATCTGCGCCGCCGTCGGGTCGAAGTCGTTGACGACAGTGCCGTTAACGGCGACAGTAGTGCGCTGGCCGTCGAGCGTGATCTCCATCGTATTCCAGCCGTCGTCGGACTGCGGAAACGTGTCGGCCCGCGACATCGAGTAAATCGCCCCGGTGCGATGGAATTCGTCCCCGGCGTCCTCGATCTGCACCTCGTAGCCGTGATGGACGGCATACCAGGGGTCTTTGGGGGCCTCCGGGATGCGAATGAACACGCCGGCGTTGCCGCGCTCGCTTTCGCCGCGCTTGTAGACGATGCGGACCACGCAATTACCCACTTTCTCCCCGCCGTAGTAAAGCAGCCCCATGCCGCCATGCGTCACCATGTTGCCCTCCTCGACGGTGAACTCGCCGGGCCCAACGTGTTCCCAGCCGCTCAGATCGCCGCCCGCAAACAGCGGCTTCCACGGCTCTTCCTGGGTGCACGAAGACGACAGCGCAAGCAGCGCAGCGGCAGCGGCCAGTGGGACAAAACGCGCAATCATGGCAACCTCCAGCGCTTCCAGCATAGCGAAAAGGCGTTCTACAAAGCACCGGACCGACCGGGGCAGTGTGCTCTAATGGCAATCTTGCCAAACGAAGCCAAATTCATCTAAACCCATGTCTGATCTAGTCTTTGAACCGGCGGCCTCGCTGGCCCGGATGATCCAAAACAAGCGGACCTCTTCAAGCGAAGCTGTCGAGGCCTATCTGACGCGAATTGAGCGGGTTAACCCGCTGCTGAACGCCTTCATTCACGTCGATGCCGAAGGCGCCCGGCGGCAGGCGCGCGCCGCCGATGACGCCTTGGCCCGAGGGGAATCGAGCGGGCCACTCCACGGAGTGCCGCTGAGCGTCAAAAGCTCGATCGAGGTGGCGGGGTTTCCCTGCGAATGCGGCTCGAAGCTGCGCCAGGGCGTGCTCGCCGAGCGCGACGCCACGCTGGTGGGCCGCCTGAAGCACGCGGGCGCGGTCATCCTGGGCAACACCAACGTACCCGACCTGCTGATGGCCTACGAGACCGACAATCTGCTTTACGGGCGCACGAACAATCCTTGGGATTTGGACCGTACGCCGGGCGGATCGAGCGGCGGCGAGTCGGCGGCGATCGCGGCTGGCTGCTCAGCGGGCGGATTCGGCAGCGACGGCGGCGGATCGGTCCGCGTCCCGGCGCATTTTTGTGGCATTTACGGACTGAAACCGACGCCCGGGCTGATTCCGCGGACCGGCCATTGGCCCGCCTGCGTCGGGCCGGCGACGTTCAGCGCCTTGGTAGGACCAATGGCCCGCAGCGCCGAGGACCTCGAGCTGCTTCTGGCGGCAACGGCCGGTCCGGAGAACCATGACGCCGCCAGCGCGCCTGTCTCGGTTGCACCGGTGGCGGACGGGGACCTCAAGGGCGTCGAAATCGGCTACTTCGAGGACGATGGCGCCAAACCCGTCACGCCCGAGACGCGGCAGGCGATCCAGACCGCGGTCCAGGCGCTGCGGGACCAGGGTTTTCGGGTTGAGCCGTTCGAGATGGAGAACATCGAGGAGGCCCGGCAGCTCTGGTGGGTGTTTTTCGGCGTTAGCGGGGCGGCTTTGACCAAGCCGATGGTCAAGGGCCGCGAGCAAGACCTGCACCCATTTGTGCGGGACCTGATGGCGCCCTCGGATGGCTCGGAATTTCCGTCGTTCGAGCAGTTCCTGAACATGTGGGTCGAGCGCGACCGGCTGCGCTGGCGATTGCTGGAAAAAATGGGCCGCAAACGGGCCCTGCTCTGCCCCGTGGCGGCGGTTCCGGCGTTCCTCCACCGCGAGCGCTCTTGGGCGATCGACGGCCGCGAGGTTCGCTATCCGCGCATTTTCAGCTACTGCCAGATCTTCAATCTGCTGAGCAACCCCTCGGTGGTCGTGCCGGCCGGGCAGTCGCCCGAGGGTTTGCCGATCGGGGTGCAGATCGTTGGGCGCCATTTTGAGGACCCCTGGATACTGGGGATCGCCCGGCGTCTTGGGGCGGCGCTGGGCACATGGCGAAGGCCTCCGGAGGCGGCACTGCAGAAAAGCTTCGAAGGGCCGAAGTGAGGCAAAGTTAGGCCAACGTGCGGCTGAAGTGAAGCTCAAGTGAGGGCATGATGCCGAAGTGAAGCCGCCGTGAGGACCGGCACTCATGCCGGTCCTTCGCCGCGCCAGCGGCGATGTTACTCCCGCACCGGGTTCCCAGCATGTCCGGCTGGCAGCCTGCCGAACGCATTGAAACGGCGAATCAGCCGCAGATACACGCAGATTAGCCATTGTTTTTCAATCTACGTTTATCTACGTTCATCTGCGGCTCGGAGTCTTTCATCTGGCTGCTACGAGGAGAATGCCGCAGAAAACTCCACTTTTCCGGGTTTACCGCCGCTCCCTGCTTAGACCAATTGGGGCAGGCTGCGCCTGCCCAGAACCGGCAAGAGTGCCGGTCCTCACGGGGACCAGGAGGCCACGCGGACCAGAAGGCCCGGGACAACAGACAGGATTGTCTGTTTTACTTGGCTGCGCGGCGGTACGCTACGTCTTCGAACGATAGCCCGATGCGGTAAACTCCGTCGCCCAGGGCGCGGGCTTGCACGACGCGGGCCTGGCCCTTTAGCGCCAGCGAGTAGCTCCTGTGGCGCAGCTTGCCTTCGACCGCTACGGTCGACCCCACCCGCAGCGCCACGCATGTGTCGACCCCTATCCCCGTTTCGCCGGCGTCGACCAGCTTGGCGGCGAGGGTACGCGATCCGCCCGGCTCCGAGTCCGTGCTAATGCGAATTCCCTGGGGAATCTCCGTACGCTGTCGAGGGCTCTTTCTTCGTTCCGCAATTAAGGTGCTCACACCAACGATATCGGGTATCCCGGATGCTTTCGTTAGCGAGCGGCTCAGTTTTTTTTCTCGAAGCGCTACGATTCTTCCGGCGGAACGCCGTAGACCGGCAGCGAGGGTAGCTCTATACGGGGTCCCGTGCAGGAGAGCTGGTCACCCCATCCTCGCGGGTGGGCTCGGATCGCCAGCGGCGATTTCAGCATCCACCGAATGACACTCAACCGGCACGCGGGTCCAGGACACTACCCCAGCGTTGCCCCGACTGCGTCCAAGTTGATACACTTCAAGTCTTGTAAACGCGCCCCGGCGTGTCGCATAGGGGCTTTGGCCGCCTGCTCCTATCCCGGTTTTCCACCTGCCAGAGTCTTCCAGAAGACGGACGCCCCCGCGGCGATCGGTGGGAGGTCCGCGCGTTTGCCTGCCGCTTGCTTCTTTGGTGGTGTTGAAGGAGTATCTATGACTGCGTTCAACGGAGTCCCTGTTCCCGCGGATGGCCAGGCGATTCGTTTCGACAATGGCAAGATAGTCGTGCCCGACAACCCGATCGTCCCCTTCATTGAGGGTGACGGCACCGGGCGCGACATATGGAAAGCCTCGCGGCTCGTCTTCGACGGTGCGGTCGAAAAGGCATACGGCGGCAAACGCCGCGTCGCCTGGTACGAAGTCTTCGCCGGGCAAAAGGCCTACGACAAGTTTCAAAGCTGGCTGCCCGACGATACCGTCGAGGCGATCCGGCAGCTCCACGTGGCCATCAAGGGACCGTTGACGACGCCGGTCGGCGGCGGCATCCGCAGCCTCAACGTCGCGCTGCGGCAGATTCTCACGCTTTACGTCTGCATCCGGCCGGTGCGCTATTTTCAGGGCGTCCCCTCGCCGATGAAGCATCCGGAAAAGCTCGATGTCGTGATCTTTCGCGAGAACACCGAGGATGTGTACGCCGGCATCGAATGGAAGCAGGGCTCGCCGGAAGTTCGCAAGGTGATCAATTTCCTCAACACCGAGATGGGCACGAGTATCCGCGAGGATTCGGGCATCGGCATCAAGCCGGTAAGCGTCGGCGGGTCAAAGCGGCTAATCCGGCGGGCGATCCAGTATGCCATCGAAAACGGCCGCAAAACCGTGACGCTGGTTCACAAGGGCAATATTCAGAAATTTACGGAAGGCGCTTTCCGCGACTGGGGTTATGAGCTCGTGAAGGAAGAGTTCGGCGACGTTTGCGTCACCGAGGAAGAGAGCGGCGGTTCGGCGCCGGCGGGCAAGATCCTGGTCAACGACCGCATCGCCGACTCCATGTTTCAGCAGGTGCTGCTGCGGCCCAGTGAGTACGACGTGCTCGCCACGACGAATCTCAACGGCGACTACATCTCTGACGCCTGCGCGGCGCAGGTCGGCGGACTCGGCATGGCGCCCGGCGCCAACATCGGCGACGAGCACGGAGTATTCGAAGCCACGCACGGCACCGCGCCCAAGTATGCCGATCAGGACGTCATCAACCCCGGTAGCGTGATCCTGTCGGGCGCGATGATGTTCCGCTATATGGGCTGGAAGGAAGCCGCGGATCTCATCGAAGCCGGCCTCGCCGAAACGATCCGGCAGAAACGCGTGACCTACGATTTGCACCGCCAGATGGAGGGTGCCACCAAGGTACGCACCAGTGAGTTTGCGGCGGCGATTGTCGAGAATATGGCGGCCTAACGAGCCGCGCCGCGCCGCGTTGCCGCTATCCGGCGGCAACCAAGTGGGTGAGCAGATCCCGAGGAGAACATCATGAGAAAAAAAGTCACTGTGGTCGGAGCCGGCAACGTCGGCGCAAGTTGCGCCGTGCGCTTGGCGGATAAGGAGCTGGCTGACGTCGTGCTGGTGGACATCGTCGAAGGCGTGCCTCAGGGCAAGGCTCTCGATATTCTCGAGGCTTGCCCGGTCGAGGGTTCCGACGTCAGCGTGGTCGGCAGCAACGACTACGAAACGACGGCCAACTCCGACGTCATCGTCGTCACGGCCGGGTTCCCGCGCAAGCCGGGCATGAGCCGCGACGATCTGCTGATCAAGAACTACGAGATCGTCAAAGCCTGCGTCGAGCCGGCGGCGAAGTACTCGCCCAACGCGATCCTGATCATCGTCTCGAACCCGCTCGATGCGATGTGCCACGTGGCGTACCACGTCAGCGGATTTTCCAAGAACCGCGTCATCGGCATGGCGGGGATTCTCGACACGGCGCGGTTCAGAACCTTTCTGGCCGAAGCTGCCGGCGTATCGGTCGAGAATGTGGTGGCCTGTGTGCTCGGGGGCCATGGTGACACGATGGTGCCGCTGGTGCGATACACGAGCGTCGCCGGCATCCCAATCACCGACATTCTCGATGCCGCCACCATCGAACAGATCGTGGACCGCACGCGCAACGGCGGCGCCGAGATCGTCAAATACCTCAAAACCGGCAGCGCCTACTATGCCCCTTCTTCGGCGGCAGTCGAGATGGTCGAATCCATTCTCAAGGACAAGAAGAAAGTCGTCCCCTGCGCGGCCTATCTGGAGGGCGAGTACGGCGTCAATGGCCTGTTTGTGGGTGTGCCGGTCAAGTTGGGCGCCCGCGGCATTGAACAAATTTACGAACTAAAACTCCTGCCCGAAGAGAAAGCAGCGCTCGACAAGAGCAAGGCCGCGGTCGCGGAGTTGGTCAAAGTGCTGGAACCGCATTTAAAATAAGCGTTTGTCCCGCCAAACCACTGGATTTTCAGCGTTTTGGCGGGGCGTTGCGGGTTGGAGACATGGTTGGTTCCGGTACGAACCGTACGCCGCGCTCATTGACAGTCCGAGGCGGCTCTCGCTACGATGGGTCGGAAGCTTTATCACCACTGCTATCCGCAGTTACAAGCTCTCTAGGAGGGACGATTATGAAGAGGTTGGTAGCTCTAGCGGCGATGTTCATCATGACCGCTGGTCTGAGTTTCGCCGGTGAGTGGGTTGGCTACCTAGCCGACGAGAAGTGCGCCGCTGGCGGGAAAGCGGCTAGCGAAGGACACGCCGGCTGCGCCAAGAAGTGCGTCGAAAGCGGACAGGCCGTAGCGTTTGTATCCGAAGCTGATAAGAAAGTCTACAAGATCTCGAATCAGGCCGCCGTCACCGAGCATGTTGGTCACAAGGTTACCTTGACCGGCAAGCTCGCAGGCGATTCGATCGAAGTCGAAAACGTAAAAATGTAAACCAGGTCCGGGGGGTGTATCTCCCTCCGACTTGACAAGGAAGTAACGAAGGCGCGCCTTGGGGAAGCGAACCCCTAAGGCGCGTTTTCATTTTCGCGACCCCGACTCTCCTCCTCGTAGCGAACAGGCGCATTTGCATCATCGGCGTTCCAGCCCATTGTTAGCCTTTTTTCGTTGGCCTTTTTTTCCGAACGTTGAAACGCTGCCCCCCGATTCGTTCACATGAGTAAGGCCCGAGGCTGAGGTCGAGCCCTCTCCAAACAGCCGGACACCTAACCCACAGCGCCGTTGGCGCGTAGGATTGTTGGGGAGTTCGGTGCACCAAAAAATCATCGTTGGCGATAGGGAGACGTTGCGGGCAGTCGAGAATAGCAGCTCTCGGCTTCTCGGCTATCGACGCGTTGCACTTGGCTTGTGCGGAGTTGGCAGGCGTAAGCGTGTTCTTAACAACGGACGACAAACTCTTACGGGCTGCAAAGCGGAACGCCGCTGATTTGAAACTCGCGGTACGCAACCCCTTGGCTTGGTTGAACGAAGGTGCCTGATGGCAACCACAGAGCTTACCGATGAACAGATTCGGCAGCGCGGTCTCGAAGTCCTGCATCGCGAGCTTGGACCCGCAGGCCTGATCCGTTTCTTGCAACAGTTTGAGGTTGGGGAAGGGGACTACTCCGTGCGGCGTCACGAGTGGCTTGCAAAATACTCTCTAAAAGATCTCATGATTGAGCTTAAACGGAAGGGTAGCTCCAAAGGATAGCGCGCCATCAGCGGCGTCGGTGGTGATTCTGATGGTGGCGCTGGCAGCCAGCTTCGTGCCGGCGTGGGCGGCGGCGCGGTGCCATCCGATGCACGCGTTACGCGAAGAGTAGCGTTAACCGTGGATGCGCCGATGCCCATCGCCAGGGTCAACATGAAAAGGAAATGAAACAAGCGGTGCTGGCAATCGCCGAAGGCGATCCGAGCCCCACCCGCAAGGGTGGGGTCCACTCTACAGCGCACCAGCAGAAGGCTGGAAAAACGAATATAGCCGCAGATGCACGCAGATGAACGCAGATAAGACATTCGTTTTCAATCTAGGTTCATCTCCTCCGCTCAAGCCTGGATCGCCCGCGCGCAGCGCGCCCGTCACTCGTCCGCGGCGAGCGTTCGCCACACCATGCGCAGACCTCGCGGAATGCGCAAGCGGCTAGCCTGCACGTAGAGCTCGCTCGTGCCCGGCAGAGAAGCTGTGCCGTAGCTTTCGACCGTGGTGCGCTCCAATCCTTGACCCGCCAACCCGCCGCCTTGCCGCTGGTAGTTTACGCGCTCCTCTCCGAACCGGTCGACCAGCCCACCGAACCGTGTGACGTGAACCAGTTCGGCCGCCACGCGCGCACGGCGGTTGGGTGTTTGCAACTCCGTGAATTCGATGCCGACGATGAAATGGTTCTTGGGATCGGTGAACCGCTCCAGGCGCCGGATCCGTCCGATCAACAGGCTTCCCTTGGGAGCGAGCACTACGCCGTCGCGCTTTACCTCCGACGCGAGCGTTGCCTGTATCCGATCGCCGGCCACGGAGCTCTCGGAGTTGATCTCCGCATCGAGCCGGACTGTCAGCGATGTTTTTGCAGGGAGGCTGAACTCCTCAAGGGCCAACGACGATTCGACGGCCGCGTCGGAATCGGCCGCGTCGAACGAAAGCAGCGACTCGGCGCCGAAGGAGCGGCAATCGCGAAAGTCAGTCGAGTTGACACTCGTTTCGCCGCCGCGAAAGTTGGTCGCCAGCCGGGCTGACAGCGGCAGCAGGAACTCGCCCTCGCCGAGCGTGACACCGGCGTATTCGACCTGTGTGAGCGTACCGGTGATGTTGAGCGGCGGCGCTACGTTCTCGGTGCGCACTTCCAGACGAATCAGGCCGGCAGTTTCGGCATCCGCCCAGAACGAACCGGCGTACGGTACCGTGGCTTGGTTCGTTCCGTCAGACACCGTCAAACGGCTCATGAAAAGCGACACCTGGAAGTCGTAGCGAAGCGTGCGGCGGCCCCCGATAGTCTCCTCGCCGGTGTAGTCAAGGCGGCCGACGTTATTGAGGAACAGAGCGCGCACCTGCTGCGCGAAGTCGCCGGTTCCTACCATCCCGAAACCGACGATTTCGGAAAGCGCCCTGTTTTCGAAGCCGTCGGCGCCGGGCCACGAATAGAGTTCCTTACCGTCGACGAGAGCGACTTCCACCTCCAGGGCGTCGGTCGAGTCCAGCGGCGCGTAGATGCTCTCGCGGCCGACGCTATTCTGGCGCCGCCTGCCGCGCTGGCGGTTTGCTTCACCGCTCAGGCGCGTGCGTTCGATCCGCTGCCGGCAGGTGTAGTTGGGGAGTTCGTTGAGGCTTGCGCGCACCTTTTCCCGGATGCGGACGAGCATCTTCAACTCGGGAGGCAGGTCGGCCTTCGGAAGAGCGGATTGGGCGGCGGAAGTATCTGCTTGAGAAATCGCGACAAGAACGAGTAGTGCGATTCGCAGGCGATGATGGGAGCGCCGTTCTTGTAGAAAGCGATTTGGGGATCGGTCGCGGGGTTCGCCGGCCGCGACACCGGGTGCCTCTGCCCTTGCGAGTTTGCCGGGCGGGGCGCACGCAGAATTCCCGCGCCACACTGTACAGGCAGGATTGCCTGTGCCCCGTTGCGTAGGCAGCGTTTCCCGTCTCACTGCTACATCTTGTACTGGCCGAGGTCTTCGTCGCTGAGGTTTTCGAGCCAGCGGCGCAGCTCTTCGCTGTTGGCTTTGTCGCTGACCGCGTTGGAGACCTTGGAGGATTTGAGCACGTCGTCCTCTACGTAAATCGGGCAATCCAGGCGCAGCGCCAGAGCCAGCGCGTCACTGGGGCGCGAATCGATGGCGATCATCTCGCCGTCGCGCTCCATCCAGATCACCGCGTAGAAGGTGTCGTCCTTGAGTTCGCTGACGACGACTTTGCGCAGCCCGCTGCCCAGCCCCATCAGCAAATTCTTGATGAGGTCGTGCGTCATCGGCCGCGGCGTCGTGACTTTTTCGATTTCCAGGGCGATGGCGTTGGCCTCGTAGACGCCCACCCAGATGGGTAACACCGCGTTCCCGTCGATATCCTTGAGAATGACAATCGGCATGTTGGTGACCGGGTCCATCATCAGGCCACGGATCTTCATTTCAACTTCCATCGTTGCCCCCGTAGTATTGGTCGCTCGGCGTTACTGAAGGATCCGGAAACCCTGAAACGCCGGAGCGGATGCTTTCGCGATCATCTCACCCACCAGGGAGTTCGGCCCTGATGCGGTTACACGCACGCGGCCATAGGCGCCGCGCATGTCCTGGCCCTCGCACACCCCGCGAGGGTCGCTGAAATTCAGCACGCGATTCTGCGTGGTTCTGCCAATCCATTGCTGGAACTTTTCACGCCACCCCTCGACCAGAACCTCTTCGTCGCGGCCCACCAACACGGCGTTACGGCGCTCCTGAATGCGGCGCTGCTGTTCTTGTAATATCGACAGCCGCCGCGATTTTTCTTCTTCCGGAATGGCGTCTTCGTAAGCGATGGCCGGAGTATTGGCCCGCGGTGAGTATTTGAACGAGAACACCGAGTCGTAGCCGATTTCGTCGAGCAGCCCCAGTGTCTGTTCGAAGTCGGCGTCGGTTTCACCCGGAAAGCCGACGATGATGTCGGTGCTCAGCGCGATCGTCCGGCGAGCCGCTTTGAGCCTTTCGATGCGCCGTATGTAGTCGTCGCGAGTGTACTCGCGCTGCATCAGCGCAAGCACGCGGCTCGAACCCGACTGCACCGGCAGATGCACCTGGTCGCAAAGAACGTCGTTGTCATCAATGGCGTCGACGATCTCGGGGTGGAAATACCGCGGGTGCGAGGTCGTGAAGCGCACGCGGCGGATGCCGGGAACGCGCCCAACCGCCGCCAGCATCTGCGCGAAACTCCAGCCGCGCGGCGACGGGTCGCGGTAGCTGTTGACGTTCTGCCCCAAAAGTTGGATTTCCGTGTAGCCGGTGGCGGCCAGCCGGCCTGCTTCTTCGAGGACGCTGTCGCTGGCGCGGCTGCGCTCGGGGCCGCGGGTGAACGGCACGACGCAATAGGCGCAATGCTTGTCGCACCCCTCGATGATCGTGATATAGGCCCGATAAGGATTATCGCGCCGGGTGAACGGCGTTTCGAAGGTTTCGTCGGTATCGAGGCTCAGCCCCGTGACGAGTACTTCGCCCGATTCCAGCCGGTCGAGCATCGCGGGCAATTGGTTGTAGCTCGCCGAGCCGCACACCAGGCTGACGTGCGGGGCTTGCTCGAAGATTGCCTCGCCCTGGTGCTGGGCGACGCAGCCGAGCACGCCGAAAACCTGTCCGGCGCCGCGATTTCTCTTGAAGGTTTGCAGCCGCGAGAAGACCTTCTGCTCAGCCTTATCGCGAATGCTGCAAGTGTTATAGAGAACGAGTCCGGCCTGTTCGGCGGACTCGACCGCCTCGTAGCCGCGGCTCACCAACGTCCCGCAGACCTTCTCGCTGTCATGGACATTCATCTGGCAGCCGAAGGTCTCTATGTAGAAAGTTTTCTTCATTCTTGGCCCGCGGCCCCCTCAGTATAGCAACCCGTCCGGCGGGTTCCGGGGCGCCTCTCCGCCCTGTTCAGACTCGTCCTTTGACTGTGAAAAGAGCCGCGAACTTGCCAGTTTCGGCGAGCTCGCGGCGGGGCGTTCCGCCGCCGTTGGCGGCCGCCGGCTGAGGCGGACAAAACCTCTCCGCGGAACACGGGCGACAGCGACAGCGAGGGCCAAGACTCCAAAGGAAACTGCCGATATGAGAGCTATTCTGCCGCGTTCAGCCGGCGGCCTGGAAGTACATCGCAGCCGGATGGCTTGGAGAGAAGTTTTGGAAGCAGACAACAACCAGCGGCGCAGCGACCGGCTGATGTGCTCGGAGCTGGTCGAGATCGCGTTTCAGGACCAAACCGGGCGCTGGATCCGCGAGACCGGAGTGATCGAGAATGTCGGCTCCAACGGCCTGGGCGTCAGTCTCAATATTCCTGTCAGCGTGGAGCGCACCGTGACCGTGTCGAATAGCAGATTTCGCAGCGAAGCCACCGTCAAGCATTGCGCGTTCGAAGAATACGGCTACCTGCTAGGGCTGGAGTTCAGCGGAGGATTCGAATGGAACCGCGCCGACTGGGAGCCCGAGCACTTGCTGCGGTTGCCGAAAGAGTGAGCCCCTCCTGCTTCGCTTTCCGCCACGCGGCCGCCTGGATCTCGATTGCGGGCGAAAATGGTGCTTGGGCTGGCCGAAACCCTCTGAGGGCCAGCCGATTTGGAGCCTGCTGATAGAATCGAATCAACAGGGTACGGTGGATATCTAGTCGATGGATTGCGTCCTACGACGAAAAGGCCGTTCCGCCGATCAACCAACCGGTTCACGAAAGCATGGCTTCCCCTACGCACAGTCTGACAGCTCGAGACGAAGCAGGAGTCCTGCGTGACTTCTATCTCTTGTTGTGGAAGCAGCTCGACCTCAGGGCAGGCGAGTCCAACTGGTTCGAAATAGCGGCCGTGACGGCGACCGATCTCCAGGCGCGCGCCAGGGAACTTCTAGACCAGATTGTTGAGCTGCAGGCTGAGCCCGAACTGGTTTCAACGGCCCGGCAGGATGGGGAACGCCTACTGGATACCATTCAGCAGCGGCCCGCAGCAACAGACGACACAGCCGCGTTCAAGACCTATCTTCGGGATCGTGCATTGGATTTCGCCAAACAGGCCGCTCGCCTTTAGCTGATGCCGTTTCGGGCCGCCCGTTATTCGACAATTTCGTCGAACTCGCCCAGGGCCAGATCTTCGATCAGCGCCTCATCCCGTCCGGAGTGCTCTGTGGGTCGCCATCTTGCTGGGTCAATGTGCGACAGCTTCAATCGCCAAATCTGCGGATGAAACATCTCGATAGCAGCCGCGGTTACTATGCGGTGAAGCTGTTCGGCGCGTGCCCGATTCGTTTTACCGACCCGCAATTGGATGCCTAGATGGATATTGGCGCGGAGATCCTTGAGCTTCGGTTCGGCGTCATCGCCCCTTTGGACCGCCTGATCCACGAGCCGGTAGATCTCGATCGGATTGGCCGAAAAAGGATTCCGCAGTGGGTTCAGTCTGCGAGCAAACCAAACAAAGTATCGACTGCCGGGAAATTCTTCCTCGATCTTGCGGGCAAGCCACACCTTGCAGGTGTATCCGTAGGTGCCCGACGGGCTAAACGGATCAAGGCTCAATCCCACGACTACAACACCTCCCTGTGGAGTGGCAAAACGGCCGCTCGTTCCTCATTTTGCGTTTTGCCTTTTGCCTTTTCGCCTTCCCCCTATTCGCCTTCTCCCGTCTTCACGCTTGGAGGCACACCCCCCAAAGCGGTGCGGAGTTAGAAAGACCGTCCGCTCAATCAGGGGCGCCCAGCTTCTTGGCTCGCGCCTGCCGCGCCAGCTCGACCAGCAGGCTTGCCGTGCGGTCGGGGTCGTGGCGTACTCGCGCCTCCGTGCCCTCGCCGAGCACATCGTGCGTCAGGACCTTCACTCCCAGCCTTTCGATGCGGGAGGCGTCATTTTTGACCGGGTTGATGCTTTGCGCGGCGTAGCGGCGGCGGGAGGCTGTTGAGACGCGCCGGTCGTTGAGAATGACGCTATCGATGACCCGCGCCCGGGCGTGCTCCAGGATGGCTTGCACGTGTTGGCTCGCGGAGTAGCCGATCGTTTCCCCAGGCTGCCCCATCATGTTGCACAGATAAACCTTGCGGGCGGGTGAGTTCACGATCGCGTCGGGAATTCCTTCGACCAGAAGGTTGGGTATGACGCTCGTATATAACGAGCCCGGCCCCAGCGTGATCAGATCGGCTCGCGCGATGGCCTCCAACGTATCGGGCAGCGGCGGGCAGTGGCGCGGCTTCAGCCGAACCGCGCGGATCGCGTCCGGCGAGCGGGTGATCCGCGACTCTCCCACCAGCTTGCGGCCGCCGGCCATCTCCGCGACCAGTTGGACGTTCTTCAATGTCGAGGGAAAGATATGCCCGTGGATCGCCAGCACTTCGCTCGATAGCTGAATCGCCTGATGGAAATCGCCGGTGATGTGGGTGAGCGCGGCGAGAAAGAGGTTCCCGAAGCTATGGCCCCGCAAGCCGCGCCCACTGGAAAAGCGATATTGGAATAACTGCGACAGCAGGAGCTCGTCCTCGGCCAAGGCGACCATGCAGTTACGAATATCGCCCGTGGCCAGGATGTCGAGGGCACGCCGCAAGCGCCCGGAGCTGCCGCCGTCGTCGCTGACGGTCACCACGGCTCCGATCTCGAGAAACGGCGCGTCCGGGGAGCGGGCTTCGCCAAACTGGCCGTGTGACAGCCGTTTGAGCCCGCGCAGAATCGTGGAAAGTCCCGTGCCGCCTCCCAGCGCGACGATCCGCAACGGGTTGTCTCGGGTCTCGACGCGGGTCTGGGGCGGTTCCCCCTGCGATGCCGGCTTGGGCTGCTGGGTTTTTCCGGCTCGTGAACGGGAACGAATCGTCGTGGACTCCTGATCGGCTGGCTAACTTCCGCCGACCTCGTTGAGGAGATGGGCGATGCGGGGATGGCTCGCGACGCTGGCGAGATCGGCGTCGTTCAGAGCTAAAACACGGTTCAGCGGATCGATTTCAATCGCTCTTTTGAGGTTCCCGAAGGCCGAGTCGGCATCGCCTAGCAGCGCCGACAGTACGGCGTTGGCGTAGTGAACATAACCCGCTTTGGGGGCAATCTGCAGGGCACGCTGCAAATGGCGCTGGGCCTCCTCAAGGCGGCGATCGTTCATCAGCTTTACAGCGTAATTGTAATAGTCTTCCGCCGTCTTGAGCTGAACCTTCTGGTTGCTGATCTGACGCCGGCAGATCTCTGTGTAGACCTGAGCCCGATGACGGAGCGTGGCGTCGGGGCCCTCCAGAGTCTTCTCCAACAGGGAAAGCGCCCGCGCAAACTTCTTGGTGTTGAACAACGTCACCGCTTTGTCGTAATACTCGGCCTGACGCAACTCGAGCTGCTTCACCGCTTTGGCTGCCTGCTCAGCTTGTCTATCGACTGGAGGCGGCGCAGGCGGGGGCGGTGCGGTCCGCACGGTGATCTTTCGAAGGAAGGGCGCCACCGTGGAGGCAGGCCCGTCGTTGCTCTGTGAGGATTGGGGCGACTTCTGTTTCGTGGGCGCGGGAGCTTTTGAAGGATTCTTCTGGGCCGCAGCTTTCTGCGTGGCTGCCGCTTTCTTCTCTGGCGCGGCTTTCCCTGGCGAGGTCTCCGGCGCTGCTTTTTTGCCGGCCTCGTGTTTGCCGGACGGCTTGGGGCTCGGCGTGGCGCTCGTCCGATTCTTCGTTGCCTTCACCGGCTTGGCCTTTTCGGATGCGGATTCAGCAGCAGCCGTCCGAGGTTTGGCGGTTTTTCGCGCAGCGGAATTGCGGGCCTTGGCGGGCTTGGCCGCACTCGAAGGCCGAGCCCGTGAAGTTAGTGCCTTCGCCTGGCTGGGCTTCACCTTGGGTGCCTTTTTCGTGCTCCGCGCCATAGTGGTTTCCGTTGCGGCCCTTGGGTCTGGAAGCCCTTGGGATCTGAAAATACTAGGCTCTCTTTACCGCCCTGAGGATAGCCGCTAACGCCCCGTGTCGCAATGGTTTATACCAGATTTGTCCTGATTCAAGCAACTGTGGCGCTGCCGTCGGCTTGTCTGACTGGTTAGTTCCACCAATCCCTAATCGTATCATGGAATACATATTGGGCTGGCTCGGATGTACCGTGCCCACGGATATGGGGACCCTGGATGTAGAGAATAGCGGACCTAGACCGTCGAAAGGGACACCAAACTCCAACCCGCGGCGCCGAAGCCCCGCGCGGCCTGCGCGATTCGCTAAACTACTCATTAGTCAATCCTTATGGCTGCGAACCGGTTGAGTCTGAAGCTTGCCAAACTGCAACAAGAGGTGATTGCCTGCCGGTTGTGTCCCAGGCTGGTCGCCCATCGCGAGGCGGTAGCTTCCGCGAAGCGGCGCGCCTACCTGCGCTGCGAATACTGGGGCCGCCCGGTTCCCTCATTCGGCGATCCGGCAGCCCGGCTGCTGATCGTTGGGCTCGCCCCGGGCGCTCATGGGGCCAACCGCACCGGGCGCATGTTCACGGGCGATTCGTCGGGTGATTTTCTCTATAAGGCCTTGTTCGACAATGGTTTTGCTTCGCAGCCCAACTCCACCGGTCGCAGCGACGGGCTCCACCTTATCGATGCATATATTACTGCGCCCGTGCGTTGCGCGCCTCCCGGCAACAAGCCAACCCGGGAGGAGTTTGCCGCTTGCCGGCCGTTCCTGGAGCGGGAACTCGATCTGCTGGCCAACGTGAAGGTCGTAGTAACTCTCGGACGGCTGGCATTGGATGCCTATCTCGGCGTACCGCTCGATCGAAAGCTCATTCAGCGCCGTTCCGGCTACCCGTTTTCGCATGGAGCGCATTTCCGGTTACCGTCCGGCCTGCCGACTCTACTATGTTGCTATCACCCGAGCCGCCAAAACACCCAAACGGGCGTTCTTACCATGCAGATGTTGCAGTCAGTCTTTGGCGACGCGCGACGCATGCTCGGCTGACGCGGAGCCGGTTAGCCTTTAAGAATCATAGGCTTTCGTCTGCTTAGCAGCCCCCGCCTGGCTCTGGCACGCCAATTGCTACTACCTGAAATCCGAGGCGGGACAGCTTAAATATTTACCCGCTAAAAAAGCTCACAAAAAAGATGCAACCACCACCCGGTGGAGGGCATCTATACGGTTTCAGGATTTCGTAGGAGTAAACAGATGAGCAAAAAGGAATACACAAAGGTTCGCAAGCACCTGGAAGTCAAGCTGGAGGAACTGGTGAAGGCCAACCGCCGGAGCGAGTTGATCACCGAGCGGTCCAACGACCCCATGGATCAGGTCCAGTCTCGTATGGATCTGGATATGGCCGTGTTGGCGCTCAACACCGACTTCAAAACTCAGAAGGCGGTGGAAACGGCGATCGCGCTGCTCGATACCGGCGAATATGGCATTTGCCAGGATTGCGGAGAACCGATCAATCCCAAGCGGTTGGATGCGATCCCGTGGACGACGCTGTGTGTGCGTTGCCAGGGAGAACACGACGAGCAGGAGCGGACGGACGGTCTTGTGACCTTCGATCGCGCTGCCTAAACGCTTCGGGATGGACACAGGTTTTGCTGTTGGCTAACCAAGCTCAGAACCGGCGCAGTGGGAGGGGCTACTTACCCGCAAGCCCCCTCCATGTCCGGCAGCGGATGACTATTCGTCCGAGCGCCGGGAACTCGCCTCGACTTGCCTCGCCCCAGCACGCACCCGCGTTGCGACCAGCGCCCGGCCGACCGGGTCGTATCGTCACTCTTCCGTAGAAATATACGTCGCTCCGGTAGCATCGCTGGCCTAACAAGGCAGCGGCGCGAGGGTCCGTTTATCTTGCGGGAGTTCGCCGTCACACGCCTCGGCAGCGCGCTACGTCGAGCGCGTCGGCTGGTTCCAATTGCCTGGGCCCTGACGAGGGGTCCATGCCTGGAAATTATTTGGCGTAGCCCGGTCCATAAAGGATTTGACCGGGCCGCGCCTTTGTCATTTGACCCTGGTCCAGCACTACCGCACCGTTGACGAACACGTAAGAAACTCCCTCGGCGTAGCGGTGAGGATCGCCGAACTCGGCGCGGTCGATGATCCGCTCGGGGTCGAAGATTGTCACGTCCGCCTTCATTCCCGGGCGAATCAGCCCGCGGTCGAATTGCCCGATCCGTTGCGCCGGTAGCGAAGTCATCTTGCGAACGGCGTCCTCCAGGCGCAGAATCCCTTTTTCCCGAACATAACGGCCCAGCACGCGGGGGAACGTTCCGTAGAAGCGCGGATGAGGCACACCCTCGCCGAAGACGTGGATGCCGCCGTCGGAAGAGATCATCGTTCCCGGATATTGCATGACGCGGATGACGTCTTCCTCGCTCATGGCGTGATAGACGGCCTGGCAGCCGCCCGCCTGCTGGATCTCCATCGTGGTTTCGGCGGCGTTCAGGAAGGTGACCTCGCGGCCCCGGTCGCGGGTGACGTCGGCGAGGGTCTTGCCGTCGAGGCTGCTGTCCCAGCCGCAGCGCGAGAGCTGCACGTTGGCCGGATCGCCGCCGCCGCGGTCGATCTCGATTCTTTGAGCGATGTCGGCTTTGATGCGGGCGCGGGTTGCGGGGTCCTTGAGGCGCTCGAGCATCTTTTCGCGCCCGCCTTCCTGCGCCCAAGGCGCGAACAGCGCGGCGGTGCCGGTGTGCGACGCCGTGTAGGGATACTGATCGATCGAGACGTCGACCCCGCGCCGCCTGGCTTCTTCCACAAGCCGCAGCGATTCGGCGGTTTGCCCCCAGTTGGGTTTGCCGAGGGCTTTGTGGTGAGTGAGCTGGGTCGGCAGGCCGCCTTCTTCCCCGATACGAATGGTCTCGCGGACGCTGTCGAGCAGGCTGGCGGATTCGTCGCGCATGTGCGAGATGTGCATGCCACCATATTCCGCCGCGACTTTAGCCAACTCGACGACCTCTTCGGTGGGAGCGAACGCGCCGGGGATATAGAACAGGCCGGTGCTCAGCCCGAGCGCGCCTTGCTGCATGCCTTGGCGCACCAGGCGGCGCATCTGGTCGAGCTCCGCGGGCGTTGCTTTGCGATCGACGGCGCCAAGAATCTCCTGGCGCACGCTGCCGTGACCGAGGAATGAGCCGACATTGACGGCGAGGCGCGCCGCGGCTGTTTTGTCGAGGAAGCCGGCCAGCGGAATCGGCGAGCCGCCGTCGTTGCCTTCGATGATGCTGGTAACACCCATGCGGATGAAGTTTTCGCCGCTCGCTTCGAACATCGCCGGGAGGCTGTGGTTGTGTACGTCGAGAAAACCGGGTGCGACGATCTGCTGTTTGGCGTCGATCGTGCGGCGAGCCGTTGCGCCAGGCAGCATCCCCACGGCGGCGATGCGGTCGCCGCGTATGCCGACGTCGCCTCGGAACCAAGGGTTGCCGGCACCGTCGAGGATTCTAGCGTTGCGGATGAGGATGTCGTAAGGGGCGTTGGCTTGTGGCCAGGCTGGCGCGGCGCCGACGAGCAGGCTGAAAACCGCCAGCAAACGTTGCAGAACTTTGGGGGAGAAGCGGCAGGTCATGACCAAGTTTATTCGAGGCGGGAGGCAAAGAGGAAGGAGAAGAGGAAGGAGAAGAGGAAATGAAGAGGGGGAAGGCAAAGTGCAAAAGGCAAGAGGCAAAGTTGCAGAGGGAAGCGAGCCTAGGCCTTGGCGCACTGAGAGTGTTGACCCTTGCCTGTTGGCCAACTCAGCAAAAGTAGCCGCCGGTACCAAGCTCGATCTTCGGCGTTCCGCATTTTTGCCTTTTGCCTTTTGCCTTGCTTTCTCTCTTCTCGATTCTCCGCCTATAGTAGACTTTGGAAAGAGGGCGTCTTTAGTGAGGCATAACTTCCGGCTCCTTGTCGTTACTGCACTCGCTTGCGCGTTGGCTTGGGCCAATGATGTTCCGCGCCTTGAGCCCCTCACGGGTTTACCGCCGCATCCGCCCGACAACCCCGGCACGCCCGAGAAAATTAAGCTGGGCGAAATGCTCTTCTTCGAGACGATGCTGTCGGAGCGCCGCCAGCGTAGCTGCTCGACCTGCCACAAGCCGGAGCTTTTTTTCACCGACGGCTTTTCGCGCGGCTGGAGCTTGCAGGAGTCCGAGCTATCGCGCAAGACGCCGAATCTGTTGAACGTCGGCTGGCAGCGCAGCCTGTTTTTTGACGGCCGCGCCAAAACGCTCGAAGAGCAGGCGTCGATGCCGCTCGAGAACCATCAGGAGATGGACATGGATCCGGAAAAGGCCGCCCAGCGTCTGGCCGCCGATCCACTCTACAGCGCGGCATTCGCAAAGGTGTTTCCCGGTGAGCCGATCACTTACGCTCTGGTGGCCAAGGCCATTGCCGCTTTCGAGCGCACGCTGGTTTCCCACGACAGCGACCTCGACCGCTATCTTTCCGGCGACGAGCGAGCGCTGAGTCCGGAAGCGATTCGCGGAATGAATCTATTCACTGGCAAAGCGGGCTGCGTTGGCTGCCATCACGGCCCGATGCTCACCGACCACGAGTTTCATTACACCGGCGTGCCCGAGCGCGAGGGCGACAAGCTGCCGGGCACAAAGTACAAAACGCAGAGTCTGCGCGACGTGACGCGTCGCTTTTCGTTCATGCACAACGGCCGCTTTCTGCGGCTCGATCACGTTCTCGACCACTATGACCGGGGCGGCTCGGCGCCCGAATCCCTGGAAGCCGAGATCCGGCCGCTTTCCCTGACGAGCGAGGAAAGATCGGACTTGGTCGCGTTTCTACGTTCGCTCAACGGCCGCGTCGACGACCTGCTGAGCCAGACTCCCTCGATTCCCG